>JAUCPZ010000142.1 GCA_030372995.1 Dehalococcoidia bacterium
GCTCGGAGATGTGTATAAGAGACAGCTATGACAGCCTCAGCGCAAGTCTCGGCTGAAGTCGAATTGTCCTGGCACCAACAGGATGGCCAATCAGTTTTCAAGGTCGCTGTAGGCGCTGCCCTCTTGCGTTTGAAATTGCAGTCGACAAGCGCAAGTGGTAGAGAGAGCTCAGGAAGAGGTTCGCGGCTCTCGACCAGCACGGCTGGCGATCTGCCTTATTATGTTCTCCGGCTCAAGGTCGGTAGCGCACATCCCATCAGCTCCCGGCGCCACACACTCCAGCGGGACGTTGCATGATGATGCTCAGTTACCGAATGCCGCAGAACAACTCTCTTGTACTCGTCTCCTGCAGTATACTAATACGCTGACGGCGGGAAAAATCTTGTCAGCCTGCCGTCCGAGAATCTCAAAGGAGATATGTTGGGAGGGTGAAGCTATGGCAAATCGAGTCTACCATAAGGCGAAGCAGGGTGAGCGCATGATCGAATTGAAAGTCTGTTTCTGGACGTATGGATTTGCCAATAAGGGGCAAATTTGGCCAAAGCATGCTTGGACAAGAGGCGAAGTCAGGATCGTCAGAAATGATGCCCATGGTATCAAACCTACGCGCGGATACAAGTTCAATTCTCTCATGGAGATACCAAGTGCCATCGAAAAGGTATTGGTTGAACATGGCATAGAACTTCACCTCTGCTCCAAGATGGACCGATATGTCAAGCCAGGCTGATGTTTGTGGGTTGTCAGCACGATGTGCGGTGGATTCTCTGTAGGTTCACACCTTTCCCACAAGGCCGATTCTTCCAATGGCTTGTGCTTTGCTTCACTCGATTTACCCCTCTCGTGAAGTCGCCTCCACAATCACCTAAGCGCGGCGAGCAAGTTACACGATGGGTTACTGTAAGCAGCAGGCAGTAGGCATGAAGTTGTCGGATGCAGCCTCGGGATGGCAAGCTAGTCATGTCCTGACTGCCTCATCTGCCATTGCGCAAGCCACCCCATCGAGCTGTCCTAGCTGATGCGCTTCTTGATCTCCTCCTGGCTAGAGATATGAGGAACTTCCCGAACTCCTCGGCTTCGGTCTCCCATTCAGGCTCGTTGCGACGGTAGAGCCTCCATTCCCTCTTCCCGGTTTGGTCAACCATCCACCTATGACGGAGTTCCCCGTGACGAAGGAAGAAGTGACCCAGTTCGTGCGCCAGCACTTCCTCCCGCTCCTTTGGACTGAGGTCTTCGGCCAGGTGAATGACGTGAGACTCCGGGCCATCGAACAACCGCCTGTAGCGGCCTCTCGCATCCCGTTGCCAAGAGGCGAACGGGAGAGTCTTGATCCGCACTCCGTAATTAGCCGCGATCTCATCAAGGGACATCCCGCCGCACTTCTCCCGCAGGTCGGCCTTCCAGTTTTCAGCGTCCCTTGCTCTGCACCGCGTCTCCTTCGCCAAGAGGTCCTTCGGCGTCAAGCCATCGGGAGCATCGCAGACACGCCAGACTCGTCTCTTGCCTTGGGTCATCTCTAACATCCCTCAGATGTATCCATTATAGGGAACCTTTCCCTCGACCAGGACTCTTGTGCCTAATGGCTCCCCATATCGGGCTGGGGCGGCGGCCCTACGAACAGGTCCGCAAGAGCTCAACACCAAGCCCAGCCAATGTCTCCCCCGCCCTGTCTGGAGTTCATAGAAGGCGGGAGGGCGGCCTCTCCAGCCTTGTGTCCCACTGATGTCCACCATCGTTTGCCATGAAACCTTACAGCTGGTTCGACCGCCCGAAATGGGGAGAATAGGGTGAAAGCAGGTTAGCATGGTGGGACAGCGGGTTGCACTGGCAAGGCTACGTAAACGCGGGTTGTGGAGATTACTTAGCCGTCAACCCCGGATGGTTACGCTTGGGGTGAAGCCGAGATTCTGAGTGGATGTCAAGTGGTCGCTGCCAGCTATGGCAGAGATATCCCACTCGTGGCCGAATGGGTGGAGAAACATGCCCTGAAGCCCCGCTAGCCGCCATGGGCGTGCAACGGGTGCCTCACTCCGGCCTTGCGCATGCGCCAGATAAGGAGAGCTAGGCTGAGGGTACCAACGACAGCCAACCCCGCAAAGTCAAATCCTACCCAGGTGATCGACAAGCGGCTGGTCAAGGAGCCCAGGGTATCCCACGAGGTATGCAGCAAGACGGCCGTCAGGAATGCGGCCGCCACGGCCAAGTTCAGAGTCATGTGTCCGGCCCGCTGGCGCTCTCGCCAGATCACGGCACAGACCAAACCGGTCCATGCCGCGTGTCCGATCGGTGCCAGCAGTCCGCGCAGAAGCAGCGTTTCCTCAAGGGCCCCAATGCCCCCGTTGTTCTGGAGGAAAGCTGCCAGCCCATAGCCCATGCTCTCCATGGCCGAGAAGCTCATCCCGCTGGCAACCCCAAAGAGGAGCCCATCAGCCTCCGAGCGATAGTGGCCGCGGAAATACACGACCAGAGGGAAGATCAACTTGGCGCTTTCCTCAATCAGGCCAACGCCGAGCAGACGGAAGATGCCAAGTTGGCGCAAAGTGGCATACTCCAGCAGGCCAGCCACTAGAAGCCCAAGCGCACCACCGAGGAAGGCGACTGTGGCAAGTGCAGACAACGGGACTTCTCTCGCCTGGACACGCTGATAGACGTAGATGACAAACGTCGCTGGAATCAGAGACGCACCAAGAAGGAGTACGGTGGGGAGGAGTCTGGGGTTGAGCGTGATAATGAAAGCGGCATCCATGGCCACAAAGATAGCCAGGCCAACAGCCAGAACCAGGAACCAAGTGTGCCTGACGAACTCAAACCGTTTCAACACTAGCTTAGACTGCAATGGACAAGACCTCCCTATTGACTCTCTGTCTCACTCAACAAAGGCTCAGCCTCCGATCACCGCTCACTTGTCCTCGACAAGCCGCAATCGCAACACTGCAGAACACTGCTCGAAACGGGGCAGTATCTGCCCACTGGTTCTCCCAGAGTCCGAGGTATTCGCCGCTGGGTATGGCAGCCGGCTACAGTATCTCCTCTTCCATCTAGGCAGGGAGTACCAGTTACCCGGCAAACCGAACGCAGGCTCAGTTGCGCTCCTCCCCGGCTGGATCGGTGGGCCGCTCGAGGCGGGCGACGATCGCCCTATGCTCCTCAAGCATATCTCCGGAATCCGCTTGCAACCGATCGGTCATCCTGAGAGCAGCCTGCATGTCCGCAGTCACCATAGGTTGCGCCAAAGGGGACAGAATACCGAGCGGTGCCAAGATGTATTCTTCCTCCTTCACGAAATGCGGATGGAGTGTTGCCACCACCGGCTGTGCAGCTTCACCAACCTGGCCCACCTCATTGGCGGCCTTCTTAAGTTCAGCATGCCCTGATCTCAACGATTGCAGCATCACAGACTCCATGATTGCCCCCGCAACTCATGCTTGCCAGGTCATGCAGACATCACACTCAGGGATACAACTGGCGCCCTTGGTCGTCCTCGAGAATGATGGCGTTCTCCGGACAGCTCTGAGCGGCATCCCAGAGCACCTGCTCCTCCACCATGGAATCATCATTGGCCACTGCTTTGTTCTGCAGGTCCAGCCTGAAGACCCTTGGGGCGAGCGCCACGCAGTTGCCGACGCCGATACACAACCCTCTGTTCACCCTCACTTTCACTGTGTGCCTCCTGCGATCGAATGGCATTCCCGCGCACTATACCGTGTTCGTTGCGTCCGCATCCCATCCTCTCCCACACGAAGGCTGCCAGTCTGGGCGACTGCGATGCTGCAGCCGACTACTTCCTCCTCCAATAATGGAGGCTGCGGAGTCCATGAGAGAGACTCTGCGGCATCAACCAGAACGATACGCTCTGCGGTTTCAGGAAGCCATACGTATTTGTGCTTAGTTGGATGGTGTGGAATCAACTGACTTGACGCTCTCGCGTGACACGCTGTTCTCCGGCCAGTGTATGGCGAGGGAAAGCTGCCCCGACTGGCACACGGAATAAGTACTGTACACACCCTGAGGTTAAGTAGACATGCGAATACCGCCCGAGCGAGGAACCGAGGACACTGTCTGCAGGCGGGATCGCGCTATCGGCACCTGCAGTCTGCGGAGTGCAGGGCCAGACTCGTGGAGGTGTCTCATGCATGAAGTAATGATCATTGGTGCGGGGCCAGCGGGGATGACTGCGGCAGTTTACGCCGCCAGGAAAAGGCTCAAGACGCTGCTGGTGAGCAAGGACATCGGCGGACAGGCGATATGGTCCTCGAAGATCGAGAACTACATGGGTTACCAGTTCATCGAGGGTGCCGAGTTGATGCGGAAGTTCGATGACCAAGTGAAGCTCTTTCCGATAGACCAGATGATTGGAGAGGAGGTGACGGCGCTGGAGAGGTCAAACGGCACGTTCCAGGTTCGAACGGCCGGAGGCGAAACACTCCAGGCGCAGGCACTCATACTGGCCTCTGGGAAACATCCCCGTCTGCTGAATGTCCCGGGGGAAGAGAGATTGAGAGGCAGGGGGGTGTCCTATTGCGCGACATGCGATGCTCCCCTCTTCAGCGGGCAGGCAGTGGCTGTCGTCGGCGGAGGGAACTCGGCGCTGGAGGCAGCGCGCGACCTGATCAGCATCGCTGATCACGTCTTCCTGGTCTCCCCCACGAAGATCACCGGAGACCCACTGGTGTTCGACAGGCTGAAGAGCGCCTCCAATTTCACAGCGTTTCTCGAAGCGGAGGTAACGGAGATCAATGGTTCGAAGCTGGTAGAGGGGGTCAAGATCAGAGACCGGCAAAGCGGCCGCCGAGATGAGGTGCGCGTGGGAGGGGTCTTTGTCGAGATCGGGCGAGTACCCGCCTCGGAGCTGGCGAAGGACCTGACGGGAGTCAATCAATTCGGCGAAATCGAGGTGAACCGAAACTGTGAGACCGCTGTCCCGGGCCTGTTCGCTGCTGGAGATGTGACCGACGTCTTGGACAAGCAAATAGTGATAGCCGCCGCAGAGGGGGCGAAGGCCGCTCTCCAGGCGCATCGATACCTCCAGAACCTACGATATCTCCAGAGCCTGGCTTCGACTGACAAGGTGGCGTAGTGGGGAGTGGAAATGGACAGCTTATCTTGATGGCACCGGAGTCTGTCGCGCTGGCAAGCGGTGCTGCTGCTTCCAGGCGGGACGCCTTTGATCAGCTATGGAATATCAAGAAACACGGCAGAGGATCGACATTCGGAGGAGGGAAGAGACATGTTGAAGCTAAATCGCATCCTGGCAGTAGTGGTAATTGCCATCGGTCTGGCGGGCATCGGGATTGGAGCAGGCTTTGTCGTGCAGGCGCAGGTCAAGGCGAATTGGATGAAGGATCAAATGCGTGCTGAGAAGATCACTCTCGGCCTGAGTGCCGATCAGGTTGCCAAAGGAGAACTGGTCGATTCTGCGGCTGAAGCTCAGAAGGCTGCTGACACCATAAGAGAGCACCGCCACAACAACTTCGGCACCTACAACGAGGTTCTGGGCGGAGGGCAGTTCAACCCCGATGATCCCAAACAGGTGACATACATGCAGGCCCTGAACCTGGAGAACTACCTGTATCTCGCAGTGACAGGCTTCGGGCTGGCCACTGTCGTGCTGGCTACGGGAATATTCATGATTATTGTGGGCATCGCGCTGTGCGCGGGCGGATTCGTCATGCTGCGGCCAGCCAAAGCGGCCGTGGTGGCCACCTAGGCACTGACTTGTTGGCATGGCCTGGCTTTCACAATGCCTTGACGCTCTTCAGTCAGGTCACGTCTGGGCCGGACGGCGAAGATCCATGCAAATCAGTGATGTTGAGACTGCAACAGATGTGAACGCGGGGCTCACTTCCCGAGAGGTTCGCGAGCGCCTCACAAGGCATGGGTATAACGAGGTTCCCGAGAAGAAGGCCAACCCCGCTCTTCTATTCGCCATGAGGTTCTGGGGCATAACCCCCTGGATGCTGGAAGCAGCCCTGGTGCTTACCTGGTTCCTGGGCAAACATCTGGAGTTCTACCTGATACTTGGTCTCCTGTTCTTCAACGCAGCCCTGGGCTTCTTTCAGGAGAACAGGGCCAATGCTGCCCTTCAAGTGCTGAAGCGGAGACTGGAGATCAAAGCGAGGGTGAAAAGAGACGGAGAATGGCTTGCTATCCCGGCAAGGGAGGTCGTCCCCGGGGATGTGCTCAGGCTGCGGGCCGGAGACTTTGTGCCTGCTGATGCCAAGTTGGCGGAAGGTGGCCTCGAAGTGGATCAGTCCTCTCTCACCGGGGAGTCACTGACGGTCGGCAAGGTCGCAGGCGACGCGGTTCTGGCGGGATCAACGGTGAAGAAGGGGGAAGCCACAGCGATCGTGCTTGCGACGGGCATACGGACCCGCCTGGGACGGACTGTTGAGCTTGTACAACTGGCAAAGCCGAGACTGCACATGGAAGAGGTGACTTCCAGAGTCGTCAGGTGGCTCCTCATCATGGTGGCCTCTCTGCTGGCACTTGGGTTGATCCTGGCGGCCATTGAGCACACAGACGTGGTCGAGATACTCCCTCTGACCGCCGTCCTCCTGGTGTCGGCTATACCCGTGGCGCTTCCGACACTGTTCGTCATCACCATGGCGTTGGGCTCCTCGGAGCTAGCAAGGAGGGCGGTCCTCGTCACCCGATTGAGTGCTACAGAAGATGCCGCCACCATGGATGCCATCTGCGTCGATAAGACTGGCACGCTTACCTTGAACAGTCTATCGATCATTGATGTGAAGACTGTGGGGGGCCATAGCACGGAAGACGTTCTGTTGTATGGTGCGCTGGCTTCACAAGAAGCAGACCGGGATCCAATCGACATGGCTTTCTTGGCGGCGGCGAAAGGCGTTCGAGCGCCACTCTCTGACTACCTGCAGAAAGAATTCACACCCTTCGATGCGTCCACCAGGAGAACGGAAGCAGTGGCAATGAAGGACGGCCAGAGAGTGTTCGTATTCAAGGGCGCTGTGAATGTCATAGTGCCGATCTGCCGGCAGGGCGAGCAGGAGTTGGCAAGAATCCAGAGTGATGTCGACGCCCTTGCGGCCAAAGGCCATCGGTTGATAGCCGTTGCCGAAGGCAGCTCAACAACGGACGTCAGATTAGCGGGTGTTGCTGCTCTCTACGACACACCCAGGCCGGACTCATCGGGACTGGTGCGTGAACTCCAAAGCCTTGGGATCTCTGTCAAGATGCTGACTGGAGATGCTTTGCCCATAGCGCAAGGAGTGGCGGAGCAGATCGGCCTGAGGCATGGAATCAAGACCATGACAGAACTAAGGGATGTAGCCGACGAGAACAGGGTTGTGCAGACGGTCGCAGAGGCTGACGGGTTTGCTGAGGTCTATCCGGAAGACAAGCATCTGATTGTGGAGACTCTTCAGAGAAGAGGCCATGTAGTCGGGATGACCGGCGATGGAGTCAATGATGCTCCGGCCCTGAGGCAAGCCGAAGTCGGCATAGCGACGAGCAACGCCGTGGACGTGGCGAAGAAAGCTGCCGGCGTGGTCCTGACCACTGGGGGACTGAAGGGTATCGTGGATCTCGTCAAGACCGGAAGAAGGATACACCAGAGGATAGTCACTTGGACCCTGAACAAGATTGTGAAGACGTTTCTGGTGGTGGTCTTGGCTGTGGTGGGTTTCGTAGTGACTGGCGACTATGTGGTCTCAGTCTTCAGCATGGTTCTCTTCCTCTTCCTTACGGACTTCGCTACTCTCTCGATATCAACAGACAATGTCAGGTATTCCACGAAGCCAGACAGATGGGACATCGGGTGGCTGGTCAAGGTGGGCGTATCTCTGGGCCTTCTGGTGGCAGGCCAGGGCATGCTGCTGATCTATGTTGGCTTCTACCGGCTCGGACTGCGCGATGACATTAGCCAACTCTATACGGCGGTCTTTGACTTCCTGGTGTTCGCATCGCTTTTCACCCTGCTCACTGTGAGGGAGCGCGGGCGGTTCTGGGATTCCACGCCCAGCAAGACGCTGGTGCTCTCGGTCTTGGCAGCCGTCGCAGCCGTGTTCCTGATCTCAAGGTTCGGCGTCCATGACCTCGCTCCTATAAGCCCGGCATGGACTCTGGCAATTATGGGCTATTCGGCATTCGTGTGCCTCTTGGTGAACGACTATGCCAAGGCCCTGCTGCTGAAGAAGTTCCGGGGACCGGTCTCGCTCTGAGCAATCCACGTGATTGCATAGCTCACGCGGAGTAATCGCTGTTGCTGGGATCGAGGCTCCGACTATTCAGGACTGTCAAGAAGAACTACGTATCCTCCACGAGCTCGATCTAGGTAGATTTGCCAATGTCTTTGCCCTTCCTACCCTGGAATACTGGTAATGTGGCTCGGAAAGAGCCACTTTGGAATGGAGGAGTGAGCATGAAAGGATCACCAAGGGTAATCAAGGCACTGAATTCCCTTCTGGCCGATGAGTTGACCGCTGTCAATCAGTACATGGTCCATGCCGAAGTGTGCGACAACTGGGGCTACGGCAAGCTCCACGAAATGATCCAGAAGCGAGCCATCGAAGAGATGAAGCATGCTGAGAAGCTCATCAGCCGCATTATCTTCCTTGAGGGCAGGCCGATTGTAAGTGAGCTGAGGCCGCTGCATATCGGGGCAGATGTCCCGAAGATGTTCGACAATGACCATGATGCTGAGGCTGTTGCCATCAAGGGGTACAACGCTTCCATTCTGGTATGTGGCGATGAGAAAGACTACGCCACCAGGGAGATTCTCGAGGGCATACTCAATGATGAGGACAGACACATTGACGCTATTGAGACAGTGACCGATCAGATCTCGCACATGGGCATACAGGTTTTCTTGTCTACGCAGACGGCCTAGCGACAGACCTCTAACAGGCACGACGAAAGTCGATGGTCTGAAGTGGTTCAGATCACATAGGGGAATTTGGCGACCGTTGGGAAGAAGCTCGAGAAGGCGAAGATGAAGCGTGCTACCGTTCCCGGCGGTCGAAGAATCTGAAACCTGCTGGAGGGACTGGGAGTTGTCAGGTGCACTGCATCATACCTGCTGTCTCAGGTAGGCCGGACGAGGACTTTGTCTCCCTCAACCTTTGTGGCGTACACAACCAGCGGCCTGGGAGACTTGAATACCTTGGCGATTCCCAGTTTCACGCCGGACCAATCGGTCCATCTGACCACGTGGCCATCCTTGAGGTCGAACTGAGAAGCGTGCTTTGGGCAGGTGAGCACGGTGCCATCCAGCTTCCCCTCAGCGAGCTTGGCTCCAAAGTGCGGGCAACGGTTGTCGGCGGCGAAGAATTCGCCACCGACCCTGGCTACGAGAACCTCACGCCCCTCGGTTGTGTAAGCCTTCATCTGACCATTCTTCAAGTCATCAACCTTCAGCAACTCCTTGAAATCAGCCATCGGTCTCCTCCTTTCTGACCTACTGGAGCACCGGCGGCAGCCCGCCTAGTCGGGCATCTTCTTGGTAGGCCATTTCTTGAAGGCCTCGATCTCTTTCAGGAGGCTGTGCGCCACTGGACGATCGTGAGATGACGCCAGCGCCAGATACATCTCCAGTGCGCTCACCGCCAGTTTGTCCTGTGCCCGCAGAATGAACACCGGTTCGTCTGCGCCTACCTTTGGGATACTGATCTTCCCATACTTGCCTGATACTGCCACCATGACCTCCTTCCCAGGCCGGTCTCATTACCGGACCGCTGCGACTGACTCCAGGACCTCCTCCAGAACCTTGGCATTGTTGTGTTCAATGTCTCTTGCAGCGTAGACGATAGTAACGTTGCCTTCACGGGCCATGCAGACAACCTTGTCCAGAAGCTTGGCCCTGTCTGGCGACAACAGCTCTTCAGTGTACCTTCGCTGGAACTCCGGCCACCTCTCTGGCTCGTGCCCGAACCATTGCCGCAGGTCATCACTGGGGGCCAGATCCTTCAGCCATTCATCGATTGCGGCTTTCTGCCGCGTCAGACCGCGTGGCCAGAGCCTATCCACCAGTATTCTCTTTCCGTCGCCCGGCTCCCTCTTCTCATAGACTCTCTTTGTCCTTAACATCCTGCTGCCCTTCTACATCCCCAACTCTGCACGGGCATGGATGAACGAAAGCAAGTTGTCCCGCCCCACCATGCCGACGATGCTGTTCCCCTCCATCACTGGCAGTTGGTTGAGGTCCTCATCGTTCAAGAGTTGCATTGCTTTGGAGAGACCATCGTTTGGTCCCACTGATTTGGCCTTATCTAGAGGCATCATTGCCTCCCTCACAGTTCTGATTGGCCAAAGCTCGCGCGCCATGCTCTTGACGTTGTTGAGCGTCACTATTCCCAGGGTATGTCCATCCTCGACCACCGGGAGACATCGACTGCCCAGCTTGAGGATGTAGTCGTTGACTGTCTGTTCCACGGTAGTTGACGGAGAGATGACCTGGCAGTCCCGGCTCATCACTTCGCTGACGGTGTGACCCTGGAGCATATCCTGAAGAGCCACCTGGCGATAGCTTCCTACTGCGGCGTTGTCCAGGAACCAGCCGATCAGAGCCAGCCAGATACCACTCAGCCAATAGCTCCGGTTGAGGAATATCAGGGCGATGCCGCCGAAGATGAAGAGGAATCCTACCCCCCTGCCAATGTCCGATGCGGTCCTGGTGGCGCTTCTGACGTTGCCGGAACGCCACCAGAGAATGGAGCGCAGCACGCGTCCCCCATCGAGTGGGAATCCAGGGATCAGGTTGAAGGCTACCAGCGAGATATTGATGTATCCGAGCCAGTAGGCCAACCCTGATAGGGGTTCAACGGAATGTCTCGTGGCGAAGAAGATGCCCCAGAAAGCGGCCCCGAGCAGCAGGCTGGTACCAGGACCGGCGATCGCCATCCGAAACTCAACACTCGGACGCCCTGGTTCCTGGCCGATCTGCGATACCCCGCCGAAGACAAACAAGGTAATGGATTTGACTGTCATGCCGGCGGCCTGCGCCACTCGGCTGTGGGCCAACTCGTGAGCCAGGACCGAAGCGAAGAACAGCACACTGGTGGCCGCGCCGATCCCCCACTGAGTGGCCCGGTCCCAGTTGGGATATGAGTCCGGGAAGTAGTATGCTCCCAGCATCCAGGTCACCAGTATGAACACGATGAACCAGGACCAGTGCAGTCTTACAGGTATGCCGAAATATCTACCGATAGACACTCCACCCTGCAGCATCTTCTCCTCCTTCTGCCGGACCCACCTGTCAGATTCCTGCAGCAGTCGCCAAGCGTACCGTTGAGCGCGGGAAGCGGAGCACGAACCAGACATTATTCACGCTATCTGACGTTTATCTCCACCCTGGTGGGGACCGCCTCCTTGGCCTTCGGCACATGAATCTCGAGAACACCGTTCTCATAGGTGGCTTCGATCTTCTTGGTATCCACTGCCGCGGGCAAGGTGATGGTGCGTGAGAAAGAGCCGTACTGAGACTCGCACCGATAGTAGTCCTCGTCCCTGATCTCCTTCGATGCCTTCTTCTGGCCCTTGATGGTCAAGGTATCTCCTGTGATGGAGACATCGACGTCTTCTTTCTTCACGCCGGGCAATTCTGCCTTGACAACGAAGTTGTTGTCCTTCTCATACACTTCCAGAGCAGGTGCCCATGCCATCTCATGACGGGGTGTCCTTCCCCACCCCACCCTGAGAAGTGGCCATTGCGAAAGAAAGGGGTCTTCAAGAAGACGCTCCATCTCCTCTGCGGGATTCCAGGTTAGCAATGATCGGGGCCGCCATCTCTCCATTACCACGTCACACCTCCTCCTAATGTCTGTGCCTCTGCCCGTTGTGCGCTCCGCTTCCCAGCGACGCTAGCCAAGGCGAGTCGTGACTGCTTCCCAATTCACGTTGTTGAAGAAAGCCTCGATGTAGTCGGCCCGTTTCAGGCCGTAGTCGGTCATGAAGGCATGCTCGAAGACGTCCATGACCAGCAGGGGCTTGCAGCCAGCCAGATGACCCGTTTCATGCTCGTTGATCCACTGGTTGAACAGGCTGCCAGTCATGGCATCCTGGTAAAGGATGGCCCAGCCTATGCCGCGCATGGAACCGACAGCTTTGAAATCCTTCAGCCAAGCATCCTGGCTGCCAAAGGCATCCGCCAGTCTCTTGGCCAGCGCGGGTGATTTCCCCAGAGATGTCTTGCCCCCCAGATTCTCGAAGTAGTACTCGTGAAGCCGCATTCCGTTGAATTCGAAGCCCAGTCTCCGCTTCAACTCAGCGTACTCCGGTGTGCTGGTCTTGCCGTCCTTCAACATCCGGGTCAATAGATCCGTGAGCTTGTTCGTATTGGTGATGTACCCCTGGTACAGGGTGAAGTGGTTCTTCAGCAGAGTCTCACTGAAGCCCTTCATGCCGATGAGACTGCCGAACTCTCTTGCGGCGTAGTTCATCTGATACCTCCTTCTTTCAATGAACCCAGGCTGTCTCCTATTGCTCCTGCAGAGCTTGCAGAACCGCTTCGTTGAACTCGGGGATGTCGGCCTGTTGACGCGAGGTGATCAGGTTACCATCCCGAACCACCATCTCGTCGACCCAGATAGCTCCCGCATTCTTCAGATCTATGGCAATGGAAGGCCACGAGGTTACCCTTCGCCCTCTCACCACTTCGGCGGAGATGAGGAGCTGCGGACCGTGGCAAATGGCAGCCACCAACCGGCCCAAATCATGTCCCTTCCTCACTAGATCAATCATGGACTTGTGCAACCGCATCTTGTCCGGAGCCAGGGATGATGATGGCGTCGAAGTAGTCGGCTCTGACCTGGTCGGCATCGGCGTCCACCTTGACTTCGGCCACTCCCCGCCTGCCTTTGTAAGTCTTCTGAAGCCCGCTTCCAACGAGCATCACCCTGGCCCCGGCCGCTTTCATCGCCCGGAGGGGCTCCGTGAGCTCGGAATCCTCAAAATCCTGCTCTACCAAGATCGCAATTCGCTTCCCGTCTAACACCAAACTCGTCCTTGTACCTACTTCCACGGTCCACGCATTTTGGGGGCACGCTCGTGGCGGCCCTTCGGGTCCGGCATACCCGGAGGCGGCCATGCAGGCAACCTCTTTTCGCCAGGCCACTCCCGGAAGTTGTTGATCTCACCGGCCAACGCATCGGCCACTTTGCATCCGTGGGCTTCTGCCAGAAGCCGGTACATCTCGATGGCAGACTGCGCCAGAATGTCCTGTCCGCGCAGAATGAAAACGGGTTCGTTGTCGCCTATCATGGGGATAATCAGCTTTCCGTAAGTCCGGGATATCGCCATCTTCGTCCTCCTCGGTCCATCAGCATTGGTGCTGCAATCGCTCGCCTTTAACACGACTCGGCGGGCATCAGGTGCAGCCCAACTGTCGCTTTCTCTACCGCACTCAACGCCTGTATGGTCAAATGCGCCAGCCGGAGTCTGTGCTCGGCCTCAACGACCATGATGACGCTTGGTTCTCCCTCGACAACGTCGGCCGCAACGACACCGGCCCTGCGGCGCAGAACGGAGGCAACGTCTGCAGACAATCCCTCCGCTACGGTCACTAGTACATAGACTCGCGCCTTGCGCTCCAATGGTTGCGCCGCCTCCGCGTTCTTCACCAGCGCGCCCATCGTCATTTGCCTCCTGAATGGCCAGCCTTGATCACATCAAGACTCTGCGTCCCGGCCAGCTACCCCACCACAGATGTCCCGTATCTACTTCGTGGTAGCAGAGAAGGATGATATTCCCTCGCCTGCGCCGGATCCGAGCTCTCGTCTGCCTTATGCCTGTCGTCCACAGCTCTCGCCGGCGCGATCTCTTCCCACCGTAGTTGGTTTCTGAACAGTCTCTCCTCACCACATACCTTGCATGTCCCCTTGCTGAGTGGACCCAACGCAAAGTCGATGATCCAATAATGGGAACATCCCAAGCCACTAGCGTGTTCTGCCGAGGCGCCGATGTCTGCCCCAGATGCCGCAGGCATTGAGGCCATGACCCTCTGCTTCCCCTTCCTCGGTATATCCGGATGCGATGCTGACAACGGCTTAGCCGTGCTCCCACGTGTTTGAGTCAGTTGCATCGTCATCTCGTATCCTTTCTCTGTTGTCTTGGCCCAGACGCCGGCATCACGACTGCTTCACCTGATGCCAACTGCCTTCAGGCATGCCCCACCGTCCAAATCACGAGTTGCCTGCACTGTGGACATGGCCCAAGACGCCGCCGGGAGGCACACCAGGGTGTCTTCAGACATCTCTCGCGCCATGTGCGCCTGTATGATCCGGTCATACATCCACAGGAGTACCTGTCCCAACCTCTGATGGCTCACTTCATCCCACCGCAATGATCCGTCGATGACCGGCTCTGGTTCGTCATAGGCGTCGTAGTATCCTCCGTAGATTTCGATGATCCGCCCCTCAAGTGATGCACGCATTTCCATGTAGCCGCCACTACGCAAGCCAAAGATGTCATCCAGCAACGCAAGACGGATGATGTAATCCGAGGCTGCGCTACCGTTCGGACGTATTCCGGGAAGAGGACGGTAGTGCTGCCAATCGACCCAGTCTCCGCAACGGCAACAGACTGCATCGATCAGAGCCCCGACGTCTATGGCCACGTCATTCAAAGTGCGCTCAACCCTGCGGAATGTATCCTCATCGCGCTTCGGAGAGTGACCGATCCGTGCCTTCTTCGCCTCGTTGCATGCCTTCGTCGCGAGGAGTGTCGTTTGACTCATTTCAGTGCCTCTCTCTCCAATCCTTGCCAGTGCCGAGAACAGCCAGTTCCCTTCGTGTTGCAGGCGCGGCCCGGACCCATCTCCAGGCATCCGGATACAAGCCCCCGCCGCCTTCATCGTCGCGCCTCCATCCCCATGTCCGCATATGCCCGGAGGGTGAAGCACTACCGCGCCTGCAACTCATGCCAGTATTGTGGCAGGCATGCAGTTCGAGGGGTATTGGGGAGACTACTTAGGTGGGGGATGTGGGGGCTACTTATTCTAGTTGCGGTCTTTTGAACTGCCGCGGCTCAGCAGACAGGGCTGCCGCCGGTCACGGGCCAGCGGGAGCCCGCTCCGCTCCGATGCGGGATGCTCCGTCACTTGCCTGGTGGTACGATCCCTGCCTCGATGGCGTAGCGGAGCAATTGGACCTGGTTGTGGAGACCGAGCTTGTGCATCACGTTGGCGCGGTGAACCTCGACCGTCCGCCGGCTTACCGAGAGCCGGGCGGCTATTTCGGAATTGCTCATACCCTGTGCCAACATGTGTAAGACTTCGCGCTCTCTCACCGTCAGCCTCTCGTGAGGCTTGAGCGCCGTGCCTTCCTGTTTTTGCAGGTAGCCCTCGATGACATACTCCGACAGCGGCGGGCTCAGGTAGCGGCGGCCGAGAACCGCCTCCCGTATGGCATGAAGAAGATCGTCCGCTATCGAGTCCTTGAGAACATACGCTTTCGCCCCAGCCCTGAGAGCCTCCATGACATACCCCTCGTCAGCGTGCATCGACAGAACCACCACGCGCGTCTTTGGTGACAATTTCTTCACGTACCGCGTGACCTCTATCCCATTCATGCCGCCCATCATGATGTCCACCACCAGCACGTTCGGCTGCAGGCGTTCCACCAGTTGGGTCGCTTCCGCGCCATCGGCAGCTTCTCCGACGACGCTAATATCCTGTTGCCCCTCCAGCAAAGTCCGCAGCCCTTGCCTCACTACATTATGGTCATCAGCCAGAACTACGCTTATCGTTCTCTTTGCTCCTTCTTCGCTGTGCGCTTCTCCTTGGCAGGGGCAGCTCCGCTATAACACAGGTTCCTTCCCCCGGCTTTGATTGTACCAGCAGCTTGCCGTTTAACGATAGCGCACGCTCCCGCATACCGCTCAGTCCCGTGCTTGCGAAAGCCACTTTTTCAACATCAAAGCCAACGCCATGGTCCTCCACTTCCACGAGAAGTGCATCGGATTCGGCACGTATCACTACCAGCACCTCTTCGACCTTGGCATATCGCGCCACGTTGGTCAGCGCCTCCTGCACGATCCGGTAGGCGGCAGTGGATGTGTCCTGAGGCAGGTCTCTGCGAAGCCCGCGGTGCTTGAAGTTGACGTGTATCTTGGTCTGCGCCGTATAGCGCTTGAAGTGCCATAACAACGTCGGCAGGAGGCCAAGGTCGTCCAGCATGGTCGGCCTGAGCTCCAGAGACATGCTCCGGACCTGCGCCATCAGCTCACGCAGTGCCTTGCGTGCTTCGCCCAGCTCGGAGCCGTCTACGCCAGAGCCTGACAGCGAAATCTTATCCAGGCATAGCTTGAGTGCGGTGAGAGACTGCCCTACCTCGTCGTGCAGTTCCCGGGCAATCTTGCGGCGCTCATTCTCCTGCGCCGAAACCAGGCGGTGCGAGAGGTTCCGGAGTTGCTCCTCAGCCAGCTTTCGGTCGGTGATGTCGAAGGCCACACCGACGACGCCGACGATGCGGTCATCAGCGTCTCTGAGCGGCTCGACGCGGCCGTAGAAGGTGCGCCGGCCCAGACTCAACTCATATGTTGCCGGTGTGCCCTGCAATGCCTGGCGGTGCACCACATAAGGAACGAAGTCCACATCCTCTTCCTTGAAGTAATCGGCCAGACTCAGCCCCAGCATCTGGTCTGGAGTCACCTTGTAGGCCTCCATTGCCGAACCCGTAAACGACGTGAATCTCAGCCTGGTGTCCAAAGTCCACGACACGCATGGTATCTGGTCCAACAGCAGCCTTAGCCTAGTCTCACTCTCCTGCAGCGCCAGCAGACCCTTCTTCCTTCTGGTGACATCACGAAGAGTAGCCAAGTACGCTGGAGCGCCCTCCCAGTCCAACTCCACGATGCGCATCTCGGCTATAGCTTCTTCACCGTTCTGGTTAGTCATCTCGATCTCGGTTCCTTCGTTTAATGGAAACCTGAACAACGTTCCCACCAGCTCTCCTGGCTCCCTCCCAAGCAGCCTGGCGGCTGCCGGGTTCGCAAAACGAATGACTCCGTCCTTGCGGACGACCACCATTCCATCTGCGCTGCTGGTGATTGCCGTACGGAAGCTGGCATCAGTGGCCCTTAACCTGTCCTCTGCCTGTTGCCTCAGTCTCTCGTTGAGCAGCTTCACTTCTTGCTCCGCTTGCCACAGTTTGGTTCGGTCTCGGACCACAGTCGCCATTCCTGTCTGCACGCCGTTCTCGTCCCTTATCACGCTTACTGATGATCTCACGTATGCTCTCTCACCGTTCTTCTTGATGTGAATATTCTCTCCCGTCCAATATCCCTTCGTCGCCAAGTCGTTTTCGTAATCACGTTCATCATGGGATCCAAGCCAGACCTGCTGGTACAGCTCACAAAGCTTCCGGCCGATCGCCTCACTTGCCGGGATGGCGTACAAGTCCTCCGCAATGCTGTTCCAGTAAGTTACCCTGCCATCGCTATCAACCGCCACCACCGCATCGAACAGATGGGACAGGATGTTCACCTGGAACTTGAGCTGCTCCTCTGCCCTCTTCCTCTCTGTGATGTCTCTGGCGGACACGATCAGCTGACCGCCCCTGACATCCGAATACCTGACACTCACCTCGATGTCAATCAGCTTGCCATCCTTGGTTCGGTGGCGAGTCTCGAAGCGGTCCTGCCCTTGGCGGAGTACCCTCCTGATGTGTTCCGCTGTCTCCTCGGGCCTTTCCACGGCTTCAATGTCAGATATGTGCATGCCGAGCAACTCCTGCCGGGTGTACCCTGACATCTGGCAGTACGCCTCATTCACCTGGAGCAGGTTGCCAGACAGGTCCGTCACCCAGAAACCATCCATGGCAGCCTCAAAGACGTGCCTGTGAGCTTCCTCGCTTTCTTTGAGGGCCCTCTCCGCCATCTTGCGTTCGGTTATATCCTGGCCCTGGGCAATGGTCGCAATGATCGTCATGTCGTCCGACGCATGGATGTTGGCTGAGTTCCACAGTACGGTTCGCACCTCGCCATCGACGCGCAGAATCGGTATCTCGACAGTCTCCCATCGCTCTCCCGCCATGGCGCGATGGATTTGCGATAGCGACTCTTTACAGCTCTTCTCGGGGAACAGCATGTCCAACCGTTGACCGAGTACCTCGGATTCCCTGCGTCCCGTGAGTCTCTGGAAAGCCCGATTGAACTTGGTTATGCGCAGTCCGGGATCCCAGACGATGATGGGAGCGTTGGCGTAGTTCAGCAGGTTGTCCAGATAGTCACGCGTTTCCCGCAATGCCTCTTCCGCCATCTTGCGTTCAGTGATGTCATGAGCCATGCCTAGGGAACGGACAATCCTGCCGGATTCATCCCGGATGTGTTCACATTTCTCATGGATGAAGCGGACTCCCCCGTCTGATCTTCTCACGATCCGGTGCTCGATCTCGTAGGTGTCCCTCCCCTCGCGGAGTGAACTCGAGTACGCGCTGTCAACCATAGAGCGATCATCAGGGTGTACTACTTCCAGAAATGCTTCGTAGGTGGCGGGGAACTCCTGTGGTTGCAGCCCAAAGATCCGGTAGATCTCGTCCGACCAAGTCAACCGGCCGTTCAACAGATCAAGTTCCCAACTGCCGATATGGGCAATCTCCTGCGCCCTCTTGAGGCGTTCCTCGCTCGCGCGCAGGGTCGCCTCGGCATGGACGCGGCGTTCCTCCTGGCTAATGGAATCCAAAGCATATGAGATGTCAGAGGCGAGTGATTCAAGCAGACGAACCTGATCTGCATCAAAGGCACTGGATTCGCAGGAGTAAAGGCTTAGTGCTCCGATGGCCTTCCCCTCGCGCCGCAACGGGAAGGCTGCTGAGGCACGGAAGCGATGGTTCAAGGCTGCCTCTCGCCAAGGCGACACAGTGGTGTTCGTCGCGAAGTCGTTGTTGACCACTGCCCGGTTTTCTCTGATGCAGGTGCCTGTCGGACCTGCGCCCAAGTCACCCTGTATCTCCGCTTTGACCTGTTTCAAGTCTGTCTCTTATACACATCTGACGCTG
>JAUCPZ010000143.1 GCA_030372995.1 Dehalococcoidia bacterium
CACCGAGCAGTTGAAATGCAGTCTGCTGCCACGGCGCCGGTTCCTGTACCCGCTGGGTTTTGCCGTCCGAGACGGTCCAGTGGCGAAGCTCCAAAGCCACCTGAGGCTCATACGGCGGCCTCTCGACCAGGAAGCACCGCCGCTCAAAGGTCTTGGTCGAGACGCGATAACTGATGCCAGTCTCTACATCGACGACTACCACAGAGTCACAGCATGGCACGATGTCGCCGTAGAAGATGCTCTCGGAGACGCACCAGGCTAGACGAGGCTTCTGCGGCATGTGCCGCGAGCCACGACGCCTCATGATGAAGGTTTTGTTTGAGACGATGCCAATGGTCTTACTACCAATCATCACCGCTTGACTTCGCATGGCTCACCTTCCGGGAATAGCTCCTCCGGCCTCACGCCAAGAGCCTTGCAGAGGCGCTTGGTCACCTTAGGCCAGGGCTGGAGCTTCCCACGTTCAAGCATGGACAACAGCCCCTGCGGCGTGTTAGACCTGCGGCAGAGCTCGAACTGTGTCCACCCCTTTACCTTCCTCAGTTCCTGAATGCGGTTTGACATACGTTCACCTCCAGTTTGACTTGAGCCTTCGGACTGTGCCTAAATATAGTCTAGCAAGAGGCAGTTACAATTCGGGACAATGTGGCGTCTCATTTCCCGAACGAATACTGTCTCATGTGATGGACTTTGGCAGAGGTTTGTTCGGGAAAACGGGCATTTTATTCGGGAAAGTCTCTCAGCAGTCTCACAAATACCTTTCTGCAGTCGTCTCGACGGACACTTTTTTTCAGAGGGTGCAGCAAGGCGTACATCTCCGCAGTAATGTCTGGCAATCAGAGAGATTTCACACTCAGTAGCTACACGACACTTTGAACGCGATTTAGAGGCGATTGTGCGTATAGGAGGTGTTAAGTGATTCCAACAACCCGTGCTTGGACTGTTAAGTTCGGCAGGAGGCGCCAATTGAGTCGACTGCTCTGTTCGGGTAAACTATCGTCGCGGGCCGGTAGCTCAGCGGAAGAGCACCTGACTTTTAATCAGGGTGTCGCGGGTTCGAGTCCCGCCCGGCTCACCAGTGCTGTCGAACGCCCGCGGGCACAGGTTGCTCACCGTGCCGCTCGCTGGCGAGGGAAGAAACCCCGAGCCTCCACAGCCCAAGCCCGATGTGTTAGCCCAAGGCAAAGCGGAAGCACGGGGCCCGGCGAGCGGCAGACCAGAATGCTTGGACTCAAAGATGGCCGGCCGCGAGAAGCAGGGATAGCCCGCGCTTTCTGCCTCCTGTGGGCCATCACTCCGCCTGTCAACATCAATCCACTGCCAAGAAGAAAGCCTGCCTCCGAAAGGCAGGCTTCTCTTTCTTTCTGCCTCAGACCGGGGGGTGTCCTGTCTGAGACGCCACCATCATAGCGCGTGAAGGGCTGTCATGGATTGGTGTGGGATGAGGGATCGCTTAGAAGACGATGAGGTTCGGACAATCCCTCCGGCCGACCTGGTCTGTGGGAGCCAGTTGTCAGCCGCAGGTAGAGGGAACTTGGGGGGCCACGCGGTGTGGCCCCCGCTTGCAGACTGAAAGGCTAGGCTTTTCCAATGCGGAATACCGCGGTTCCGCACTTCGGGCACACGCCCTTGGTCGCCGGGCGCTTGTTCTTCAACGTGACTTGCCTGGCATTCTGGATCTCTACCTTCTTCTTGCACTTCACGGAGTAGCCCTGTGCCATTCTCTCCAGCCTCCTTTCTATTCAGATTTGTGCCGAGGCTAGCACGAAAGTGACCGTGAGTCAATAGGGGGCAAGGGTCTCACTACGAATGATCCGGCCCGTTTCTCACGCCACCGCGGCGGCATTGACCGCCGCGGCCACCAGGAGATCACCTGCTGCTCTGTCCAGTACTTCGATACGGGTTAGCACGCTCTCTGCAGTCGCACGAAGCACGTTTGTTGCAGTGCGGAACGGGCCGGTCTTTCCCTGCGTGAGGTAGTGGATGGCAAGGTCCGTGGTAATCACGGGCTTCTGAGCAGCGGCCCTGGCCGCGCATTGCCCGGCGATATCAGCCATGAGGGCAACCACTCCGCCCTGCAGTGCGCCAAAGCTGTTCCGCACATATTGACTCATTCCCAGTTCCACCACTCCTGCTCTCTCGTCGAGGATTATCAAACCAGCCTTGTCCAGCAGCGTCCCCCGCAGCCCAGCGCCCTGGGACGTGAAAGCAGCTACCTGGTGCGCACCATCATCCTCCCCGATGTCCAGGTTGCCCTCTCTGTGAGGCAGCCTGGAGAATGTGGCCACTGCGGATCCAACCAGTGTGCCAGGCGTCGCTGCCCGTCCCTCTCTTGTCAGAACCTGCGCTTCGATGACCACTGCAGCGCGCCCGGCCCTCAGGACTGAACCGGCTGCCACCACCTCATTCCCCGTAGCGCGTTGTGTGGAGTACACCGACATCTCGGCGGTGGCGATCCAGTCCGGATGCACCACTTTGGCGGCCAGTACGCCGCCAAGGAGATCAATCAGTGCCGCCAGGACACCGACCTGGACAAAGCCGCGGTCGTTGCAGACCGCAGGGACGACGGGGATTCGAGCGGTACAGTTGCCCTTCCCCTTGTACTCGAGAAGGATGTTCAGGTCGCGCAGAATGTGGTCCGGCGGCGGATAGGTCTCTGCATTCACCATCTTGCTCCCTGAAGATTCGCCGCAGGCAAGGCCCTGCCGCGGTGGTGATAGCTTATGTACCGCGATATCGCCAGGGCGGCCCGGTAGACGGAAGGGTAGAACGCTATCTTCTCGTGCCGGCACGCTTCCCGCAGGGCAACCATCTCCTCCAAGCCAGAGTGTGTCTCAAGGGTATGAATTGCCAGCGCCTTCGGCTTCTGAACGCTGTTGAACGACCGCACCATGGTGCGTCTTATGTCAAGAACTATCCGGCAGAACTCGGCTGTCCTGATAGGTTCCATATCAGGAGACATCTGCCAAAGGATTACGTCTGCTTCCTGCCAGCCATCCAAGGCTTTCAAGACCGGAGCCCAGGCGCCGTCGCCCAGGGGTTCGGCCAGTATGTCAACGGGGTTCCGCAGCATGCTGCCGGCCAGCGAGAAATAACGGTTGATCTCCGACCGCAGATCATCCGGGACGGTGGGAAGCATCAGCCCCGCGGATTCGCACTCTTCAGCGGCCCGGACACTGACTCCGCCACCGGCGCCGATGACAACGGTTCTCCTGCCACGGGGAACGGGCATGAAGAGGAAGGCCACCAGGAGGTCCACCATCTCATCGACGTCCTCCACCCTGATGACTCCGGCCTGCCTCAGTGCGGAGTCCCACACCTTGTCGTCGCCAGCCAAGGCTCCGGTATGAGACATGGTACCCTTTCTTCCGGCCTCGGTGCGGCCCTTCTTGATGACGATGACCGGCTTCCTGGCTGCTGCGTCAGTGAGCACTTTGAGCAGGCGCCTCCCGTCGGTCGTACCTTCGATGTAGGCGGTGATGATATCGGTCTCAGGGTCAGCGGCCAGATACTCCAGCAGATCGGCCTCATTGACATCGCTGGCGTTACCGTAGCTGATCACCTTGCTGTAGTAGACCCCGCGGCCTGCACCCATCCGCACCGCCAGATAGGTGTAACCTCCGCTCTGGGCGACGAAGCCCACTCTGCCTGACTCCTTCGGGAAGTCGGCGCAGTAGGACATCCGGCTGGCGGGGCAGTATATCCCAACGCAATTCGGGCCCAGAAGACGAACGCCGCCGGCGCGGGCGATGCGGACCAGCTCGTCCTGGAGCCTAGCCCGATTCTTCTCGCCGGTCTCAACGAAGCCGGCGGTGAAAAATTGTGCGGTCTTCACCCCCTTGGCAACACAATCGGCAATGAGTTGTGGCGTGGCCTCGGCCGGAATCAGCGAGATAACGTAATCCACTGGGCCGGGGATGTCGCGTATGTTTGGGTATGCCTTCAGGCCAGACACTTGACTGAGCCTGGGATTAACCGGGTAGATCTGCCCCTGATAGCCGAACTCAAGGAGCGAGTCAAGGAACATGATGGTATTGATATTCGCCGGTCCTTCGGTGGCACCCACCACAGCTATCGAGCGCGGATGGAACATGTCGTCCAAAGTCACCTCTCGATCCGCCCCCTTTCCAAGGTCAGCAGGCGCAACTGCCTGAAGCCGTAACTCGGTGCTATCCGGCACCTCTCCGGTTC
Source organism: Dehalococcoidia bacterium (assembly GCA_030372995.1). Classification (GTDB taxonomy): domain Bacteria; phylum Chloroflexota; class Dehalococcoidia; order UBA2247; family RBG-13-53-26; genus JAFGCL01. Next base: position 4,192 of record JAUCPZ010000143.1, read on the forward strand.
GTGCCAACACCGAACGGGCACAACAACGCCCTTCTAATCATAGCAGGTACTGGCTCTGCCTGGCGCTTCCCGGCCGATTCAGAAGGCGGTGAAACGTAGCGTGCGGTGCACGGGAATCCGATCTTTGACCCGGGGACTGGGCATGGGAAGAAATGTCTGAAGACCAGCCTCTCCGCCATACGGGACTTCTCCGCGCCACAGCGCGCGGATTCAGTACCGGACGGACTTGCCGTATCTTTTTCTGAGTTCGGTTTTCAGCACCTTACCGGCGGCGTTCCGGGGCAGGGCATCCACGAAGTCCACGGACTTCGGCTTCTTGTAGCTGGCGAGATGCAGCTTGCAGTGGTCGATGATCTCCTGCTCTGTGACGCACTCACCTTGCCTGCAGACCACCACTGCCTTCACGGACTCGCCCCACTGCTCGTCGTAGACGCCGATGACGGCGCACTCCACGACCTTGGGGTGTTTGTAGATTACCTCCTCAACCTCGGCAGGATAGATGTTCTCGCCGCCGCTGACGATCATGTCCTTCTTGCGGTCCACAACGTAGAGGAATCCGTCTTCGTCTCTCCGGAAGAGATCAGTGGAGTGGAACCAGCCATTCCGCATCGCGTTCGCTGTGGCCTCCGGATCCTTGTAGTACTCCTTCATGACGGTGGGACCGCGGTACACGATCTCGCCCACCTGGCCTACCGGCACGTCCCTGTCGTTCTCGTCCACCAGGCGTACTTCGAGGAAGGGAATGGGACGGCCCACCGAGGTCTCGTGTCCTGCGGCTTCAAAGGGCCGCAGACCGCAAGTCATGGGGCTCATCTCCGTCTGACCGAAGAAGTCGAAGAGCTTGACATTGGGAAAGCGCTGCATGATCTGCTTGCGTGTCTGGGTGGGCAGCACGGCTGCGCCCGAAATCCACATCTTGAGTGAACTGGCATCGTACTTGTCGAGATCGGGCAGGAGCAAAATGAAGAAGGCCATCGCCGGCACCAGGATGATGGCGTCGATCTTCTCCTCTTCAATGGTCTTCATGATGTAAGCCGGGTTGAAGACCTCCGTAGGCAACACCACGGTGTGACCGTCGAAGAAGGCGAACTGGCAGTAACCGAAGGCCGCAAGGTGGAAGATGGGCGGAGCGGCAAAGGCCTTCAGGCCCTGCCGGTGGTCGAGCAGTTCACACACTCCCGGCTCCCCGCGGACGAAGATTCCCAGCAACATCCACTCGATCATTTCGTTCTTGTGCGTGAGCACCGCGCCCTTTGGCTTCCCCGTGGTGCCGGCGGTGTACATGATGAAGACCGGATCGTCTTCATCCACCAGGATGAGCGGCTCATCGTCGGGGTAGCCGGCGATCCATGATTCGTAATGCAGCATACCTTCTACAGGCTTCTCCGACACCGTGATGTACGTCTTCACCTGCGGCAGGTCCTGTTGCATGCCCTTCACGTTCTGGACGAAAGCCTCCCCCAAAATGAAGGCCTCGGAGTCGGAATGGTTGACGATGTACTTGATCTCCTCCGCGCTGAGGCGGAAATTCAGGGGTACAGCTACGCCACCGATCTTGGCCAGGGCGAAGTAGGCCTCGAGGAACTCGTTGCAGTTGTAGAGGAGTATGGCCACCTTCGTCCCCTTCTTCACCCCCAGATCCAGAAAGGCATGCGCCAGCCTGTTGACACGCTGGTTGAACTGCCGATAGGTGAAGCGCTTATTGCCGTAGACCACCGCCTCCCTGTCAGGGATGACCCGGCTGTTACGGGCGACGATTTCTCCAAGCAAGAGCCGTCTGCTCAGGATCTCCTCGATTGACTGGCTGCGTCCCATCTTGAATCCCCCTTCCTCCTGCCGCAAGACCAGCATCACGGCGTCTTGCGGAACAAAATCGGTTGGCAATGCCGAACTCTGGATATTGCTCTCGTAGCGCAGTCCGCGGTGTCTCTCTACGAACCTGACCGCGTGCGTGTCAACCGAACCGGATAGCGGACAAGACAGGCTATCGTCGGTACAAAGACGGGTGCACCATGGTTTACCACGGTCCGCCGGGCCTGTCAATGGATGGTGTGTACGTGCACAGGACTGCCAGAATTGGATTTGACACCTCTCCATGGCGCCGAGTATTATCGAAATCGAAATCGGATACAGATGCCGGCCCTGTGAGGTCGGCTGGAGGGGAAGGAGACTTTGGGATACCTCCTGTCTCGCTTGCCCAACGCATGCTCCCGGCTTGTCATTGAGCGCTCCTGCCAAAGAACTCGTGCAAGGGCTGACAACCGAAAGTGGATCCCCGCTTGACTGATTGTCCCATCGTGCGGGCATTGCGGCTTGCACTCCATTGGCCGTTGGAACAACTGAATCCGAGCCGCCACTGGAGAACTACTGATTCTACATTTATGGAGGCGCCATGAAGGAACGGAAGATCAACATCAGGAAGGCTGCTGTTCTGGGTGCCGGCGTGATGGGCAGCAAGATCGCTGCCCTGCTGGCGGGGGTGGACATACCGACCTATCTTCTGGACATCGTGCCGAAGGAGCTTGACCAGAAGGATATCAAGAAAGGGCTGACCAGGGAGTCGCCTGAGTTCAGGAACAAACTGGCCAAAGCGGGAATAGACGGGACCGTCGGGGCCAGTCCGCCGGCGCTCTTCAGTCCTGCAGACCTCAAGCTGGTGACGGTGGGGAACTTCGAGGACAACCTGGGATGGCTGGCTGATGCCGACTGGGTCATCGAGGTGGTAGCGGAGGATCTCAAGATCAAGACGGATCTGCTGAAGAAGGTTGAAGCCGTCATCAGGCCCGGCACGATCATCAGCACCAATACGTCAGGGCTCTCCATCGAGAAGATATCCGAAGCTCTTTCGAAGGAGACCCGCACCCACTTCCTCGGGACGCATTTCTTCAACCCGCCGCGCCACATGAAGCTGCTGGAAATCATCCCGGGAAAGACCACCGATCCGAAGGTGGTCTCCTTCATGGCCGATTTCTGCGAGAGGCGTCTGGGCAAGAGCATTGTCCTGGCCAAGGACACGCCGAATTTCATCGCCAACAGGATCGGAGTGTACAGCCTGTTCACGGCGGTGAGGACCATGGTCGAAGGGGGATACACGATAGAGGAGGTGGATGCCATCACCGGGCCGCCCATGGGGCGGCCCAAGAGTGCGTCGTTCCGCACGGCGGACATGGTGGGACTGGATACGCTGGCCAAGGTGGCGCACAATGTGTACGACAGCCTCCGGGACGCATCCGAGAAAGAGTTCTTCAGCGTTCCACCGTTCCTCAACAAGATGGTGGAAATGGGGCTTCTGGGCGACAAGGCCCAGAAGGGGTTCTACAAGAAGGTATCCGACCTGTCGGGCACCAAGATCTACGCGCTGGACTACAACACCGTTGACTACGTGCCCCAGAGGAAGCCGGACCTGCCCATTCTCGAGCAGCTCAAAGCGGTGGCCGATCCAGCGGCCAGTCTGCAAAAGCTGGCCTACTCTGATGACCGCGCGGGGCAATTCGCCTGGAAAGTCCTGAAGAAGATGCTGCTGTACTGCGCGGCCAAGATACCGGAGATAGCAGACAACATCCTGGCCATCGACCAGGCCATGCGGTGGGGCTTCAACTGGGAGCTGGGCCCGTTTGAGACCTGGGATGCCATAGGGGTCCGGAAGTCCGTCGAGAGGATGCGGCAAGAGGGGGAGAAGATACCGCAGAACGTGGAAGAAATGCTGGCCAAGGGCCACGAGCGGTTCTACAAACAGCGGGATGGGAAGAGGGCATACTACGATTTTGCCAGGGCGGCCTACGTCGATATCGAAGAGAAGCCCGAGATAATCCTGCTGCCTTCGCTCAAGGAGCGGAAGAAGATAGTGCGCTCCAACCCGGGAGCCTGCCTGGTGGACATGGGGGACGGAGTGGTCTGCCTGGAGTTCCGGACGCCGAACAACGCTATCGACGATGACGTGGTCCGGATGATCAATGAAAGCCTGGATGAAGTGGAAGAGAACTTCGAGGGGATGGTTATCGGCAACCAGGGAGTCAACTTCTCTCCGGGCGCCGATGTGAAGAAGATCTATGGACTGATGGTGAACAAGGACTGGACGACCCTGGACCGGGTGGCCGGGGAATTGCAGCAGGCCTTGATGCGGGTGAAGTACTCGCGGAAGCCGGTGGTGGCGGCGCCGTTCCGCATGACGCTGGGAGGCGGATGTGAGACGTGTCTGTCAGCCAGTGCGGTGAGGGCCTACGCCGAGACCTACATGGGGCTGGTGGAGATGGGGGTGGGCATTATTCCCGCGGGAGGCGGCACCAAGGAGATGCTGCTGCGGGCCACGGAATACTTCCCACCGAGCACACCGAGCGCGATACCAGGAGGGGGCCGTCCCGACCTCATACCCTACGTGGCGCGGGCCTTTGAGACCATCGCCACAGGCAAGGTCTCGACCTCGGCGCAGGACGCGAGGAGCATCGGCTTCTTGAGGACCAGCGATTGGACCACCATGAACTTCGACCACCTGTTGTACGATGCCAAGCAGACGGTGCTCTGTCTGGTCAAGCAGGGGTATCGACCGCCACGGCCGCGGGACGACATCAGGGTCATCGGCCGGAGCGGGAGGGCTTTCCTGGAGCTCATGGTCTATCTCATGCGGGATGCGGGATACATTACCGACACCGACGCCCACATAGCCAGGAGGCTGGCCTACGTGATCAGCGGCGGCGATGTCGATATGAACACACTGGTGACGGAGCAGTACATTCTGGACCTGGAGCGGGAGGTGCTCTGCTCGCTTGCCGGTGAAGAGAAGACCCAGGCCAGGATGAGAAGTATGGCTGAAACCGGCAAGATGCTTCACAACTAGTCTAGCTTGAGGAGATGAGGCTATGAGAGATGCAGTCATCGTATCGATTGTCAGAACTGCCATTGGCAGGGCTCCAAACGGCACGCTCAGGAACACCAGGGTAGAGCACACTGGAGCGGAGGTGGTGAAAGAGGCGGTCAGAAGGGCCAGCGGGCTGAAACCGGAGGAGGTCGAAGATCTGGTGATGGGGAACTCCTTCCCTGAGGCGGAGGCGGGCATGAATCTGGGCCGCATCGTGGCCCTAAAAGCTGGGTTATCCCCGCAAGTTCCGGGCATAACAGTGAATCGGTACTGCGCTTCAGGGCTGGAGGCGATCGCTATCGCCTGCCAGAAGGTCATGTGCGGCTTTGCCGACGTGGTGCTGGCCGTGGGCGCGGACCACACTAGCCTGGTTCCGATGGGCGGAAACAGGCCCATGCCGGACCCGGACCTGATATCGACCTGGCCCGGGGTGTACATCACCATGGGGCTGACGGCGGAGAACGTGGCGCAGCGGTTCAAGATCAGCCGTCAGGACCAGGATGCCTTCGCCTACGAGAGCCATCAGAAGGCCGCCAAAGCGCAGGCGGAAGGCCGTTTCAAGGACCAGATACTGCCCCTGAAGGTGATTGACCGGGGCTTCGAGAAGGGCAAGCCCGTCATTCGGGAGAAGATCTTCGACAAAGACGAGTGCATCCGGCCGGACACCTCTCTCGAGGCGCTCTCCAAACTGAGGCCGGTCTTCCGGGCCGGTGGCACCGTGACGGCCGGCAACTCCTGTCCGCTCAATGACGGTGCCGCTGCAGCGGTGATCATGTCCCGGGAGAGGGCTAAGGAGCTGAAGCTGAAGCCCATGGCAGTGTTCAGGTCGATGGGAGTGGGTGGCGTGGATCCGGAGATCATGGGCATCGGGCCGGTGGTGGCCATCCCTAAGGCATTGAAGTATGCCGGAATCAGCCTGGACGCTGTTGACCTGATAGAGCTCAACGAGGCCTTCGCCTCGCAATCCATCTACATCATGAGAACGCTGGGCATCGACCCGGCCAAGCTGAACGTGAACGGCGGCTCCATAGCGCTGGGGCATCCGCTGGGTTGCACCGGCGTATACCTGACAGCCAAGTTGCTGTACGAAATGGAGCGCCGCAAGGCCAGATATGGTATCACCACCATGTGCATCGGGGGTGGCATGGGAGCCGCTGCTGTCTTCGAGAGAGAAGGGTAGGACAGAACGCCGCTGCGAAGGGGGAGGCACTGAGAGGAGGCGAGGGGTCTCCGGTGGAGGAGTGGCCTACCGTGGCGCGCGACTATGTTGGCTCCGGCGTTCTGCGGGTGCGTCGAGGTGGCATATCAGCACGGGCAGGACTGAAACGGGGCGGAGTGTGAAGAGGAACGGCTTGCCCACCATGCCCGGAATGTTCCGGGAGAGAAGGAAGGGGGTTTGGAGCCGGTACCCTGGGGAAGGGAGGGCTTGCGCCGCTTCCCTTGCGAGGATAGAATCTCGGCAGTGGCGCCGGGTCGAAGCCGGGCCGTTGGGGACCGCAGATCGCCGGCTCGACAGTACCGCTGGGGGGTCAGGCAAACCGCATCTCCGCGTATGCTACCTTCGTCACTTTCCTGAAGAGGACGCACTCTGCTAGGAGGCCGCATGAAGTACTTCGAAGACTTCCAGGTTGGCGAAACGGTAGTGACCAGAGCCAGAACCATTACTGAGACTGACATCGTGTCCTTTGCGGCGTTGACGGGGGACTGGTTCCCGCTGCACACTGACGTCGAATACGCGAAGAAGGGCCCTTTCGGAGAGAGGATAGCCCATGGCATGCTGGTCATGTCCGTGGGCAACGGGCTAATGCCCCTCTGTGACATGGCAATAGTGGCCTTCTACGGCATGGACAAGGTCCGGTTCACCGCACCGACCAAGATCGGCGACACCATTCACGTGGAACTTGAGGTCGCCGACAAGCAGGACAAAGGCGAACTGGGCGGGGTCGTTACTCTCAAGGAATCGATCAAGAATCAGAGGGGCGAGACGGTGGCGCTGGCCACGTTGAAGGCAGTCATAGGCCACCGGCCGAAGGCAGCCTAGCTGGGCTTGTCCGCCGCTGTGTGCCCTTCGTGAATGGTATCGGCTGTCCAGCTTGTTGCTGGAGATCTCGGGCTGCGGCAGAAGAAGTGTTCGACCCTGCAAACGCCGGGGACCAGGATAGCGGCCACAGTTCTGAGGGGGCACTGGAAGATGGCAGTTCGAAGCGAAGATCTGGGCAAGACGGGTACCCTGGCATATCCCAGCCGGATAAAGCTGCCCTACGCTGTCTCTTATACACATCTGACGCTGCCGACGAGTTCCGA
>JAUCPZ010000144.1 GCA_030372995.1 Dehalococcoidia bacterium
GAACTGACCATCGGCCAGCCGGATGCAGGCAGACTGGACCGGGCGCGGCGCTGGGCGAAGGAGATAGTGGCGAAGCGCCGCTGACCTCCAGCATCCGCGGCTCAGGCCGGCAGAGAGAAGTGGAACCCGACACCAAGGGCGCCGCCGAGCCGGTGGGCTAAGAGCCCGTCAAATAAAGGCCACCAGACAACCCCGAACACGGAAGCCGCTCTGTCCTCTCATCTCCCCTTGAACACCGGGGGCCTCTTCTCGAGGAAGGCCCGGACGGCTTCCTGAAAATCCTCCGTCCTCAGCAGTATAGACGCCGCGTAGGCCTCCGACTGAAGTTGATAGTCAAAGTTGCTCTCCAAACCCTGGTAGAGTAGCTCTTTCACCATTCCCAGCGCTATGGGCGGCATGGTGGCGAGCTTCGCCGCGAGCCGCTGCGCCGCTTCCATGAGGTCTCCGGCCGGCACCACTTCTTCCACCAGCCCCACCCGCTCCGCCCAGCGGGCGTCCCTGGTCTCGCCCTCGCTCAGGAACTTCAAGGCAAACGGGAAGCCGATGAGGCGCGGCAGGATGTAGGTGATCCCAAACTCACCAGCAAGCCCCATCCTGATGAATCCGGGGGCGAATGAGGCCTGTTCCGAGGCAATACGGTAATCGCAGAGGCACAGGAGCGACATGCCCATTCCCGAGGCGAAGCCGTTGACTGCGGCGATAACCGGTTTGCGGCAGGCCCGGAGGGATCGGGGCACGCTCTGAAGCGGGCCAAACGGCTCGCTGAGGCTCTGTCCCAGCACGGTCGCCGAAGCGGAATCGCGGGCTACTTCGGCCAGGCCAACCAGGTCTATCCCCGAACAGAAAGAGCGCCCCGCGCCCGTCAGGATGATAACCCTGACCTCCGCATCCTGGCTCAGCTCATCAATCCTCGGGCCGAACTCGCGGAAGAATTGCAGGTCCATGGCATTGTGCTTCTCCGGACGGTTGATGGTCACTTTGGCTACGGCGTTGGCCTTTTCCACGATGATCCTGGGTTCAGACACCGGTCACCTCCATTTCACTCTTGCTCCCGTCCCCGCGGGACGCAGGCAGCTACTTTGCCAGAATTTTACAGTTACTCAAGAGGGTTGCGCCCAATACTCCCGCATCACCAAGCCGATCCCGCTGGATTTCCCTTTGGCGAAGAGGAATGTGAGAAAAGAACACAGATTGGCTTCGCCCCCCTGCACGCCCATGCCTATGTGGGCATAGACTTGCTGCAATCAACCATGAGCTTGGGAGTTGGGACTTCGAACTTGGCATTTGGCACAATGCCGGAGGGCCTGCGCCGCACTGTAGGCCCTTATGAACTGCCATTGCCACCTGTCCCGTCCATCCCGCCGATATCTACCGAATCTTGTACTCAAACCGGCAGAATACGTCGTCCTTACTCTTCCGCGGGGGAATCTTCAGGCAGCTAACTTCGATCGCAGGATTGAATAGCTTCGAATGCTTCTTCCGCATCTCCGAGCAGGTCGCACTGCAGTGAATGGCGTCTCTGCCCTCCCCTTCCTTCTCCAGAGCCACTATCGTCGGACAATAGGTCACCGTGCGAATTGCATCATTCCGGTTTAGTATCTCCACCCGCTCTTCAAGAACGAGGCCCTCCGGCCTGGGATTCATAACCTTCATGTAGTCCGCCACATCCCTTCCCTGCACGTTTAGCAGCCTGGCCAGCTCATCGACATAGAACCTCATGACCCTGTCCCAGACCCAGTTGTCCCGCTCGAGAGCCTTGGCGTTGCCAGCCAACTCCTTGACGGACAGGTACCAGAAGCCATCCAGGGCCAGGATCATCCTGGAAGACAGCTTCACCAAGTCGATCAGTTCCTTCTTGGAAAGTGCCTTCAACTTTGCATCAGCGGCGCTTGCAGGTCTCTTGTCCAATACCGTCACCTCGCTGTTCTAGCACTCATTTTCCACCAATGTTGCCTGATCCGCGTTTCGACCCGTGCACCCCCATTCTTGGGAGATAGGGGAGAAGCAAAGGGGCTGCTCTACACTCCCCGTGACGGCATCCGTCCTATTGTCGGGCAGGCAGAGCACGGTAGAACCGGCACCCCGGGGCATCACGCTGTCCTGATCTTCTCCGCGATCTCGTCCAATTGGGCCGGAGTGGTCTGGCGCACTATCTCTGCGGCCAGGAACGCCACCAGCACCCTGTCGATCGGGCCTTCACCAGTCGCGGGAAACACCAGGATGTGATTGTGAGTCGGGACGCTTATCCCACGGCTGAATATGGAGACAATGGGCGTGTGAAACACCTCCCCGATCTTCCGGGCCACAGCCTTGACGCCCACGAACAACTGGGCCAGCTCCTCATCATCCAGGTCATAGAACTGGGGGACGTGCCGACGGTGTGCCACCACACACTGGCCCTGGGCAAAGCGCGGCGCTACATCCAGGACGCCGATGACGTCCCTCTCCTCGTATACCTTGCGGGTCTGCACTTCACCGGTGAACATCTTGCAGAAAACGCAGTCTTCCATGTGCACCCCCAACCGCTGGACTGAGACATCGGCAAACGCTGGCAGCTAGCTCAAGTTCTGTGGACCCCAGTGGACCCTCATATGCTCCATAGTAGAGTTCGCGGATGATTCCCGGGTCAGCTTTCTCGAAGGCTCTCCAACATACGACTGGACGGCTTTCTGAAGCCGAGCGGTTTCCATGTAGCCTCCCCGGCGGAATGATCGTCGTCTGAGCATTCATTGTACACCAAGGGGCAGACTGCAGGCTCATCCTGCCCCGCTTCCGTTAAGCGAGAAAGAAGGCAACGCACCTGCATCTGCTCAGCCTCCTTTCACCAGAAACGGATCTCCCATGCGCCTCCCGATTCTCGCGCAGGCGGAGGCCGGGTGCAGTCGTGTGCGCCACCGCCAATGCTATGCGGCCATGGGCTATGCGCCTGGAACTCGGAACTCGGGATTTCGAACTTGACACTCGGCCCGGCAGCCACGGCGCCCGTCCCGCTGCGCTTCCCCTGTCCGAAGATAAATGACGACCTCTAGCTCGCAGACTGACCCTGAATCATCCCGGCGGGCCGCACACTGTGTGATCAAAATGAGAAGCCGCCACGCTCAGGGACGGGCTGACTCCTAGCTCCGCCTGTGCTATCCTTTATCGCTCGAACCATGTTCTGCACCAGGTGCGGCAAACCCAACCGGGACGGGGCCAACTATTGCACCTACTGCGGCGCGAACATGCATGATGGGACAACGTCCCCAACGGTCACGCCGCAGCCGGGCATCGCCCGGGCCCTCTGGATCGCTGGCATCGCCGCGTTTGTGGTCTTCCTTGGAATGGTGGTTGGCGTATCCGTCTGTACATGGGCACTGTATCAGGAAGACGTTGATGGTGAACACGTGGTAGTCGATGGAATGACGATAGTGGGCGCCGATGGCAATCCCATCCGGCTGATACAGAACCCGGACGCCAGAGACCCTTCCTGGTCCCAGTTGCGGCAATTCTTGTACAACGACCGCACGGACAGGATCCGATACGATGACGACAGCTTTGTCTGCGCCGACTTCGCCGAGCTCCTGCACAACAACGCGGAAAAGGCGGGCATCCGGGCCGGCTACGTTGTCATCGAGTTCGCTGGGGACAGCAACGGGCACGCCTGCAACGTCTTTCACACCACGGACAGGGGCACCATCTACGTGGACGATACCGGGGACTCGGATGGCGGTGGCGACGCGGACAAGACCGTTGACCTGGCGGTCGGGGAAGACTATTGCCCGGTGTCCATCTTCGGCAACAGAGACCGGTGGTCCTGCATGGGCATAGTCTCCGACTTCGACGTCATCTGGTGAGACGGGCCTCTCCATCCTCACGTTATACCAGCCTCTTCAGCGCCGGCTGCTCCTCCAGTGAGCCTCCCGAAGCAGGGCTAGTCCTACTGTCCCCCTTTTGCTCCGCCAGGGCTATCAGCCATCAGCTGTGAGCCACGAGCTTGTATCCCGGCGTTTAGGGCATAGAATCTGGGACCTGGGACTTGGAGTCAGGGATTTGGCCGCGGAGGCAAAGTCTTGGTCTTCATGCACGCCCTTCGCCCACGGTTGTATCTCTACCAGCGTTTTGAATTACAATAGACCCCGAAGAACATGTTGAGGCGCGATTGAATGAAAGAAGATAGACTGCCGGTTTTTGAACACGAGAGAGGCCAGTTACTGAAGGGTGGCTGGGAGCTTATGTCCAGGCGCCATCCCTTCCTCGAGCTCATGGGCGTCAAGGTCGAGCCAACGGAGGACAACAATGTGCGCATCAGGTTCCCGATGCGCGATAACCTCTGCGGGCACCCCGGCTTCCAGATACTGCAGGGAGGCGTTGTCTCGTGCGCAATTGACATCCTGGGCGGTGCGGTTGCTTCCTGGCACGTGATAAAGGACATCCAGGACCACCCAGTTGAAGAGCAGCTCAAGAGAATGGGTGCTGTAAGGACGCTCGACCTGCGCGTCGACTACCTTCGGCCGGGCAGGGGCAAGGAGTTCACGGTGACGGGCTTCGTCCTGCGCGACAGCAAGAAGGTGCTGGTGATCCGCATGGAGATGAGGAACGAGGAGCAGAGTCTCATCGCCACCGGGATCGGCACATTCCTCGTCGGCTGAGTAGATGGTCGCCCGATCCGCAAATCCGGACCGGGCAACGTGGCAGAAGCGCCGCGCATCCTCTCATACCCACGGCAGCCGAGAACGACGATCCGGATACGGGCGCGCCACACCATGCGCCTCCGGTTTGCTCATATGACTCCTGGATGCGGCGGCTGTTTGGATGTCTTCACCTGCATATTGCGGCACGCGGGTCTGGAACCGGTCTTGGATAGTGGTGCTATAATTGCGGCGTAAGAGCCAGCCGCTTCGAAGGGGGGTCAAACATGGGCAAGCGCATAGGGTGTGTCTGGCTTCCACCAGCTCCTCCAGCAGTTATCGCCATTGTCACCGGCATTGTCATAGCCCTGGTCCTGACAGGCGTTATCTAGCAGTCCGACGGCCGTCCAGGGCCTGACGCTGCCCCTGTGGCAGGGGGAGTTCCGCGGTCCGAAAATCTCATCATTTCCTAAGGTTTCGCTAATCTGCCCCTAATCCACGACTATCCGGTGTGCTTTATCATCAGAATTGTCTTAGAGAGGACACCCCCCGCTCTAAGCACGAAAAGCCCCTGCGCAGCGGGGCTTTTTCATTTCCCCAGCGCACAGCGAAGGATATTTCATGCGGAATCCTGCACTCTCAACACTCACTATCGAAAACGGTTCCCCGACGCTGTGCTCGAACCCGGCAGTGCTCGAACCCGAACCGCAAGCATGAACGCCGGCGTCCCCGTCATTGGTCAGTTTGAGAGCCTCCGCACGGAGAACACGCGGCACTGCAATCGCGCCGTTTGCTGGTGGAAACGGCACAACATCTGCCTCCGTCCCTCCAGTGGCAGGCCAGGCTATTCCTTTTGTGCTGGCCAATTCTGGATTGCTATAATCTGACAGCGTCAGACTCATTGGGCCATCAGCAGAGGGAAGATGAAGAAGAATAAACCCAGCCTCACGGCGGAACTCACCACATTCGCCCGCGCGGCGGAATCCGCCAAGCCGGCGACCAGGCGGCTCTGCTACGACCCGTTGGCCAGGGATTTCCTGAACGCGCCGCTACGCCTGCTGGCGAAAAGCCGCGTGCTGGCCGGACTCGTGGTGTGGTGCGCCGAACGCCTGGCTCCGGGCGTGCCCGGCGAAGTCCTGGGACGCACCAAGTACATTGATGACTGCCTGAAGACTAGCATTGAAGATGGAATCGAGCAGTTGGTCATTCTCGGGGCGGGATATGACTCCAGACCCTACCGCTTCGACGGGCTGGCTGGGGCAGTCACTGTCTTTGAGGTGGATCATCCAGCCACCCAGAGGGTGAAGATGAGAAGAGTGGAGAGGCTACTTGGCCGCCTGCCAAACCACGTTGTCTTTGTGCCCGTGGATTTTGAGGAGGAGAAGCTGCACAGACTGTTCGAAAAGGGCTATGACAGAAACAAGAAGACCTTCTTCATCTGGGAAGGAGTCACCTACTACCTGTCGGCCAAGGCCGTCGACGAGACTCTGGCTTTTGTTGTGGAGAACTCGGGAACAGGCAGCTCCATCATCTTCGACTACGCGTTTCAGAAAGTCCTCCAGGGGGCTGCCGATGCCGGGCAGGTCAACCGGGCTCTGAAGGCCTGGGAGCGGATCGGTGCGCCCCTCACCACAGACGAACACTTCATCTTCGGAGTCAAAGAGGGTACGATTCAGGAGTTTCTCGCCGCTAGAGGGTTCTGCCAGATTGAGAACGTGAACGGCGATTCCTTCAAATCTTCGTATTTCAAAGACTTGAAGCAGAGCGCAGACGTCTCGCACATATGCGGCTTCGTGCGGGCCACCGTCCGCTCCGGAAACCGAGCGCCGCAGGGCAGTTAGAGGGCCTCTCCTCACGAACCCGGAACCATCCCCTGGTGGTCACCACCACGACCACCGCCTGGGCTCGCCATCCTGGCGGATGGAGCCCCGCTGGCATTACCCGGCCGACTTCAGTGGGCCGATGCGCGTGGCCCGGGCGAACAGCTCACCAAAATTGGGCACTGTGGCCAATTCGATGTACCCGATGCCCCGTGCCAGGGCTGCCGCTTCCCGGCGCTGGGCCATCGACACTAAGCACATCCTCGCTCCAGTCCCCGCCGCATTCCCCACCTGCCGGAAGCGGTCCAGCGGGAGAGCCGGGAGCATGCCGATGCCAACGGCGCTGGCCACATCCAGATAGCTGCCGAAGGCCCCAGCCAGGATCACCACCTCGATGTCTGACCCGGTGATCCGCTTCGACTCGAGAAGCACCTGAATGCCCGTGCTTATGGCACCCTTGGCCAACTGGATTTCACGGATGTCGTGCTGGGTGACAGTGATGACCGGCGCACCACCGCCTCCCTCACAGCCCGCCAGCACGGACTCGCGCTGGCCGTTGATGACCCTCACACGAGGATGTTCGTGCAAGCGGCCGCTGGCATCTATTACGCCGGCTGCATAGAGGCCGGCCACGGCGTCGATGATCCCCGAGCCGCATATTCCCGTCGGGGCTACGCCGCCCACCGTCTGGCATTCCACCCCATCCTCCGTGATCCTCAGCCTCTCTATGGCCCCGGGGCCAGCGATCATCCCGTGCTTGATGTGGCCCCCTTCGAACGCCGGGCCGGAGGCGCAGGAGACGCAGGCAATCTCACCACTGCGGATAACGGAGACTTCGGTATTGGTGCCGATATCCACAACCAGCGCCGTCTTCCCCTTCCAAAGAGGCTGGGCCGCCAGCAACACCGCCACGTGGTCGGCCCCAACGAATCCGGCGATGTTGGGCAGGCAATGCGCGTATCCGCCGGGCGCGATCGAGAGGCCCAGGTCCCGCGCCTTGAGATCCAGCGGTTCCGCTGCGGCCGGAACAAATGGCGGCCGCAGCAACTGATCGATAGGCAGATTCAGGGCCAGATGATGCATGGCGGTATTGCCCACGATCACTGCTTCCACAACATCCTCCGGCTTGGCTCCCGCCTCTCCACAGAGGGAACCCACCAAGTCGTTCAATGCATTTATGACAACTTCTTGGAGCTTATCCCTCAACGACCATTCTCTGGCGTTCACCAGCCGCGTGATAACGTCTTCGCCGTAGGCTGCCTGCGGATTCAGGGTGCCGCGGGCGGCCAGAGTGACCCCGAGGTCGAGAGCCATAAGATAGGCAGCGATCTTCGTGGTGCCAATATCAAACGCCACCCCCAGTTGGTCGCTGGGCCAGACCCCGAAGGCCACTACCTCGTCACCCCGCACCGAGGCCCGGATGTGCCCGGGGTATGGGCGACGCTGCGAGAGCTGCCGCACCGCTTCGGGGTCAACGGTGCGGCCAGGAATGAGATGCTGATCGATGACCATCTCCAGCAAGGCTTCAGCATCAGCGCTCGCGTCCGCGAGGAACATCGAGGCCAGGTCGACCTCGAAGCCCCGCACCGGTGGGTCGGGGATCACGTCGCACTGCAGGCTCTCGATCTGCACCCGCCGCGCCGCTGACAGGGAATCGGGGGGCACCCGAACCCGGCAGTCTGTCAGCGGCCGGGCCTGGCAGGCTAGCCGGTATCCTTCGGCGAGTGGGCGCGGACCGAGGGCCTGGGCCTCGGCCGCCTCAGGCGGAGACACCTGCCCGCTGATCACCTGCACCCGGCAGCGGCCGCAGGCTCCCTTGCCCCCGCAGAGGCTGGTGATCTCCAGGCTCGCGCGGCGGGCTGCGGCTAGCAGCGATTCGCCAGCGCGGCACGGGGCGACATCGCCTAGAGGCTCGAAAAGAATCCGGAATTCCCGGTTACCTTCCATGTCTCCTCTTGAGGACCAGAACCGTGCATTCCCAATTGAGCACCGTTTCGTCCTTCTGATTCCGCACCGTGATCACAAACCGGGCGATCCCGCGGTCCGGTTTGGTCCGTGACTCGCGCTTGAACACACACTCAGAAGTAGCCACGAGCCGATCGCGTGGCCGCACGGGGTGCGGAAACTGCACTCTCCAGTCCGCGACGCCGACGAATAGAGCCGTCGGATCAAGCCGGCTTATCAGGGCATTCGCGACTGCCATCGTGTAGGTTGCTGGCGCAATCAACTCCGCCTGCGGAGACCCCTCGGCTGCCTCTGGATTGCCCTCCATAGCCAGAGGGTCCCAGCGCCTGGCGAAGGCGGTCAATTCATCTTCCGGCACCACGTACGCATCGGTTGTCCTCGGCTGGTGCAGCTCTATGTCCTCGAAGTAGCAGATCTGCATTCGCACTCACACCTCAATGCTCACAGGGTTGGCGAGTATCGGGTCACCACCTGCTACTGTCCACAGCGGCGGGCATCTGAGGAGCAACTGATGGATCGAAGAGAGTTAAAGCGACATCTGACACAACCAGCCGGCATCCCAGAGCCCCACGTCCGGGGCATTGCCCCAATTCTCTACACCGCGATGGGATACTTCCCGTACTTGTGAGCCGCCTCCACCATCCACTTCAGCCGCAGGGGGTCGACTGCGGGATGGGAGTGGGCCGTTGACAGGATGTATCCCCCGCCCCTCGCGGCATCGTGAATCGCCTTCTTGACCGCCTCTTCCACCTCCTCCCGCGTCCCCTTTACGATGAGATACGAGACATCCAGGTTGCCGATAAGCACCAACTTGTGCCCCACCAACTCGCGGACCCTCCCCAGGTCCATCCCCGCCGTCGGCTCCATGGTGATGATGCCATCGAAACCCCACTCCACGAACTTGTTCAGCAGGGCATAGATGTTGCCGCAGCAGTGAAAGACGAACTTCTTCTTGTTCCGGTGGACCAGATCGGATACGCGCCGGTAGCTCTCCCCATAGAGCTTCTCGATCAGTTCGGGCCGCATGAGTGGCCCGGTCTTCTGTCCCAGGTCATCGCCACCCAACACCACCTCCACATCGCACTTCATCACCGCCTCCAGGTTTCGGAGATAGAGGTCGGTCTGGAACGCGATCACCTTCTTCACGAACTCCGGCTTCTGATAGATGAGCCTGGTGAAGTTCACGAAGCCGATCGGTTGCCAACTGTTTTCGAATATGCCCGGAGCAGCATAGCCGATGGGGTAGATGCGGTCCCCGTAGTTCTTCACCAGCTTGCGGTGGAAAGCCGCGACGTTCCGCAGCATCGTCTCGAACAAAGGGGCCTTCTCCGCCACCCACTTTTCCCACTTCTCTTCAGTGTCGAGCAGGGCGCGGCTGTAGTTGACGTTCATGTTGCCGTCCTCATCCGCCCCCAAGTCCCACACCCGCCCATAGGGATCGTTCCACACCCAGCCCACCGAGGCTTGCGGGTCCCTGCTCAGTTTCATGAGCGCGTAGATGGTCCAGTTAGCGTCGAACCCCAGCTTGATGGCCGCCTCCAAAGCCCCGGCGGTGTTGTCGTAGTACATCTTGGTCCAGAAGCGGTTGGAGTTGAGCAGATTCCTGATCTGGTTGGCCATCACTGGCTTCTGCAGCATGCCCACGAAGTCGGCAGGCCTCTTTCCCAGAATCTTGTTCACCGTGGCCGGATCCATGATCAGCCCCATCACCGGGACCTGATCCGGCTCCTCATGGTTCATCGCCGTTAGAAAGCGTTCCTTGAAGTTCACCGGGCCGCGCTCCACTTCTTCACGACATCCAGGCCGGTTATGGCATCCGGCGCAAAGACATCAGCCCCGGCATCCCCGGCCGTCCTCTCCGAAAGGGCTGCCCCACCGATGATGACTTTGACCTTATCCCTGAGTCCGTGCTTCTTCAGCTCCTGGACGACCTTCCCCAGCTCCTTCTCCGTGGAGGTCAGAAGGCAGGACATTCCGAGTGCCAGGGGATGGTGCTGCTTCACCGCACCGACGAACCTGGCGGTCGCCACATCCACCCCCAAGTCGATGACATTGAACCCAGCGCTGCGGGCGTAGTTGATGAAGATGTTCTTCCCCAGGTCATGCACTGTCTCTTATACACATCTGACGCTGCCGACGAG
>JAUCPZ010000145.1 GCA_030372995.1 Dehalococcoidia bacterium
GACAGGCGGTCGGCCAGAAGCTCCAGCTCACCGGCGTCGAACCACACTCCCGAGCACTTTGTACAGTAGTCGAGCTCAATCCGCTCGTACTCCACTATGACCATCACGCCTTTGCACGCCGGGCAATTCACAGCGCTCTCCTTTGTCTCCACTATATCATGCCGAAGACATTCAAGTATCGAAGTATAAGGCCCACCGTCAAGTGCAGCAACACGCACCAACCGAACTGACCAATGACGGTCGCCGGAAAAGCCGCCACTTGCCCCACAGAGTGGCGGTTATCGGAACCTGTCGGCAGTCTCGAATGGCTGTGTCATCTCGTTTGACGCTGCACCATATAATGTATCTACGAAACTTGCTCGGCATCTATGTCGCGGGCGGGAAGTATGCAAGTCAAGGCATGTTTGCGCAGCCTCCTGACAAGACGTCCGAGGAAACGGAGGATCCCTCAGCCCGTCGCGCAGAGCAGATAACGGTCTGGTATCATAGGGGGCTACATGGATCACGGGGCTCACTCAGATCCATACGGGCGCCCCTTCGAGGCGATCTTCGAAGCGGCTGTCATTCTTGATGCCACCACGGGCCGTGTACTGCTGGCCAATCAGGCCGCCGCCACCATCCTCGGTTTCTCCTCGCCGGACGAAATGGTCGGACTTAATCTGCTGGACCATGTCCCTGAGGAAGACCGCGACTCCGCTGCCAACCTTCTGAGCCAGAGCCACGAAATCGATCTCCCCGCTCCATCTGAGATCAGGGTGAAGGCAAAGGACGGTGGGCTGACATGGGCTTCGGTCACCAGTTCCATAACTGAGCACGAAGGCAGAAGGGCTATCCTCGTTACCCTCAGGGAGATGACCTCCCAGAAGTACAAGGAGACCGCTCTCATGGAGGCGCAGGAGCAGTACCGTCGCCTGTTCGAGACCATGCAGGACGGCGCGGTGGTACTTGACACCACCACCGGCCGCGTCGTGCTGGCCAACCAAGCCGCCGCCAATCTGTTTGGCTTCTCCTCACCGGAAGAGATGGCTGGCCAGAATCCCTTGGACTACATCCCCGAGGAGGACAGGGAACGCGCTGCGCGCTTGATGGCCGACACTGTTGAGAAAGGCTACCTGGCTTCCGCTGAACTGAGGATCAGAAACAGGAACCGCAGACTGCTGTGGGTTTCGATCCGCGCATCCCTGATCGAGCAGAGGGACAGGAAGACCACCCTGGTCACCGTAAGAGACATCACCTCAGAGAAAGAAAAGGAAACCGCGCTGCGGGAAGCGGAACGCCGCTATGAGCGCCTGTTTGACGGCATGCTCGACGGCGCAGTAGTGCTCGACTTGTCTTCTTTTGAGATAGTGTATGCCAACAGGGCAGCAGCCGAAATGTTCGGCTTCGCCTCACCGGTTGACGTGGTCGGAGTGAACCCTCTCAGTCATATTCCGGAGGAGGACAGGGACGGAGTCGCCCGCCTGATCGCTCTCAATCTCGAAGGGAAAGGCACGAATCCGGCCGAACTGAGAGTGCTCACCATTGACAAGAGGGAACGGTGGGTTTCGGCCACCGCCACAAGGGTGGACTTCGAGGGTCGCACAGCCGTGCTGGCAACGTTGAGAGACATCACGGCAGACAAGATCAGAGATGCCGAACTCAAGGCCGCCGAGGAGAGCAAGCTGCGGCTGATGGACGCGGCGGCCGAAGCCATCGCCGTGGTACAGGATGGCAGGCTGGTCTATGTGAACCGGGCTCTGGCTGAGGGAGCTGGCATCCCGCAGGAGCAGTTGATCGGACTCCCATTCATGGACTTGGTTCATCCCGAAGAGAAGCAGGCTGTCTGGGAGCGCTATCAACGGATCCTAGCAGGTGAGTGGTCCGTTGAGACCCGGCTGACAAAGGGACTGAACGCCAAGGGAGAGACGCTTTGGTCCGAAATACGAGAGATACCCTTCACTTGGCAGGGGAAGCCAGCCGTCATGTCCCTGATCCACGACGTCACCGACAGGGTGCGCGCGCAGGAAGC
>JAUCPZ010000146.1 GCA_030372995.1 Dehalococcoidia bacterium
CGCTGTCTCGTGGGCTCGGAGATGTGTATAAGAGACAGCGCTGTCCAACGTTGCCGCGCCCTCCAGGAACTCGATCTCTCTCTGGCGACAGAGCTGAAGATTGACGTCTGACTCGGCTCTGCGCGAGGGCACGTAGACGGTGACGTGAGCCCCCCAGTCCTGAAGGTGCCGGGCGACCACCAGTCCGTCGCCGCCGTTGTTGCCCGGACCGACGAGTACTAGAATGTGGCGACCAAGCACGCTGCCCAGCCATTTCCTCGTGTGCCAGGCTACGGCCAACCCGGCATTTTCCATGAGTATTTCGGAAGGCAGGCCGGCCTTGGCGGCTTCGCGCTCGATGGCCCGCATCTCCTCAACGGTGACGATCTTCAACGGCGGTGCTCCGGGCTTTCAGGTGCCGCCCGATTATATCAGAGGCGTGTTTGGAGCGGCAACGTGGCTGTTCGCGGGCCGGTACAGCAGGGTACCAGCGGATCAGGTCGGGGTATCTGACACCCACGGTGTGTGCAGATCGGGCTTGACGAAGCAAGCCCCTGCGCGGCACTGTGCCGTCCGTGTTGCCCATCGGCGTATGCAGGGAGGTGCCGCCCTTCTGCACTACTTACCATCCCCCTTTGCCGAGGGGGACACAAGAAGATTGGCTTCGCCGGGTCAGGTGGGGGTGGGCAGGCCGCGGGATCCGCGGTGAATTCCCTCTGCCCGCCTCCGCGAGGACAAGCTCCACTGGGATTGCCGTAGGGATGTTCGCCTTTCATTTTCGGGTCATATTGGCTATACTGGGATACTTGGTTTCTGTTTGCCTCCCGTTCATTTCCAGCCGACAACCAGCGAAAGGGGGATGGTGTAATGCAGAGTTACAGCACTGACCACATACGAAACGTGGTCTTACTCTCGCACTGTGGAGCGGGTAAGACCTCGCTGTCGGAGGCCATGCTGTTCACGTCTGGGGCCATCCCGCGCCTGGGCCGGGTGGACGATGGCAGCAGCACGTCGGACTTTGATCCCGACGAAATCAAGCGCAAGATCAGCATCAGCCTGTCAGTGCTGCCGTGCGAGTGGAGCGGCAACAAGATCAATATCCTGGATGCCCCTGGGTATGCTGACTTCGTGGCGGGGGCTGTGGCAGGGGTGGCGGTGTCGGACGCCGCAATAATCGTCATCTGCGCCGCCTCGGGAATTGAGGTGGGCACCGAATTGATGTGGAAGCTGGCTGACGGCAAGGCCCTGCCCCGGTTCATCTTCATCAACAAGATGGACAGGGAGAACGCCGACTTCAACCGGGTGGTGGAGCAGGTCCAGAAGCGCTTCGGCCGGCACTGCGTGCCTCTCGCCATGCCGATCGGCGCGCATTCAGCTTTCGATGGCGTCGTGGACCTGCTGTCAATGAAGGCTCACAAGAAGGACAAGAAGGTGGAGGATGTCCCAGCGACGGTCGAGCCACAGGCGAAGGCGTTGCGGGAGAAGCTGGTGGAGGCGGTGGCAGAGCTGGATGACGAACTTACCATGAAGTACCTGGATGGCCAGGAGATTGCGGCGGACGAACTCAAACGCGGTTTGGTCCAGGGAGTGAAGGGTGGAAAGCTGATTCCGATCCTGACAGGGTCGGCTCTGCAGAACCTGGGCGCTGCTGGCCTTCTGGATGCTATCTGCGAATATCTGCCATCACCGCAGGAGGTAGCGCCTCCGGAGGCCGTCAATGCCAACACGCAACAACCAGAGGCCATCAAGGCTGACGAAAGCGCGCCCCTGTCGGCACTCGTGTTCATGACCAGCGCCGACCCCTTTGTTGGCAGAGTGACGCATTTCCGGGTGTATTCCGGGACGATCAGCAGCAACTCGCAGGTCTGGAACAGTTCGAAAGGCCAGATGGAGCGCATCGGCCAGCTATTCATGTTCAGGGGCAAGACACAGGAGGCTGTGCCCAAGGTAATCGCTGGGGACATCGGAGCAGTGGGCAAGCTGGCCGTCACTGTCACCGGAGATACCCTGGCCGTCAAGGAGCGGCCGGTGAAGCTGGCGCCGATCGTCTTCCCCGATCCGATATACAGCGTAGCCCTGCATCCGAAGACCAAGACCGACGTCGACAAACTGGGCACCGTGCTGCCCCGGCTGGCTGAGGAGGATCCAACGCTCAGGGTGCACAAGGACACTGAGACCGGTGAGACCATCCTGTCCGGAATGGGTGATACACACGTTGAGGTTCTGGCCGAGCGCATGCAGCGCAAGTTCGGCGTCGGGGTCAGGCTGGAGATCCCCAAGGTCCCCTACAGAGAGACCATCACGACGAAGGTGGAAGCCGAGCACAAGCACAAGAAGCAGACTGGCGGGCACGGGCAGTACGGACACGTCCTGATAAGAGTGGAGCCGCTGCCGCGGGGCACGGGCTTCGAATTCGCCGACGAGGTGGTCGGCGGCGCCGTCCCCCGGAACTTCATTCCGGCCGTAGAGAAGGGCGTGATGGAGGCGCGGCACGAGGGTGTCCTTGCCCGCTACCCGATCGTGGATGTCAAGGTCACCCTCTACGATGGCAGCTCCCATCCGGTGGACTCCTCGGAAATGTCATTTAAGATCGCCGCAGCTCAGGCGCTGAAGAAGGCGTTTTCGCAAGGGTCCGCCGTCTTGCTTGAACCCATTATGAAGATGAAGATCATGGTGCCCGATGCGTTCACGGGTGACATCATCTCCGACCTCAATACCAAGCGTGCCCGGGTTATGGGTATGATGCAGGAAGGCGGCCTGCAGGTAATTGATGCCCAGGCGCCGCTGGCCGAAGTGCAGAGGTATGCGGTGGACCTGAGGTCGATAACCCAGGGACGGGGCACGTACACCATGGAGTTTGACCACTACGAAGAGGTGCCTTCCTTCCAGGCCCAGAAGATCATCGAGGCGCGGGCGGAAGAGAAGGAAAAGGACAAGGAGAAGGCCTAAGCTCAAGAGTGAGCTCTCACCAGTGGCGCATTCCGGCGACGAAAGCCGCCGTGCCCTGCTTCTGCAGCTTCTCCAGGTTCTTGACGTGGGCGTCGGCATGTATCGGCCTGAGGAAGTCCAGCTTCTGGCAGGTCTCAAAGTCCCGGCATTCCCAGCAGCCATCGATGCCCTGCTTTGTACAGCAACTCCTCACCTTGCATGCAGGAGGCCCCCCACCGCTCCGGCATGTCCTCTTGCACCGTAACCTGACCATGCCCCCCAGTACTTGGTAGCACTGCTCGTAGTACTGGAACTCCTTGAAGTACTTGGACAGGCCCTGCGCGGTGCGGTCGAATTTTGCCTCCCGCAGCTTCTTTCTCAGGTCCCGCGCCAGGTCGGCGATCTCGCCCTTGTGGTTGGGGCAGTCTCCGCAGTACAGGCCACAATAGGCTATCAGCTTCGTTCTCTCATCCATCCCGAAACCTCCTTGGCTCGGCAATGATGTGTCTCCGTCCCTTCAACTCCCCTCATCCTGAGGATGAAGAGGCTGAGACAACGCCCGCAATTCATGGCATGAGCGCTTCGCCCATCTGCGCTTCCCACCGGTGATGCTACGCAAGAACGTCAGGGGATGCTGACCCCCTTGCCCGCGGAAGGTGCCAAAGGTGACATGAATCCACCAGCGTTTCTCTGGGTCAATGGCACCATACTGTCACATGTCTCGAGTGCCACTTCCCGGCCTGTTAGGAACCGGCCCATGTCCAGGGCCCGCACCTCAGCCAGAGCGCGCACCTTCTTCTCCGGCTGGCGAAAGAAGAATACCTTGACTGTCGGTGCCATGCCTTCCCTCACGTCCCATATCCCGGCGGCCCGGCCGTTGACGAGGATGACGGATGTCGCATTCCCGGAGCGGTCAAAGACCATTTCTTGGTGCTCCCGGTCCAGATAGCGCCCGCGCTCCTTGTAGCCCATCAGATACGGATCGAGCGCCGGCAGCAGGTTCACCGCTGGCTGTCCAGAGCACCGAAGACGTTGGAGATCGGCTCTATCCTCGGCCAGTATGACATAACTCCCTGCCAACCCCTGGATTTCCACCTCCACTGTCTCGCGGGCCATGACGTGTAGGATGCGGCGGATCTCAGTCATGGTGAATCCCGACCACCAGGAGATATCCTTCACAGTCGCGGGACCGTAGGCGGCCAGGTACTGCCTCACGGTAATCTCTCTGGCCTCGGCCGGATCAACCGAGTTCAGGTCCATCCCAGGGAAGTAGTCACTGAATGCATAGTAGGTATGCGTGTTGCTCTTCCATCCCTTCTCTGAGCAGCCACGCATGAGCAGACCCTGGTCGCACATCAGGTTGACGATGAGGGAGATGTTGAGGCTGGACCCGAGGCGTTTCTTGATCAGCGCGGTGGACATACCCTCACCTTTGAGGATCTTCAGGATCTCCTGCGACGCTGTTTCGTATTCCTCTTGTGTGACGCCGCCGGTGATCCGGAGGAAGTCCGCCGAATTGGGTTCCACGATGCTCTTCGTGGCCGCGAAGGCGACGGGGATCGTCTCTCTGGGCAGGATGTGAACGGTCTTCCTGATGCAGCGGATCTTACCCAGGGTCTTTTTGACATAAAGCTCTTTGTCCAGCTTGTCTCTGGAGAAGTCTTTGGCTCTGGCAAAGAGAGACAGGTAGGGCGTGGTCGCGTTGGTGGCGTGCAGGCCATAGATGTCTCTGGTGATCTGCGCGATGTCTTCGATATGGGAGTCTTCAGCAAGGTGCTGCCGGTGCAGCCGGAACCGGTTGACTGAGTCGAGGTCTATTCCGGAGGCCATGGCCCTTCAGTGTAGTGTCTCTGCAGTGACATGACAACCAGATCCTCTGTTCTGTCACCCGGCCCTCTGCGCGGCCCGCTGGAGGTCCGCCACGGGCGGATCATTTGTGCGAAAGCGGGAATCCAGGAAACCGGACGCAGCGCCCTGAATCTCCGCAAAGAGAAGGGGCCATGCGGACGCATGGCCCCTTGAGACAACGAGCTAGACTACTGTGCTATTCCTTCAGCAGTTCCTTGACCTTCGCGGTGAAGGCCGGCAGGGCCTGCTTCCAGTCGCCCACGATTCCGAACCGCGCCTCGCGGAAGATGTTGGACTCGGGATCCTTGTTGATGGCCACGATAGTCTTGGACCCGGAGCAGCCGGCCATGTGCTGGCTGGAGCCGGACAGCGCCACGGCAATGTAAAGTTCGGGGGCTACGATCTTGCCCGTCAGTCCTACCTGGATGGTGGCCGGCACCCAGTTGTTGTCCACTGCCGGCCTCGTGGCGCCGACAGCGCCTTTGAGCAGCCTTGCCAGCTCCTCGAGTTGCTTGAAGCCCTCGGGTCCTCCAATGCCGCGGCCGCCTGCCACGACCGCTGGAGCGTCTTCGAGCTTCACGCCGGCGACCTCTTCCTTGATCTTCTTCACGAACTTGGTCCTAATCTTGGCGGGGTCTATCCCGGACGGCACGTCCACCACCTCTCCCTTCCTGGAGTCGTCCCGTGGCAGTGGGCTCATGGCCTTGGGCCGGACGGTGGCCATCTGCGGCAGAGCGTCAGTGGTGAATATGGCCCTGGCGTTGCCGCCGTAGACCGGCTTGGTTTGCACGAGCTGCTTGTTGGCGTCAACATCCAGTTCCACGCAGTCCATGGAGATCGCCGTGTTGAGCCGGAAGGCCAGCCGCGGCGCCAAGTCGCGGCCCACGCTGGTCTGACCGAGGATCACGATGCGGGGATTGGCCTGCTTTATCACGCTCTCCGCTGCCGTGACATAAGCGTCGCTCTGGTAGTCCTTCAGGTTGGGGTCATCAACGACGAAGACCTTTTCCGCGCCGAAGGCGATGGCTTCATTGGCCAGAGCCTTGATCCCGCTGCCCAGCAGCGCGGCCGATAGCGGCTCGCCCAGCTTCTCGGCCAGTCTCTTGCCCGCGCCGAGCATTTCCGCGGTGATGGCGGCGAGTTTGCCCTCGATGATATCTCCAACAACTAGTACGCCCTTGTTGTCTGCCATTCGTTCCTCCTTAAGTCGTTGTCCTCTCTGAAGTAGCCGTCTTGCTAGGTATCTGCGATAATTCGGCCTCTGCGGGTTCCTGCGTCTCACCCGAGAGAAGCTGGTCGAGGATCTCTTCGGCCTCTGTCGAGCCCGGCACGCCCTTCGCCTTCATCTTGGCGATCAGATCATCGATAGGCATTCCGCACGGCATGTCTCAGATTCCCCTACCTGCGATACTCTCCAACCCTCTGATGCCGTCTCTTCCTATAGAACCTTGGCTTCTCTCAGGCGCACGGCCAGCTTGGCAGCGGCATCGGCCACATTCTCGCCCTCGACGATTTCGCACTTGCCCTCTTTGACCGGCTGGAAGAGCTTGACCAGCTTCGTGCGTCTGCCCTTCGCGCCAATCTTGGCGGGATCCAGGCCAATGTCCGCGGGCTTCCAGATCGTGGGCTGGATCTTTGCTGCCTTCATGATGCCCTTGAGTGGTGCGTAGCGAGGCTCGCCAAGTTCGCTGGTAACCGTGATGAGGCATGGCAATGGTGCCTCGACAACTTCGAAGCCGTCGGCGACGAGTCTCTCGACCTGCACCTTGCCATCGAGTATGGTGACCTTCTTGGCCAGGGTGATACATGGCAGTCCCAGCATCTCGGCTAGGCCGAGGCCGACCTGGCCGGCATCCCAGTCGGCGGCCTGGCGTCCGCAGAAGATGATGTCGAACTTGCCGATCTTCTTAATGGCTGCAGCCAGAGCAGTGGCGGTGGAGAAGCTGTCGGCATCTTCGTAGGCCGGGTCTTCCAGGAGAATCAAAGTGTCGGCCCCCATGGCCAGTGGCTTCTTGACCACATCCCTCACCAGGTTGTTGCCCATGCTGAGCACGGTCACCTTGCTGCCCGCCTTGGCATCCTTGACCTTGAGGGCTGCTTCCACAGCAGTCTCATCGTAGGTGCTGATTACGGGGGCGACTCCTGGCGGGGGGACAACCTTGTTGGTGGCGGCGTCAACCTTGAAACTGGCGGGAGGTGCTTCCGGGTCAGGGACTTGCTTGACACAGACGATCAACTCCATAAACGACGTCCTCCTTTAGGTGGTTGATACACGTGGAAATTCGGGTGATACAAACCAACCTCAAATGTAGCATTCGGCGCAGTTCAGTGTCAAACCCGAGGGCGGTGGTCGTGCATGGTTGTCCTCATATCTGGCCAGTATGCGTGATTGATGCATACGTGTCGACGGTCAGGTAATGAGGCAACCGCAGGACGCACTTGCTCGTGTCCAAGCTGTTCCTCGCGTCCGTCCCCAGATCGAGGCTATGGCAGGGGCTGGTATAATCTGACCTAGACATACCTTCAGCGGAGGCCCGGTTATGGCATGCGGAAGGTCACCCAAGAAGGACAAGATCATCCTGCTCCTGAAAGAGGGCTTGACTGACCAAGTCGCCATAGCCAGCAGTGTTGGCTGCAGTGTTTCTTATGTCCGTCTCGTCAGGGACGAATTCCTGCAGTCTCAGAGGTTGCCGGAGGCGTCAAAGAGGATGGAGCCTTGTGTCAGATGCAGGGCGAAGGGTGTCATAGTGTGCCCGGTATGCCAGGGGACGCGCGAGATACGCAACACATCCTACGTGGTCATCGGCCAATGCCAGAACTGCAAAGAGGGCAAAGGGTTCATCACCTGTCCGAATTGCCTGGGCACGAAGGTGGTTGATGCGGCGCGTCTGGAAGAGATGCGTCGGCTGGAAGCCGAGAGGGCGCGGACCGAGCCGGATGTCTGGGGATTCACAGTCCCCACTCCACCGCGAAGGATATCAACCGACGTCCCGGCGATGTCGGGTGACCTCTAACTAACAGTGACGCCTAACCGCCGTACGTCGCGTGAAGGTGAGCAGAGATGTTTATGGGTATAGTGGCTGCTGCGCACTTCATGCCTGTTCGTGGTTGAGCATCACCTGTTGCTTCTCACCGTCATCTAGGTCATCTCTAATCTGCCTCCAATCTACTGCCATCATTCCGCCAGTACTCTTCAGACAACCGGCATTTATTGTATGCAGGGAGGTCATCCGATGACGGAGCGAGAAGTCAGGCGATACCTGGACTACCTGGGGGTCGGGTCAAGCTCGGATAAGGCGAACAGCGGCCGCGCGCACGAGAAACGAGGCAAGAGATCACTGTCTGGCATCATACGCGCCATGTTCAGGTCCCCCGCACGCTAGATCTCCCGGTTGCTCATTCTCCGGCACGTTATGCCCTTGAAGATGGCTGCGGACACAGCCAGCGTCGGGCGAAAGAGAAGGTGCCGTCACATCCGCTCTGCATCCAAAATTCGGTTGACAGCCTGTTATGGCTGGCACTATCCTAGTGACGACTCCAGTTCGACTCAGCCCGTTTCGTCTGGCTTAGTCTCCGCCGGGGGGAGGTGGCATCATGCCAGAAGTACCAAGCGCACCGCTGCTCACGTATCAAATCAGGGCATTCTTCGCCAGGAACTCGAGCCGATCTTTCAGTGTGCCAGAGCTCAAGAAGAGGTTCGGCGACTCTGTGCAGGGACATCTTCTGCGTCTCTCTCAAGAAGGCTATCTGAATACCGTCTTCAGGAACGGTATGCCTTTCTATGAGCTAGGCAAGCGTTAGCTGCCGGATCTGCAGTTACGCCAGCGCGTCTTTCTGGCGACCGACCCGTCCAACCGTTCCGCACGGGTCAGCTTTGTTTCGTGTCCTTCACTCCCGTGCCGACACGGAGCCATCCCGCCGAGAGGCATGGACGCCAGACTTCACCCTCACATGGTCACTCGGCGGCCGGGTGCCTCGCCGGATCGGGATCCTGCTTACCGAGCGACACTTCGGTGACTCCGCCAGAGCTTGCCCTATGGGTTGACGATTCTCGCTCGGAATCTGGCCTTTGGTGGCACTGCATTTTCTCGTGTATACTAAAGAATTACCCGGAGGCCGGGCCATGCTGTGTAGGGGAATCAGAGGAGCTACCGTAGCGGCAGCCAACACAAGGGAAGACATTCTGGCGGCTACCCAGGAACTGCTGCGCAAGATGCTCGCGGCCAACTACGTGGACAAGCAGTCAGTCGCCTGCATGTTCTTCACCACCACCCCTGACCTGAACGCCGAATTCCCGGCGCTGGCAGCCCGCCAGATGGGCTGGACGGACACCGCCCTGATGTGCAACCAGGAGATCCCAGTGCCGGGCAGCCTCCAGCGCTGCATCCGGATACTGGTTCTCGTGAATACCGAGAAGAGGGCCGAAGATATAAGGCACGTCTACATCAATGGGGCCGAAGTGCTGAGAGAGTCCCCGGAGGACCGAGGGAAGCCGAAATGATCGTGGTGATGAAGGCCGGATCCCAGGACAAAGAGATTGATGCCGTCATGGAGCGGCTGCATGCCCTGGGCTTGCAGGGGCACCTGTCCAAGGGTGTGGAGCGCACGGTCATCGGTGTGGTCGGCGTGACGTCATCCATGCCTGACCTCCGCGAAAGGCTGGAACTCATCCCCGGTGTCTCAGAGGTGGTGCCCATCTCCAAGCCGTTCAAGTTGTCCAGCCGGGAGTTCGAGCCGGAGAAGACGGTCATCGATGTTGGCGGCGTGAAGATAGGCAGCAGTGAACTGGTGGTGATTGCCGGCCCTTGCGCCGCGGAGACACGGGATCAGGTGTTGAGCACAGCCCGGGCGGTCAAGGCCGCCGGGGCCAGGATACTGCGGGGCGGGGCCTTCAAGCCCAGCACTTCGCCTTATTCGTTCCGCGGCCTCGGAGAAGAAGGCCTGAAACTGCTGTCCGAAGCCAAGCAGGAGACCGGTCTGCCGTTAATTACCGAGGTGCTCACGCCGCAGGATGTCGAACTGGTAGTCAAGTACGCGGACATCCTCCAGGTCGGCGCGCGCAATATGCAGAATTTTGTTCTTCTCGATGAGGTGGGGCAGGCCAAGAAGCCTGTCATGCTCAAGAGGGGTCTCTCGGCCACGATCCAGGAGTGGCTGCTGGCCGCGGAGTACATACTGGCGCAGGGCAACCGCCAGGTGATACTCTGCGAGAGAGGCATCAGGACGTTCGAGACTTACACGCGCAACACTATGGATGTCAGTGCCATTCCCATTGTGCACAAGGAGACGCATCTGCCCATCATCGCTGACCCCAGCCACGGGACCGGCAAGTGGGATCTGGTCCTGCCCCTTGCCCTGGCGTCCGTGGCGGCCGGGGCGGACGGCCTGATGATCGAGGTTCACCCCACCCCGGACACGGCGCTCAAGGACGGCGCCCAGTCCCTCACCTTCGAGCACTTCGCGGAACTCATGAGCCAGGTGAGACCGGTGGCCAAAGCCGTGGGCCGGACCATGGCCGGAACCAAGCAGAAGAAGGCATGAAACTCGAGGAAGAGCTCAAGGAATTCAGGCCGCAGCGTGACACCGTACTCACCATCGGTGTCTTCGACGGAGTCCACATTGGCCACCAGCGCCTCATGGAGTATGTCAAGAGGCAGGCGCTGGGCGAAGACCGCCTTCCCGGCGTAGTGACCTTTCGCAGTCACCCGCAGCATGTCATGTCGCCTAGAACCCCCCTCTACCGGCTGATACCACTTGATGAGAGGATCAGGCTGATAAGGGAGATGGGGATCGAGCTGGTGGTGCCGCTCTCCTTCAACCTGGAAGTGGCCCAGGTCCCCGCCCGCGATTTCGTCGCTCTGCTGCAGAAGCATCTCCGTATGCGTGGTTTGGTCATCGGGCCGGATTTCGCGCTGGGCAGGGGCAGGGAAGGAGACGCCATCGCGCTCCGCCAGATGGGCAAGGAGATGGGCTTCTGGCTGGAGGTGTTCCCGCCGCAATTGATAGATGGTGAGGTGGTGAGCAGCACGGTCATCCGCCAGGCTCTATCCAGCGGCGACGTGGCGAAGGTGACCCGGCTCCTCGGCAGGCCGTTTCTGCTTCACGGGCGTATCGTTCACGGGGATGAACGCGGCAAGCAACTGGGATTCCCGACAGCCAATCTGACGTTCTCGAGGGGGCAGGCTCTACCCGAAGACGGGGTCTACGTCACGAAGGCCTATCTTGGCGGGCAGCCTCACCCGTCGGTAACCAACATCGGCAAGAGGCCTACCTTTGGTGAGAACAAGCGGACGGTGGAAGTGTACCTTATCGGGTTCACCGGGGAGATCTATGGTGAGGATCTGAGAATCGAGCTGGTGGAACGCCTGCGGGACGAGAGGCGCTTCTCGTCGGCGGAAGAGCTAAAGGCGCAGATAGGCCAGGACGTGGAGAAGGCGTTGTCGATGTTGAAGCAGGTGGCGCGGTGACAGCGAGGTTTCCGGACTCGCTGCTCAAGCGGGGGGTGGCGGAGGTCATCATCGAACAGGAGATGGTGAAGCTCCTGGAATCGGGACGGCCGCTCCGCCTGAAGCAGGGCTTCGATCCCAGCCGGCCGGATATCCACCTGGGGCATGTGGTCGGCCTGCGGAAACTCCGCCAGTTCCAGGAATTGGGTCACCAGGTCATCTTGATTGTCGGCGACTGGACTGCCCAGATAGGCGACCCCAGCGGCCAGTCGGTCACACGGCCCATGCTCACGGCCGAGGAAGTCAGGCAGAACGCTGAGACGTATATGCAGCAGTTCTTCAAGGTGGTGGACAAGAGCCGGACCGAGGTGAGGCTGCAGAGCGAGTGGTTCGGCCAGTTCACTCTGGCGGATATCATCAAACTGACCAGCAAGTTCACGGTCGCCCAATTTCTGGCGCGTGAGGATTTCGCCAAGCGCTACGCGGGCGGCCAGCCCATCGCGATCACTGAGTTGCTCTATCCGTTGCTCCAAGCCTACGACTCCGTCGCTATCCAGGCTGACGTTGAGTTCGGTGGGGTGGACCAGAAGTTCAACTGCCTGGTGGGGCGGGAACTGCAGGCCATGATGGGCCAGCGCCAGCAACAGGTCTTCCTGGTTCCGCTGTTGGTGGGCACCGATGGCGTCCAGAAGATGAGCAAGAGCCTGGGGAACTACATTGGGGTGGACGAGCCGCCCTATGACATGTACGGCAAGGTGATGTCCATTCCGGACGATCTCATCATGCTTTACTTCGAGCTGCTGACCGATGTGCCTGATGAGGAACTGGCGGACATGAAGCAGCAGATGGAGGAGCAAAGCGTGAACCCCATGAACCTAAAGAAGCGCCTGGCTTTCGACATTGTGACCCAGTTTCACAGCCGCGACGAGGCGCGCAAGGCCGAGGAACGCTTCGCGAGAGAAGTGCAGAGGAAGGAGCTTCCGGCCGATATGCCTGAACGGAAGATCAAGATGGCAATAAAGGCCACTGACCCAAAGAAGGGCATCGTGGTAGTCTCCGTTCCGCTGCTTCTGGTAGAGACCAGTCTGGTAGGGAGCGCCGGCGAAGGGAGGCGGCTAATCGCACAGGGTGCCGTGGAGATTGACGGCGAGAGGGTTACTGAGAATGACTGGAAACTTGCACCGGGCGCGGTGCTCAGGGTAGGCAAGCGGCGGTTTTGTCGTATAATGGTAGACATGAACGCTGGCAGCGGTAAAGGCTGAACCCGATGGCCGGTCTTCCATAGTCTGACTATGAGAGAAGGCAGGCCGATGGCCTGCTTCTCTGCATTCTGGGCGGTTTTAACACTTTCTTTAGAGGGAGGCAAAGGATGCAGCTACGTATCCCGGGACCCACACCATGCCCTGAAGAAGTCCTACGCGCACAGGCCAAGCAGATGATCAACCACCGCGGAAAGGAATTCGGCGTCCTTATCCGCAAGGTGACCGAGCAGCTCAAGCGCTGTTTCCAGACCAAGGGCGATGTCCTGGTTCTGACGGGTTCCGGTACCGGCGGCCTGGAGGCCGCCGTGGTCAACACTTTGTCTCCCGGTGACCGGGTGCTCTGCGTTTCCATCGGGTACTTCGGCGACCGCTTCGCCGATATTGCCAAGGCGTACGGTGCTGAGGTCAAGATGCTGTCGTTTGACTGGGGGCTTCCGGCTGATCCTGACGCCGTGCGCCAGGCTCTCAAGAGCGACGCAGCGATCAAAGCCGTGATTGTAACCCACAACGAGACTTCTACCGGTGTTACCAATGACATGAAGTCGATCGCGGCGGTGGCCAAGGAGTTTGACAAGCTGATCCTTGTCGACGGTGTCAGCAGCGTCAGCTCAATTGATCTTCCCGTGGATGACTGGCTGCTGGATGTGGTGGTTACCGGTTCACAGAAGGGCTGGATGACTCCGCCGGGCTTGGCCATGGTGAGCATGAGCCAGAAGGCTTGGCAGGCGTATGAGAAATCCAGGATGCCCAAAGTCTACTGGGACCTGGGTCGGGCAAAGAGGATATTCGAGGAGAAGGGGCAGACTCCGTGGACGCCGGCAGTCTCGACGCTGTACGCGCTGGACGTCGGCCTGGACTTGATCGAGAAGGAAGGTCTGCACAATGTCTTTGTCCGGCATGCGCGCGTGGCCAGGGCGGCGAGGGAGGGGGCGAAGTCTCTGGGGCTGACGCTCTTCCCCAAGGAATCGCATGCCTCGAATACGGTGACGGCCATCAATGTGCCGGCGGGTGTAGATGGCAAGAAGCTGCTGCAGATACTGCGTGAGGAGCACCAGGTGGTGCTGTCCGGTGGGCAGCAGAAGCTGGAAGGGAAGATATTCCGGATCGGGCATCTGGGCTGGGTGAACGAGGGTGACATGACGGCGGTGGTCACTGCCCTCAAGGCGGTGCTGCCGAAGGCGAAGGCTTAGGCGCGCGCCAAAGGCATCGAATGAGGGTGCCGTGCTCCTGGATAGGTGGAGGATCTGGGAGCAGTGGGCGCATCGCAACAGGCCCGCAGGTCACGGTGTGGCAGAATGCTGCCGTGGTCCAAGATGGCTCTTAGTTCCTCACCGTTCAATTCAAGATCAAGGGATGTCGGGGGTTGAAAGACCTGTCATCAGATTCTAGAATGTGAACCTGATTCAGATTCGGTGGACTCAGCGCAAAGCGGGTCAGAAGAGGTAAGGTCATATGAAGGTGCTCGTCGCCGATCCCGTCGCCGCAGAAGGAATCGAGATTCTGAAGAAATGCGCCGAGGTGGATGTCAAGACGGGGTTGAAGCCTGAAGAGTTGCTTAACATCATTGGGGAATACGAGGCTCTGATGGTGCGCAGCGAGACCAAGGTCACCGCCAAGGTGATCGAGGCGGGCAAGAAGCTGCAGGTGATTGCGCGGGCCGGGGTGGGCATCGACAACATCGACGTGGAAGCGGCAACGAACAGAGGCATCGTGGTGGTCAACGCGCCCACCGGCAACACGATCGCCGCGGCGGAACACGCCATTGCCATGATGCTGGCCCTCTCTCGGAAGATTCCCCAGGCCAACGAGAGCCTGAAGAGCGGGGAATGGAAGCGCCAGAGTTTCGTGGGTGTCGAGGTGCGCAACAAGACCCTGGGCATAGTCGGCCTGGGGAACGTGGGATCGGAGGTGGCGCGGCGGGTGCAGGGCTTCCAGATGAGGGTGCTGGGGTACGATCCGTTTGTCTCTCCGGAGTATGCCCGCAACCTGCGCGTGGAATTGGTTCCCCTGGAGCAAATCATAAGAGAAGCGGACTTCATCACTCTTCATCTTCCTCTGACACCACAATCCAAGAACATGATCGGGGCCAGAGAGCTCTCGATGATGAAGCCCACGGTCAGGATCATCAACTGCGCCCGCGGCGGCTTGATCGATGAGCAGGCGCTGGACCAGGCTCTCAGGGAAGGCAGGATCGCCGGTGCTGCCCTTGATGTCTTTGCCCAGGAGCCGCCTAAGGACAGCCCGCTGCTCAAGAACGAGAAGGTCATCGTCACCCCCCATTTGGGGGCCTCAACGCAGGAGGCGCAGACCAACGTGGCTATCGATGCAGCGGAGCAGATAGTCGCGGTGCTCAACGGGCAGCCCGTGAGATATGCCGTGAATGCGCCGCTCATCTCAGCGGAGATGATGCCCATACTGGCGCCTTTCCTCAAGGTGGCGACTGCCGTGGGCAGGATGATCGCCCAGATAGCCGAGGGCCAGATGACCAGCATTGACATCGGGTACGAAGGCGAGATCGCGAAATACGATCTGACGGCGCTGAAGGCGGCGATTATCGGGGGCCTTCTGCAGGAGATGAGCGAGGAGCGCATCAACGTGGTGAATGCCAATCTCGTCGCCAGGCGTCGGGGCCTGAGAGTCACCGAACACAAGGACAGTGCCTGTGAGAATTACGCCAGCCTGATTACCGCAGCAGTCACTACGAGTGCAGGCGTGACGACCTGTGCCGGGACTGTCATGCGCGGTGAACTGCACATAGTCAGGGTGAACGACTACTGGATTGACATCGTCCCCAAGGGTGGCTACTTCCTGTTCAGCGATCACCGCGACAGGCCCGGGATCATTGGGGCGGTGGGCAACATCACTGGCAAGGCTGACATCAACGTCAGCTCCATGCAGTTGGCCAGGCTGAAACCCCGCGGTCAGGCCCTGATGGTGCTGGAACTGGATGAGCCTCTGCAGGAGTCGCACATAAAACAGATACTGGCCATTCCGGACATATACACGGCGAAGCTGGTGCAGTTGTAGTTCTAGCTTCAACCCCCTTTGTCCCCCACTCACGGTGGACTGAAGGGGTGGTCTAGGTGACACCCTCGAGCCCCCGGCAGGAGATACTCTCCTGCACCTCTTGACCTTGTCATTCCCGCGAAGGGGTGAATCCAGAGGTGCACCGTGGGTATTTCCCTGACCTTTGGCCAATCCCCCTTCGTCCCCCTTTGGCCCGCCTGAGACGGATCTTCGATGGCAAAGGGGGAACGATGAGGAACGCAGAGGAGCTACGCCCCTGTGCACGCCCCATGGCGGCGTACGAAGAGCCGGGTAGAGCGAAGCGAAACCCGCCACGCTGGCACTGGCCTTCTCGCCAGAGTTCAGCCCGATATGGCCAAGTCGATGGCCCGGTAGATGAAATAGACCCCGAACCCGACGAGCGTCAGGCCGCAGACGACCGATATCACGCGCTGCACTTTGGACGTAAGGAAACGCCTCAGGAAGAACACGAAGAGACTGATGAAGAGAAGCCAGACAGCATCGAACAGCCAGTGGATACCCCCCGTCAGCACAACCCAGCCGCCCCCGAAGACCTTGGCGCCGGCGACGATGGTGACCCCTACGGTAGCCCACCAGAGGAAGAAGTAGGGGCTGGCCGTTGTTGTCGCCACCCCGGCTATGATCGCGTTCTTGTGCGCGCCCTCGTACTTGACGTCCACGTCCACTGGCTTGGCCTTGAATACTCCCACTGATAGCCAGATCAGGAGCAAGCCGCCGGCGATCCCCAATCCAATCTGGACCCCGTCGCTCTTCAGGAATGCAGAAACCCCGAAGTAGATGATGGCCATCAATGGCCATTCGACGATGGCATGTCCGATGGCAACCATGAGACCAGCCCACTTGCTCTGCGTTCCTTTCGATATGACGATGGCTGTGACGGGCCCGGGCATCATGACGCCGCTGGCCGATATGCCGATGACCCACAGCAGGAACAAGGGCAGGGTTGACGGGGCCGTCGTATTCACTGGCTAAACTCGCTATGCGCCGGCACTGGAAGCCGAGAAGAACGCCACTTCTTCAGATGTGCCGCCCCACTGACTCGGCCACTGGCCTCAGTTCCCGCATCAGCCGGGAGAAATCGGAAGGTGTGAGGGACTGAAGTCCGTCCACCAGAGCCTCCTTGGGGTTTGGGTGCACTTCAATCAACAAGCCATCGGCGCCGGCGGCGATGGCGGCCTTCGCCAGGGCGGGAACGTAGCTGTAGTGGCCCGCAGCATGGCTCGGGTCCACTATTACCGGCAGATGGGTGAACCTCTTCAACACGGGTATGGAGCCGATATCCAGCGAGAACCGCGTGCTGTCCTCGAAGGTGCGGATCCCCCTCTCGCACAAGATGACCTGGCTGTTGCCTTCCGCCAGCAGGTAGTCAGCGGCGGTGAGCCACTCGGTGACGGTGCAGGAGAACCCCCGCTTCAAGACCACGGGATGTCTGCTCTTACCGATCTTGGTCAGCAGGGCGTAGTTCTGCATGTTGCGCGCGCCGACTTGGAGGATGTCCGCGCATTTGGCTACAAGCGGCACGGCCCGGGGCTCGACTACCTCGGTGATGACCGGGAGGCCCGTCTGCTTCCTGGCCTTGATCAGCAGCTCGAGGCCGGCTTTCTCCAAACCCTGGAAGCTGAACGGGGAGGTCCTCGGTTTGAAGGCGCCGCCCCGAAGAACGGAGGCTCCGGCCTTCTTGATCACCCTGGCCGCATCCATCAGCTGCTTCTCACTTTCCACGGCGCAAGGGCCAGCCATGATGACGATCCGTTTGCCGCCGATGTCGACGCCATCAACGGATACGATGGTGTCTTTGGGCTTGAACTCCCGGGAAGCCAGCTTGTAGGGCTTCATGATGCGGGCCACGCGTTCGACGCCGGGCAGGACGGCGAAGACGTCGGTGGACAACTGCCCGGTGTTGCTACCGAGGATGGCGACCACGGTCTTGTCGGTGCCGAGGTTGAGCTGGACGCCCAGGTTCAGTGACTTGGCTCGTTCGACGACGCCGTCAATCTCTCTCTGGGTGGCGTGGGTTCTCATTTCAACGATCATGGCTTGTACTCCGTTCGGGTGTTCACTTGCTGCGGCACAGGCTGTGACGAGTGCCTGCGGCTCTTGGGCTCATCCGGGGCCGCTTGCAGGAAATCATAGCACGGTCCGTCGTGAATGAACAAACGTGGACCGTGCCATCATGAGCGCCGCTTCTTGTCATGCCGTGGGCGTGCATTCGAGTTCAGCAGGTATGCCTGATCGGCTGCGGCGGCTATTCCTGCTGGATAACGATCGTGTGGGCGATCATGTCCAGAGGGCGCTGCTTCTTGACTGACAGCCAGATGAATATTGGCGCCACCGCTGTGTAGAAGAGGATGGCTGAGACGAGGAGTTGGTCGGTGCCCGTGGCTGTGGCCGGGTCAGTGGGGAGTACCAGAGCCAGAAGAGCGTCGAACCGCTTGAGGTTTCTTATCGCGGCCTCCTTGAGCGGAAGCCTGTCCTCACGCTCGCTTCGGACTCTTATGCGCAACAGCCGCTTGCCTATGGTCTGGCCCTGTCCGTGTTCGAAGTAAACGAAGTACGCGTATCTGAGGATAACCGCAGCCAGCATCGCGGCCAGCTCCCATCTCTCACCCATCCCTGCTATCTGAAGAAGGAAGGCCGGCACGAATAGTATGTACGTGATGGCCTCGTCAATGACTACTGCAGCGAATCTCTGCCACAGGAAGGCGTATCTGGCCTTATCGGCTGTTGGGGTCTGCGTCTGCATCAGCTCAAGCCGAGGTTCATCTCCGAGTCGATCGACATGCTGCCTTTCTCACGATGGTGGGTGGAGGTGCCGGCGCGAAGGCCGGCCTCTACGTCGGCGTTATCTGGTACTTTCCGAGCATGATGGGATTCTTGTCGTCGAAGAAGAGCCGTTTCATCTCGGCGATGGGCTCTTGCCACAGGTTGTTGAGCATGACCTCCAGAGTCTCGGTGTCCGCTATCATCTGTTCCTTCATGTCGATAAAGTGGCTCTGCAACTTGTCGGGGTCTTCTGCGGCCAGGAAGACCGCAGGCCACCTGCCGTAGTCCTGAATGTGCTCTTTCCGTGGCACCAAAACGATATCGCCCGCCATGATGACGCGTCCTATCTGGAAATTGCGCAGGATGGCGTCGCGGTAGTCGCGCACCTTGCGGGCGTGCAACTTGTATTCCTTCCACTGCTCCGACGCCCCAAAATACTCGTCCAGCAATCCGTATCTCGCGGGCGGCACTGCCGGTGCAGCGCCGGTTTGCAGGCTGTCGCCGCGGTCCCCTCCCTGCTTCTGGGCGGTCTCCTTCCTGGAGAGTTGTGGGACGTTGGCTCTTCCCCCACAGCAGTCGATGGTGAGCAGGCAGACTCCGTGAAGGAACTCCTCCGCCAGGTCACAGGCTGCGGCCAAGTGCGTGTAGAAATCCTCGAAAGATGACATCCTCGGGTTCATGACGTGGTCGTAGCAGCAGACCAGATGCATGAACACGGAGTAGTGAAGGGAGGCCAGTTGCAGGACATCTTCGGAGATGTGCTCTCTTGGCAGAGTCCTCTTCCGCTGGTCGGTGACGGTGGCCTGCAGCCTCCTGGTGATGGGCACCACGAAGTGCCTCCAGTAGTCCTCGCAATTGGGAAACCTGTCTTTGAGCAGGGGCCAGTATGACTTCTCATAGTAGTCGCCTTCGTTGACGT
This sequence comes from Dehalococcoidia bacterium, assembly GCA_030372995.1. Lineage (GTDB taxonomy): Bacteria > Chloroflexota > Dehalococcoidia > UBA2247 > RBG-13-53-26 > JAFGCL01. The sequence goes on from JAUCPZ010000146.1 coordinate 19,194, forward strand.
AGTACGTTCTCTTGATGGCCTCTATCGCATTGCCCAGGGTCACTATGTATTGCACTATCTTCGGGCCTCCCTGCGTCGCGGCGGTACCGAGGCAGATGTCATTCAAGGCCGCCCAGTTTCTCCACGGCCTCGTGTCGATGATCACTGCTGTAGAGAATCTAACATGCACAGCCTCGAGTATTCAACCCCGTATGTTCCTGGCCAGCGGAAGAGTACAAAGGGCAATGAGTTTTCGGTAATGCGATGAGTAGCTTGCGGCACCTTCTTCGTTCCAGTTTTGCCATCGCCCTCGCGGCGCAGGTACAATCTAGTACAGCAACATGTCGCTCGACGCCATCTTCAACCCCCGTTCCATAGCAGTTGTTGGCGCTACTGACAGCCCTGTGGCTGCCCCCGGTGCTCCTTCGGCCTCTTTCAACGCCCACACTCAGATATTCTTCTACACCCTGATCGACTGGGGATACCCGGGGAAGATATATGCCGTGAACACAAAGGGCGACGCGGTCCGCGGGCACAAGGTCTACCGCAGCCTGCTGGACATACCTGAGCCGGTAGACTACGTGATCTGCATCATCCCCGCAGAAGCCACGCCGGGACTCGTTCGCGACTGCGTGGCCAAGGGTGTGAAGGGACTGCATCTGTACACCGCTGGTTTTGCGGAGACCGGCCTGGCCGATAAGAAAGCGCTGCAGGCCGAGCTGGTCAGGATCGCCCGCAGCGGTGGAGTGCGCCTGATCGGCCCCAATTGCATGGGCATCTATCACCCGAAGATGGGCATGACGTACGGGCCGAACTTCCCCAGGGAGCCGGGCAACGTAGCTTTCATCTCTCAGAGCGGGAGCTATACGCTGCTGCTGGTCAGGGCGGCAGCGGCGCGGGGAGTGCGCTTCAGCAAGGTGGTGAGCTACGGAAATGCCAGCGATCTGGATGAGATCGACCTGCTGGACTATCTGGCCGACGATCCTGAGACGGAGATCATCGGGGCCTATCTGGAGGGTGCGAAGGACGGCCCAGGCCTGGTGCGGGTGCTGACCAAGGCGGCATCCCGGAAGCCCACGATTATCATCAAGAGGGGCAGCACAGAAGCGGGGAAGCGGGGTGCGAGCACCCATACGGGGGCGCTGGCTGGGGACGACGCGGTCTGGGACAGCATGCTCAAGCAGACGGGGGCGATCCGTGTGGAGGACTTCGAGGAGATGGCGGATCTGATGACGACGTTTGTCTTCTTCCCATTGCCGCGGGGCCGCAAGGCGGTGCTGTTCGGCGTGGGTGGCGGGGCGGGAGTGCGTGCCTCGGACGAATGCGAGGCCGGCGGACTCATCCTGCCGCCGATTCCAGAAGAGATGAGGGCGGAGTTGGCGCGCTCGCTGACGACGGCCGGTACCATGCTGCGGAACCCGGTGGATCCCGGGCACTACGCGCGGGACTTCACCCAGATGATTCACCTGCTGGACAACTGGGAAGATGCGGACATGGTGCTGTGGCAGATCGCCCCTGACATCGAGGCGCTGCAGACGGAGACCATTCTGCAGTACATCCACATGATGAGGTTGCACACGCTGAAGACGCTCATGGGTCTGAAGAAGCCGAAGGCGGTGATTGTGCATGGGGTAGAGAGTGATATTGGTCTTCAAGCGTTGATGGAGACGCGGAAGGCGTGTGCCGAAAACAAGGTGGCCTTCTATCCCTCGATCTACCGGGCGGCCCGGGCGATCAGCCGCTATATGGACTACTGCGAACGTCACGGCCGCAAGGATCTCGTCCGGTAACCCCCTTGATGACCTCGACTCCTTACCCTGGCTAGGCTCGAATTGACCTCCGGCCCTCGACGGAAGGCGCGTTGACCGAGGCGATCACCCCCACCCTTCGATGGCTCCTTACTGAAGAAACGGCGACAGATCAAGTCGCAAAGGGCCTGTTGCTCGAACGTCAACAAACCTGTCCGCTGGCCGAGCGGAGAGGTGAAGTCGTACCAGTGATCCACAACTTCCAGACCTGATCTCTACCGAATGGTTTCTGGCTGCCTGAAGGAATACGGAACTCGGCACTTTGAGATGGAAGAAGTTCTGTGAGGACACGGACCTCTGACACAGCAAATGAGCGTGGTCTCGCATGGGTCCAGTGAACTTCTCCATCGGGATGTCGAACCACCAGACCTCGGACGATGTCCACGACCTGTCTGCGGTGTAGAACTGTGACACGGTTATGTGTCTATCATCTCGGGGATGAGTCTCAACCACGTTCTGGCGAAACCATGTCAGGCCCAAAGATCGGATACATCCCATTGCAGCACCTCCAAAGCCGTATAACTGTTCGCTCAAGGATGAGGCAGTTCAATGAATGGCGAACGACACAAGCATGATCGCTGCCATGGCAAGCACGGCTGGGATTCTTACGATCTTTTTGCCATGGGCATCTGAATCCCTCGTCAGCAGTGTTGCCGCGATCCCGATAGCGAGGGCTACCATGAGCAATGTGGTCTGCTTCACTCTCTTCCCTCCTCTGCCTTGCTTGTCAGTTCCGTGAATCGTGCGGAAGATGCACAACCAGAATGTCAAAAGACCGTGGATTCAAGCACGTCTTATGGGAAGATGTGCCGGCCCCGTCCTTCCATTCTGAAAAACCAGGGCAGACGAACCTGCCCCTCAGATACCCGCAGATCTCCCGATACGTCTTCGTCTTCTCTGCTAGCTCTGGATGAAGCCTCCGACGGTCTCCACATGACGTGCAGGTTCCCTCGCTGCATCGACCAGCATATCGCACTACTTCCTGAGCTAGGCCAGCCGGAAGCGAGCATCCTCCCGGGAAGCCTCGCCTTTTATTCCTACGTGACACTCCACTCCCCCTTTGTATCAGTTCGGCGAACACGTGCCGGGTCTCGCGACCCGAATGGCGTAGGCAGCAGTCACGAGTCCTCCGAACTTGGCGGGCGGATTGCCGAACTTCTCTCGATAGGGCCTTGCCCGTCCGCGGCGTGGCCTGCTAACTGGATGTCGACCAACTCAGACACGTTCTGCCTGTCGTATCGGGACAGCCTGTCGCCCAGCACCGCTGGCATCGCTGTTCCGCCCGTACCTTCATAGTACCGATAGCCGCCCCCGTTGGCACGTACAATTGCGGGCAGCACCCCCTGCGTGTCCTTCAATAGATGCTCACCGGCGACCGACCCCGGTAGGTGATCAGCCACTTGCCTCGCGAAGTCGTAGCGGTGGCGCCATGTCTTGCCTACTTGGAGCGTAAACCCTCCGCGATTGTCAGCGACAAGTTCCACGTGCCGAATCATCCCATGACCCACGGACACGTTCGTAGGCTTGCCGGATCAGAGACTTTGCCTCATCGAAAGGGAGTTCGGAGCACATGAAGCCAGGAAAGCTCCAACGCATGTACAGACGATGGTTGGGATCGAGGTATCGAGCTTCAACAACTCCTGTGCGCTGGCGGACAATGAGTGTCTCGCTCCTTGCATACTCGATCCGCCTAGTAACGTAACGTGGTCCGAGACACGGTGCTAGCTGCACCATGCCACTTCGCGGGGAAAGCCAGCAGAACTTCCTGCCTGCAAAGGAGTAGGCGATCTGAGTCGTTTCATCTCGTCTCACTCCTGGCCATGCGGAAATAGCAGCGTCCAACTTCGAGATCATTCCAGATTCCTCCTATACTCGCCCATGCACCATCCCCCTTGCGGATTTCACTCCTACCAGATCCTGAAGTCCAAGTGTTCGTCTTCACTCTCGACTGGCGGCCATATTTGCCACGTCAGGCTCGCAACTGACCAGAAATCCGGACCACACTCGAGTATCCGCCGCTCTCCAGTCACTTTGTTGACCACACTGAATCTCAGAGTCCCGGCCTCACTGCTGTGCCAGGGAGATATGATGAAATCGTTTGTTTGCAGCGATATGAATGGATTGTAACGATAGTCCATGCGCTTCCGATCCCTTGGTTGCGGTCATACCTCGAATTCTCAAGTGGTGGGTTGCTCCGTCTCGTCCGCTGTCCTATACAGCCTGACGTAGTTCGCCAAAGCTATGTCAATGGCATCATTCAGGATCTGTAGGTGAGGGGGTAGCTTTCGGTTATGTCGTCTGGGTTTGTATCTGCTTTCACACAACTCCTCGAAACCTCGCCACGTGTTGGCATTGATGTACAGGGTCTTATTGACGCGAACTGCCGATTGCGCAGAGCCCGCGTTTTCGTCACACACGTTATTCAGTTGCATACTTCCTTCCTCTTTTTGTTATCTTCTCCGGCAATTTGACTGGGCACCAGAGACCTGATAGGCTTCGAATGACTTCAATTGGACCACAAACCGAATTGCATTTGCGTCCACGGATCTGCACGTCCGTTCGTGGCTATCCTCACTCTGAAGGCTAAGAAGTGGCATATAAGCTCCCCAAGGAGCTCTATGATAACAAAGATGGACAGTGAATTCCAGTGGTATAATGTGGAACAATGTGAAACGAATAGGTACCACCCCGGGGGCGGACATGCCTGAGATCAATCTCCCCGATGACTTGTACGAGCGCTTGGGCCGCTGTGCGCGGCCATTTGAGAGTCCAGCGCAGGTCATCCAACGTCTGCTTGACGAGAGGAACGATGGGCAGTCGGCGCAGGTGCCAGTCTACAGATGTCGGAGAGGTCCTCGAAGACCCCGACAGGATTCCCTAAGGGGTGCCGTGACGCGCAGATGGGAAAGGGAGGGCAGCCCGAATTGGGACATAGACGGCACAATCCGAATTTGTGTAGAGGAGGATGAGGTATTTCGACAGGCAGGAAGGAACCCAGCGCCTGCATTTCGGGAAGAACGTGAGAAAGGGAACAAGGCGTATGTGCGTGTCTATGTCTACGGGTGTCACTTCCCTTGGCTGAACCCGAGAAGGAGGGACGTCTAACCCGGTGCTCGATGCAGCCAATGCTGAGCTGCAACGCATTTCAGTCTGGGTATAGCAGCCAACGAGAGAACTGAAAGGAGGAATCATGACTCAGCAAGATCGCATCTTCTGTTGGCACCATTCCGGACGCGGCAGGCTCGAGAGGTTGCTGTCCCAAGGGCTGATAGACTGTCCGAAGGAGGAGTTCCTCGACCACCCTCCAAAGGGAGCCCGGGCAATTCGTCCAGGAGACATCTTGCGCGTCAGCCTCAAAGAGCCGAAGAAGGGAAAAGGAAGGGTCGTAGCCATCGTCAGGCTAACAAGTGCCAGACCCTTTCGCCTCAAACAACCACTCCATCAACAATACCCTTATGCAGTGAAGGTAGAGGTGCTTCGATCTGCAAAGGATCTCGGGCTCGACTGTCTTGGCATCTGCGATACATACCCGTTCCCGCACCCGCCTCCGATGAATCCAAGCCATTGGGCTGACGCGGGCAAGTAGTTCGGCGAACTGGTTGTGGTCGGAGCATCCGTGTCGGGCGGGCTTTACCCACCCTACGGGCTACTCTACTCCTTCGCCTTGCCTGACACGTGGAGGCTGAGGGCCATCTGGGGACAGAGTTTGATGCACTGGGGCTGGTCGCGGTCGAGGCAGAGGTCACAAATGACGACGGTCTTCGTGCTGCGGTCGATGGCGATGGCCCCGAAGGGGCAGGCTTCCAGGCACCAGCCGCAGCCGGCGCAGCGGGCCTTGTCGAGCCTGATTGTCTGACTGGCCTCATCGAGGCTCAGGGCACCTCTGGGGCACTCCTTGATACAAGGCGTGTTCCGGCAAAAACGGCAAGTGACCACGTCGATCAGGCTTGGCGTGGCCCGAAGGACGCGGACCCGCGACAGTTCCAGATCGAATCGCCCTTCCTTCGCTGCTGAGCAGGCAAACTCGCAGATCATGCAGCCGGTGCACTTCTCTCTATCGCACTGTATGTGACGGCGTTCCATGCCAGTTTCCTTTCAGCATCATCTGGACGTCATCCGTTCCCAGAGCCGTGATCTTCTCCGCAGGAACGAACCCCTCGGCGGTCCAGCCCCGCTGCCGATAGTAGTCAAGGATCGCGGCCTTTAGATCCTTCTCTGCGACGGCGCCCGCGGAGCCCACAGGGTCCTTCAGAAGGCGTGGCGGCAGCCAGTCGTCGGCCCGGCGCCAGCCTTCGCGGATGTTGAAGGCCTTCTTCAGATTGTTGATCCTCTCACCAGCCCGCCGCAGTTCAGCAGGGTCCATCGGCAGGCCGGTGGCCAGTGTATACAGCCGCGAGGCATCTTCCGCCAGGTCGCGGAAGTACTGGCGGGTACACGGGCAGATCCCGATGGAATCGCCCGCGGCGGCCAGATCCTCTTGGTCCTTGACACCTGAGATAGAGACCTCGGCGCCGTCCGTACGTGGCGGCTGCATGCCCGCTGCGAGGGCCAGCGCCAGGCCGGGCATGCCTCTCGGGTCGCACCCGCCGATCTCCTGCCCTTTGACGTGCATGGCCCACTCGTCCGAACCGTGGCCGACCTTGGCCGAGGCTCGCTTGACGCCTTCGGCGAGCATGTCGCCGATACCTTTCCGCTGCCCGATCCTGCGGATCGTCTCCACTACACCGTCGGCGCTCCCGAAGGACAGGTCCAGCCCGCCGGTGTCTTTGCTGGACAAGAGTCCGCGCTCGAAGCATTCCATGGCCCACGCGACGCACGCTCCGGCGCTAACGGGATCGAGCCCGTAGAATTGACATAATTCGGCCGCCCTCAATATCACCGGCAAATGGAACATCCCGCACATCGGCCCCAGCGCAGCCAGCGTTTCCTTGTCCAAGACCAGTTGCTCGTCGGAGTGCGGATCTTCCGTCAGTCTATAGACGTGCTGGCAGGCGACCGGACAGGCAGGACAGGCGACTGTCTTGATCAGGTGGTCTTTCTTGGCGCACTCGCCAGCCAGGCTCGCGGCGCCCTCTGAGATGGATTGCTGGTAGTTGCGCGCCGGCAACGGACAGCTACCGCTGCCGGACATGAGCCAGGCGCTTAGCGAAAGTCGAGCGTCGTCTGAGGCGGCTCTCTGACGCAGACGGGCAGTCAGGTCGGCGCAATCATCCCACATCTTGGCAATATCCGGCACAGAAATTGGCCAGGTGCCCCTCACGGCAATCGCCTTCAGTCTCTTCGATCCCATCACTGCTCCCGCCCCGCCCCAATGCGTGAGGCGCAGGCCATCCCTGATGGTGGCGAAGCGCACCATTGCCTCGCCCGCTGGTCCGATCGAGGCCACCTGAACGCGGCTGTCACCGGACTCCCGTCTGATCGCGGCCTCTGTGTCGGGACAGCCCTTGCTTGCCAGAGTGTCTGCTTTGCGGAAATGGACCTGGTTGTCATCGATGAACAGGTATGTCAGCGAAGAGGCGGCACCAGTGACAACAACGGCATCAAAGCCGGTCCTTTTCAGGGACAGAGACCAGAGCCCCGAAGACAGAGAACTGCTCTGGAGCCCCGTGAGAGGGGACTTGGTGACCACCGCGTGGCAGGCGGAAGCCGGGGCCATGGTGCCCGAGAGGGTGCCGCACGCGAAAACGATGGGGTTCTCCGGGCTGAGCGCGTCGGCACCTGCCCTTGACCATTCCAGGAGGAGACGCGCTCCCAGCCCCGCACCCCCGAGATAGTCCCTGAGCAGGCGCTCTGGAAGCTCGCGTACTTCTGTCTTCCGGCTGGTCAGATCGACGACAAGGTACTTGCCGCTATGTGAACTCATTCAACCCCCTGGCCCCCAATCTTGGGGGTGAGAGGAAGGGAATTGGGGGACACCCCCAAACCCTCGGCAGAGACGAGTCTCTGCACTCTCTCTGTCATTCGCGCGAAGGCGTGAATCCAGTTTCGGAAGCCGCGGGTGAGCTGTGCCCACCCGCGGACTACGAATTCCAGCACCGATTCCACTCCTGCTCTTGCCACCCCAAAAGAAGGCGATTATCCTATTGTCCCATCGCCTTCTCGGCCTTGTCCGGGTCGCTCACCTTCAGCACGATGCTCGCCTTCCCCGGCGTCGGGTCCACAAAGGCATAAAAGTACTCGAGATTGATCCCCGCTTTGGCCAGAGGGCGGGCGACGGCATCCAGAAGGCCTCCGGGCTGGTCCGGTATGTCCTTCTGAAGCACGACGGTCTCCTTCACGGTGAAGCCGGCCTTCCTCAGTGCTTCAACCCCCTTGGCGGTGTCCGACAGCACCATGCGCATGATCCCGTACTCAGAGGTCTCAGCCACGCAGAGAGCCCGGATGTTGACATTCTCGGCCTTGAGTGCCTCCAGCATGGCCTCGAGCCTTCCCGGCTGGTTTTCCACGAAGCAGGACACCTGTTTGATCTTCATCTTCTGCCTCCTCGCTACTTCAATCCCAACTCGCGCTTGTCCACGACCCGCTTGGCCTTCCCTTCGGTGCGGGTAATGGATTTCGGCTCGACCAGCCTCACCTTGACGCCTATACCCAGCGTGCTCTCCAGTTCCTCCGTGACCTTCTTCTTCAGAGACTCCATCCTCTTCATCTCGTCCGAGAAGACCTCTTCTGACACCTCCACCCACACTTCCAGATCATCGAGATGCCGCTCGCGGTCAACGATGATCAGGTATTGCGGTTCTACTCCCTCTACCTGGAGAAGAATGCTCTCGATCTGGGATGGGAACACGTTGACGCCGCGTATCTTCAGCATGTCGTCGGTCCTGCCGGTCACCTTGCTCATGCGCACCAGCGTCCGCCCGCACTTGCAGGGCTCGGCATTGAGTGTGGTGATGTCTCTGGTGCGGAAGCGGATGACGGGCTGGGCTTCCTTGGTCAGCGTGGTCAGCACAAGTTCACCCCTTTCACCGTAGGGGAGGCGTTCCCCAGTCTGCGGGTTGACCACCTCGGCCAGGAAGTTGTCCTCAAAGATGTGCAGGCCGCACCGGTATTCGCACTCGACCGACACACCCGGCCCTACGATCTCGGTGAGGCCGTAGATGTCCATGGCCTTCACGGGCAGCCGGGCCTCGATGTCCGCCCTCATCTGTTCCGACCACGGTTCGGCGCCGCATACGGCGAGCCTGAGCTTGGTGGTTCTCAGGTCCAGCCCGATGTCCTTGGCCCCTTCCGCCAGTATCAGCGTGTAGGAAGGGGTGCAGGTGAGAACGGTGGTGCCGATGTCCTGTATGAGCATGAGCTGTCTCTTGGTGTTGCCGGTCGAAGTCGGGATTACAGTGGCCCCCACCCTCTCGCCGCCGTAATGGAAGCCCAGTCCTCCCGTGAAGAGGCCGTAGCCGTAGGCGTTCTGCATCACATCGTTCTTGGTGACGCCCGCGCTGGTGAGCGTCCGGGCCATAACCTCAGTCCACATGCGGAGATCGTTGGCCGTGTATGGTGCTACCACGGGCTTGCCCGTCGTTCCGCTCGAGGCGTGCACGCGGCAGACCTGCTCCATGGGCACTGCCAGCAGGCCCAGTGGGTAGTTATCCCGGAAGTCCTGCTTGCTCGTGAAAGGCAGCTTCGACAGATCGGCCAGGCTCTTGATGCTGTCGGGCGTTATCCCCTTCTGCTGGAATGCCTGCCTGTAGAAAGGCACCTTCTCGTACACCCGGGCGACGAGGGCTTTCAGCCGCTCCAGTTGCAGCTTCTCGAGTTCCGGTCTCGGCATGGTCTCGAACTTCGGACTCCAGATCATTCGGCTTGCCTCCTAGAAGAGAGTCACTTGCCTTGGGTTCTTGCCAGCGCTTCCTCTCTGCCTCTGGCAAAAGCTCTCAGATTGAGTTGCAGAACCTTCTGTGGCACCCGCTGCGAAAGATCATCAAGGTAGCTCTTCTCGTCGATGTCCAGGAATGCTGACAGGAAACCCACCAGCAGGACGTTGAGAACCTGCGGATTGCCCAACTCCTGGGCGATCCGAGTGCCCGGAATTATGAAGAGCCGATCAGTGTAGCGGTGCAGGATTTCCTCTACCTCGGCGGTGCCGGGATAGGCCGATGCCCCACCCACCACCGAGAGCGGCGGAATGGCCAGGTCATTGACAATAGCCACGCTTCCTTGGTGGAGATAGTTGGCCCAACGGGCGCCCTCCAGCCTTTCAAAGGCCAGCAGGAAGTCGGCCTCCCCCTCCCTTATCATTGGAGAGAACACCTGGCGGCCCAGCCGCAGGTGGCTGACGACGCTGCCACCCCTTTGGGACATGCCCAGGGAGTCGGACTTCTTGACATCGTACCCGGCCTTCATGGCGATTTCCGCCAGTGCGTCGCTGGCCAGGATCACACCCTGACCACCCACCCCGGTCATGAGAATATCAGTCTTCTTCACTTCTGTTGCACCCGGATGGCCTTCCGATGACAGACCTGAGAGCAGACGGCGCAGCGGTCGCCCACGCAAAGCGTGCTGTCGATGTGGATCTCGTTGCCCTCTCTGGTTATCGCTTGACATCCCACTCTGAGACAGTTAAAGCACTGGTCGCACTGCGCCAGATCGATCACCATGGGCTGGCCCTTGCCCCTGACGTGGAGCGGGCAGGCACCCCTGACGATGATCACCGACGGTTCCGCGGTTTCCACACAGCGCTTGATGGTCTCTTCGATGGCCTGCAGGTCGAAGGCGTTGACGACATTGACGTCCCGGACACCGATGCCCCGCACCAGATCCTCAATGACTACCTTGGGAGCGGTCTCTCCCCGCGCCGATAAGCCCGTGCCGGGGTGTCCCTGGTGCCCGGTCATGGCAGTGGTCCCGTTGTCGAGGATAATGGTCGTCCCGCGGCCCTCATTGTAGACGGCGTTCACCAGGCTGGTGATTCCTGAGTGCAGGAAGGTGGAATCGCCGATAACGCTAACGATCCGGTTGGTCACGCCGGCTTTCTCGAGGCCGTGCGCCTGCCCGATGCTGGCGCCCATGCAGGCGCACGTGTCCAGGGCCAGCAGCGGCGGATAGACCGCCAGGGTATAGCAGCCGATGTCGCTGGTGGCGATGATGCCCTGGCGCTTCCGGGCTATTGCCCTTCTTCCAGAAGGTGTCTCCTCCTCGGGCTGGGTGTGATAGAACCCCAATCTTCTGAGCGCATAGGAGGTGGCGGCGTGCGGGCACCCGGGGCAAAGCAGCGGAGGCCGCAGAGGCAGATCGCGGACGGCCTTCTTCACCGCATACATTGCCGCCGGTTTCGGTATCAGGCCGGCGATGGCTGCCCTCTCCTCCAGGATTTGGGGATTCAGCTCACCGATGATCGGGACGACCTCCTTCCCCATCACAGTGAGTCCCATGGCTTTCAGTGAATCTTCAATGAACGGGTCCAGTTCCTCCACCACCAGGATCCTCCTGACATCCAGGGCGAAACGCCGGATCAGGTTCTGGGGCAAGGGATAGGTAGTAACCAGCTTCAAGAAGCTGGCATCCCGGAAGACCTCGCGGGCATACTGGTAGGCCGCGCCGCTGGACACGATGCCGAGGCTGCGATCCTGAAGGATGACCTCGTTCAGCGGGAAGGTCTCGACGTACGAGGATAGCTTCTGGATGCGCTCCTCCATCAGCGGGTGCCTGGGCCGGGCGTTGGAGGGAACCATCACAAACTTGTGCGGGTCGCGAATGAATTCGGGCCTCTTGCGCTCGATATCAGGCGCCTCCTTGACATCGGCTACGGTCTTGCAGTGCGAGATGCGCGTAGTGCTGCGGAACAGGACCGGCGTGTCGAATTCTTCGCTGATCTGGAAAGCCCAAGGCATGAGGTCGTAAGCCTCCTGGCTGTTACTGGGCTCGAGCATCGGGACTTTGGCGAAGCGCGCGAAATGCCGGTTGTCCTGCTCGTTCTGGGAGCTGTGCATGCCGGGATCGTCGCATGATATGACCACGAGCCCGCCCCTGATCCCGGTCACCGAAGCGGCGAAGAACGGGTCAGCAGCGACGTTCAGGCCCACGTGCTTCATGATCGCCATGGCCCGCACCCCTCCGTACGAGGCTCCCATGGCCACTTCCATGGCCACCTTCTCATTGGTGGACCATTCGACGTAGATGTCCTCCATCTTCGCCAGATTCTCGAGTATCTCGGTGCTGGGTGTACCCGGGTAAGCGGCGGCCACCCTCAAACCGGCATGGTGCGCTCCCAGCGCCATGGCCTCGTTACCGGACAGCAACCTTCTCATTGGACTCGCTCAACCTCTCGTCTTGCCCAGATACGCCTGCTTCACGCCGTCGTTCGAGAGCAGTTCGCCCGCGCTGCCCTCCAGCACGATGCGGCCTCTCTCCATGACGTAGCCACGGTCGGCGATCTTCAGGGCCGCCACGGCGTCCTGTTCGATCAACAGGATGGTCATGCCCTCGTCTCTCAGCTTGGCGAGAAGCGAGAGAATCTCCTTGACCAGCATGGGCGCCAGTCCCAGAGAGGGCTCGTCCAGCAGCAATATCTTAGGGGACGACATCAGCGCCCGCCCGATGGCCAGCATCTGTTGCTCTCCGCCGCTGAGGCTGCCCGCCTGCTGGGTGCGCCGCTCGTCGAGCCTGGGGAAGAGCTTCAGCACCTTCTCCAGATTGGGCTTAACCAGACTGTCGCGCAGCGCCCAGGGAGCATAAGCCAAGTTGCGGAACCACTTTCGAGCGTAAAGGGGATAACTCCCCATTATCAAATTGTCCACCACTGACATGGAACCGAAGATTTGCCTTCCTTCAGGCACGTAACCTAAACCTAATCTTACCGTTTTGTGCGGAGGGCGGCCAGAGAGTTTTACTTCATCCAGCCAGACTGCGCCACTCTTGATGGGGACCGTGCCCGAGATGGCATTGAGGAGGCTCGTCTTTCCGGCGCCATTCGAGCCCACGATGGTCACTATCTCGCCATCGTTCACCACCAGAGAGACCTCTCTCACTGCCGTGGAGAGCCCGTAGGCGACGGTGACGTTCTCGACGCGCAGCATTATGCGGTCTCCTCTTCACCGAGGTACGCTGCAATGACCCTCTTGTCCTTCTGTACTTGCGAGGCGGTTCCCTCGGCTATCTTCTGTCCGCTGTCCAGCACGATGACCCAGTCGGCGAGGCCCATGACGAGGTCCATGTCGTGCTCGACGAGCACTACGGTGATGCCCATGTCCCGGATGCGCGTAATCAGCTCACTGAGGCTCTGCTTCTCGAAGGCGTTCAGTCCGGCCCCGGGTTCGTCGAGCAGCAGGAGCTTGGGTTCGGTGGCCAGCGCCCTGGCGACGGTCAGCAGCTTCTGCTGGCCCAGCGGCAGGCTCAGCGGGTTACGGTCGGCGTACATGCCCAGCCCTACCAGGTTCAGATACCGCTTTGCTTTCAGGCTTATGGTCTCTTCCTCGCGGCGCGCCTTGGGCAGCCGCAGGGCGGCTTCGAAGAAACCATGGCTGCTCCGCGGGTGCTGCCCGGTCATCACGTTCTCCAGCACAGTCATGTTGTCGAACAGCAGCACGTTCTGGAAGGTGCGGGCGATGCCCAGTGCAGCCCTCTTGTGGGGAGGGGCCTTGCCGAGAGGTTTCCCTGCGAAGAGGATGTCCCCGCTCGTGGGGAGGTAGACTCCGGCGACGAGGTTGAAAAGGGTGGTCTTTCCAGCCCCGTTGGGCCCGATTATGGACGTGATCTTTCCTGCCTCCACGGACAGGTCGACCTTGTCCAC
>JAUCPZ010000147.1 GCA_030372995.1 Dehalococcoidia bacterium
GTGGACCTCCTGGGTGATAAGATCCACGACTTCACTGATGAGGGCATGGGTGTCTTCCGGGTCAAGCTTCTCCGACATCGACGTGAAACCCACGACATCGGCAAAAAGGACGGTGACCTGTCTGCGCTCCGCCTCCATGGTGTCTCTGGCCGCCGGTATCGCGTCGGCGGGGATCCTCGGCAGCGGCTTCTCGGGCGCTGCCGAGGATGTCTCCAAGGATGAAGGAGTTGGGGTCCCCGGGTCAGAGTAGATGCCTAATGACTTCAGTTGGTCAGCTGCCTGAGAGGCAGCTTCTTCCATGGTCCGGAAGCCAGCAATGATTCTGGCAGTCTCGGGGAGTGTGCGGTGCCATTGCGGTGGAAGGTTCCGTATCTGGCCAGGTTTGATGTCGACGAGGACGGCAACGAGAGGCCTGCCTTTTCGAAGCATGCTCGCGTATTGTTCAGTGGGCCTGCTTGAGGTTACCGAGCGGGGCGAAAGAAGCAGGACGATAGCATCACAGAGTTCGATGGCTGCTCTAGTGTGCTCAACTGCGGCTGGCCCGGCCCGCGAAAAATCTTCGGCGCAGCAGGTCTGGTATCCGACCTGCCGGAGCCCAGCCACGAGCCCCGAGAAGGCAACCGCATCCTCGTGCCCAGCGCCGAGGACGTATATAGTAGCCAATCACTCCCTGACTTCCCACCGACCCCGAGCAGCGTGAGTATCTGACTTGTCAATCCCACGTCGTTAGAGACATCCGAGAAGACTACAATCAATGCTAACATAATGGCAAGGCGCCAAGTCAATAGAATAAGTTGCGAAAACGTAACGTATGGGTATCGGCCCTGGCGATTCCCTGGAAGCGGGCTGCGCGGCCAGCACCGTAGCAGGGTTGTCCGGCCCTTCCGGATCGACTTCTGGGGAGAGCGAAGGGCATGAACGGCAATCACAGGTCTGGCCCTGATCTTCGAGCACGGCACGCGGCCCGGACTGGCCAACAGGAGTGGTGAAGCGCGGCGGAGCAGTCTGACCGGCAGACTGGTGAATGCGCTCGTCACACCTGGGTGACTCGATGGGGCAGGTTGGGACTTATTGACAACTGACATCCTCTTTTGCTAGATTCGCCTCAAGCTGCAACGGCAGGGAACTAGTGAGACCCGCCAGTCATGATACACTTGTAGGCACCTTAGTCTCTCCCTGCTCAGTGTAGAAGGAGGTGCTCAAGGCATGTCTGGAAGTCTTACAAGGAAGATCATGGCTGCGGGCCTGCTGCTTACTGCCCTTACCATCCTGTTTCCCTTCAGTGCTTCGTGCAGCAAGCCTCCGCGCCCGACAGCGGATTTCACTTTCGACTACGTTTCGGGGGTTCTTCTCATCGCCGACCCGATCACCGGCATGGCACCGCTGACCGTCAGATTCAAGGACCAGTCCACTGGCGATATCACTTCCTGGAAGTGGAACTTGGGGGATGGTACTGTTGTTTACGATGAGCAGGATTTCACCCATACGTATGAGTCACCGAATTCCAGCGGCTATACAGTGGTGCTGACGGTAACAGGTCCGGGAGGCAAGAGCGAACCTAAGGAGAAGAATGGCATCATAATGGTCTACAAGTGCTCGGAAGCGGCCAACGTGGAGCTGAGCGAAGCCAAGATGGCCATTCGGGCCTGCCTCGACGCGGCGGGCAGGACTACGCTTGATGCTCCGGCAGCAGCATGGGACGGCAGGAATGGTGTAGTGACAGCGGGCGGCTTCGACGCCGCAGACTATCTCAGGACATGGAAGGAATTCAGGGCCGCCTATTCAGTTGGACTAGACGGGACCATAGAGTCCGGCACTGACCTGACCTGGGGCTGCGTTATATGGACCATGAGCATCACAGGCCCAAGGTGGAGAGAGAAGTAGCCTTCTGCCCTCACCTCGACGAGCCTGGATCAACTGTTGTTCGGCAGAGTCTCGACGGCCTGAGACGGTGGATTGCCCCGGCCGCGCCATGCGCGGACGGGTATATGGGCGCGTCTGCCAGCCCGGCGTAACGGCCCCAAGATCTTCATAATCGGTCCCCCTCATGCGCCACCTCTCCAATTGACCTGGATCCGAAGGGCGGCAACTCTCGCTTACACGCGCGTTGGGGCGCGCCGGCGCTTCGTGCGTGGCGTCTGAAAATGAGACGCGGATGTGAGAGGCGGCAATCCTGCGGAGATACCATTGAGAGCCACCTGGAATGGGTAGTGACGCGAGCGTGAGAGAAGGCAGCTAGACTGGCTCCAGCATTGTTTGTCACTGCCTGCCACGGCCACGGAGCCCGCGGCGGAGCGTGTACGTACAGGCGAAGGCAGCGAAAGGCCGCAAAAAGGATGGCCTGCGCACAAAGGAGCGAAGAAGAATGGTTGTGAGGAATCTAGTTTCGAGGCTCGCGCTGGTTGCGCTGGTTCTGACGATTGTTGTGGCTGCGGGGTGCTCATCGGGTGGAAGTGAGAACAACAACAATAACAATAACAACAACGAGCCGCCCGCTGTAACCAACATCACGGGGACGGTGTTTCTGGATGAGGACGGCGACGGCCTCAAAGCTCCTGGAGAAAATGGTATCGCCGACATCGTTGTTTCGAATGGGGTGACCGTGACGGCCACCGGCTCTGATGGCGGTTTCTCCCTTCCTAAGGAAGGGAGCTTCGTCTTCGTGACCGTTCCGAATACCCATGCTCCGTCCGGCCTGTGGTACCGCAATGTTTCGGACACTGCGTTCAATTTCGGTCTCAAGCCGGCACCGGAGAGGAGCGGGGACGACTTCACCTTCATTCATATGACTGATTTGCATCTCGATGATGCGAACCTGGTGATACTCGACAAGGCAGTGGAAGAGTTCAAGACGATTTCTCCGGCTTTCGTGGTATGTACCGGAGACCTGGTCAATACGGGCGATCCGACGAATAACCCGGCCGGCACCCAGACGATATCAGAGGCGCAGGCTGCCCAGTGGTTCGGCGCCTATAAGAACGCCGTGAGCAGCCTTACCATGCCGGTCTTCAATGCGATGGGCAATCACGACGCCGCCAACATAGCGTGCGAATCCGCCACCGGCGCCACGGCGGGGTGCAGCAAGGACGCCTACCGCAACAACTTCGGTCCCACCTATTACTCTTTCGACTGGGGGCAATACCACTGCGTAGTACTTGATCCCAACGGGGTCAGCGCGGGCAAAGAGACCTTCTCCATCAGTGGATCCCAATGGTCATGGCTTCAGGCGGATCTCGGCCGCCGCGCCAAGAACAGCCCTCTGCTCGTGTTCTTCCACGAGCCGACCTGTGGCTGGCGGAGTTATGAAGCCTTCCTGACTCTACTCAAGCAATACAAGACGAGGATATTCTCGGGCGGGGCTCATCAAAACCTCCTGATGGACAGCTCGGGCGTTTCCGAGCAGGTGACTGCCGCCCTCTCAGGTGAATGGGGGCACGGAGACAATCCGGATGGGAGCAAGCCGGGCTACCGCATCGTTTCCGTCACCGGCAGCACGCTGGACGATTTCTACAAGGAAGTGGACAGCACGCAGCAAATAGAGATGAGCCCGGCCGGAGCCACGTGGCCGATCGTGAATGGACAGGTGGAACTGGCGGCCAAGGTGTTCGGTGCCGGGATCACCGGGGTGACCTACGCCGTCGACAACAACACGCCGGTGGCCATGACGCTGACGGCCGGGGCGAAGTGGGTCACGGCCAAGGCTGCCTGGGACACGGCATCTGTGCCGGAAGGTTATCACCAGATCACCATTGCAGCTACCGGTGGGTCCGGAACATTCGAGATTGAGGAAGAAGTGAAGGTGAGCACTGAGACGACGCTGACAGCCGCAGATCTGCAGGCTCATCTCAGGACATACCAGGGGCACTACGTGACGGTGCAGGGTACGGTCGAGATGGCCATGTTTGATCCGGCGTTTGTGCCGGAGGGCGCCGGCGGTGCCGTATTGGTGGACTCTACTGGCAAGGTGCTGATCTATGCGGGGCAATGCTACAATCCCGCGCTGCCCACTGTGGCTACGGGCAGCACTATCAGGGTGAAGGTCGTTCCCATGCGGTTCACCTGGGGGTTCATGACCTCGTCGCAGGACCGCGAAGGCACCTTCGACCAGTTCACGGCGCAGGAGAGCTTTGTGCCGGCGGGCCAGAAAGAGGACTCTGGTGGGACGAAGGTGGCCAGGTGGTACATGAGAGTGGTGAGGGCCAGCGATATCGTAATCGTTTAGAGGTCGATAGTGATTCAGTTCATTGGTCGGGAGTCGTGTGAAGAGACGAATTGAGTGATCAGGATGCAGTAGAGCCCGAAGCTAGGAGGCAGGGAGTGTCAGTGTTCAAGAATTTTAGATCGAGACAAGTCAAGTTCGGCATCATGTGGAAGATGTTCCTGGCGGCTTTTGTCATAACCCTGATTTCCGGCATCTACGTAGTAGCATATGTTCTGCCGCAGATGGAGAACAGCCTGATGCGCGAAAAGCAGGTCAAGACCCAGGAAGAGGTAGAGGTGGCCTACGGTATGCTTCAGTTCTGCATCAATCTCGAGAGGACCGGCCTGGTGACCAGGACTGAGGCGCAAACGTATGCTCTGGCGGCTTTGAATGGTCTCCGCTATGGGGAGAACAAGGACGGTTACTTCTGGGTGAACGACTACCAGCCGGTGATGCTCCTCGAACCTTTCAGACCGGACCTGGTCAACAGCAACTTGTCGGATATCCAGGACGAACGCGGCAACTACATTTTCCGGGACATTGTCAGCCTTGCTCAAAGTGAGGGCGGAGGATTCTACACCTATTACTGGCAGTACAAGGACGAAGAAGGCCACATAGTGCCCAAGCTTTCGTATGTGAAGGCGTTCGAGCCTTGGGGTTGGGTAGTGGGGACTGGGATCTACACGGAAGACGTGGTGCAGCAGATGAACACGCAGCGCATGTATGTGGCGCTGGCTTATGGTGGCGTGGCTTTGGTGGGCCTGGTGCTCTTCTGGGTCCTGACGAAGATGGTTATCGGCCGGCCCATAACGCACCTGGTGGAGACATCCAAGGCCTTGGCTGAGGGCGACGTGGAGCAGAAGATTGACACTAGATCGAACGACGAGATCGGTGCCTTGGCAAAGGCATATTCGGGAGTCGTCGAGTATATGAAGAGCATGGCGGAGGTCACCAGGAGGGTGGCCGATGGCGACCTGACCGTCACCATCAAACCCAAGTCCGAGAACGACGTCCTGGGCAATGCTTTTGTAGAACTGGTGTCCAAGCAGCGAGATCTGATTGGCCGGACAAAGGCGGCGGCAGCGAGCGTGTCTCAGGCCAGCGTCCAGTTGACCAGGGCAGCGGAGCAGACAGCACAGACTACCCAGCAGATTGCGGCCACGATACAGCAGGTCGCCAGAGGGGCGAACGAGCAGGCGTCATCGTTGCAGCAGACTGCCGGAGGGATGGGTCAGCTTTCGAAGGCGATCGACCAGATCGCGGAAGGCGCTCAGGAGCAGTCAAGCGGCGTTCAAGAAGCAACCGGGATTGTGAGGAGGGTGTCACAGGCTATCAGCCACGTTTCGGGCAACGCCCAGGCAGGCGCGGAGGCCTGGAAGGTCACCTCTTCTTCGGCGGCTGACGGGGCCAGGATGACTCATGAGACCGCCGAGGGCATGCGCCGCATCAAGAAGGCCATGGATGTGGTGTCATCCCGTATGACCGACCTTGGCGAGAGATCAGGCGAGATCGGCCGGATAGTAGCGACCATAGACGACATCGCCGCCCAGACAAACCTGCTGGCCCTTAACGCGGCCATAGAAGCGGCACGTGCCGGAGAGCAGGGCCGGGGCTTCGCAGTGGTGGCCGACGAGGTGAGGAAACTCGCGGAGCGGTCATCCGTGGCTACCAGGGAGATAGCCAGCATTGTCAGCGGTATTCAGAGTGGGGTGAGGGAGGCGGTAAGCGCCATGCAGGTGGGGACCAAAGAGGTCGAGATGGGGAACAAGCTGGCGTCGGAGGCGGGAGGCGCGCTGGACAACATCCTGGAGAAATCACAGCAGGTCGGAGTGCAGGTGGAGCAGATACTCCAGGCCGCACGGGAGCTCGACAACCTCAGCGGCGGCATGGTGGAAGCCATAGAACGGATCAACCGCATTGTGGAGCAGAACGCGGCGGCCACGGAGGAAATGACGGCCAGCTCGGAGACGGTATCGAAGCTGATAGAGAGCTCGGCAGGGGTGGCCGAAGAGAACAGCGCGGCATCGCAGCAGGTGTCGGCATCTGTGGAAGAGATGTCGGCGCAGGTTGAAGAGGCACTGGCGGCGGCGCAGTCGCTGGCCGAGATGTCAGAGGCGATGGAGCGGGCGGTGGCAGTGTTCAGGCTGGAAGCTGAGGAGACCGCGCAGCAATAGGTTTTCGAGAGCCATCGAGGTTTGCACAGCACGGCCTCGATGGCTCTTTCTTTTGCGCGAGGGATCGCGGGCTGCCTGTCGCCAGGCCCGCCCATCACTCCACACTCGCGTACGGCACCGAGGGCGCACCATCAGAACAGCTTTGGATGTCCTTCTTTCTTTGGGTTTGCAGTTGTAGTGGACAGTGCCCCAATCCTGCTCGAGATTGGAATCCCCGGGGCCCGGCGCACCTTGCGCAGCACCGGCATCTGCCACGATCATTGTCCACTACTGCCATCTGGCGATTAGGGACAGCACCTTGTCCCGCCCCTCTTCAACGCTCTCACGCTCACTATCGATGACGCATTCAGCCGCCGGGTTCTCTTCGAACTCAGTGTCCACCCCGACAACCTCTCCCAGTCCCTCAAACTGGGTGCCGGTTTTCTTTCGCTGCAAGGCCTTCTCGTACAGACGGGCCATGATCATGCCTTCCGGGCGGGCCTTCTCCCGCATCATGGCCGTCTCCAGTGAGCACCGCACGTACACCTCAGCGAAGCGCGGCACGAGCCGGCGCATGTGCTCCCGCATGGAGAGGCGGTGAGCCGTGCCGTCCATAATGACATTACGCCCCCGATGTGCCATGCTGGCTGCCTCTTCAGCGAAGAGGCGGTAGGCGGTCACCCGCTCCGCCTCCGTGTATGCTGGTCCGGCACTGTAGGCCTTCCGGCGCTCGTCCATGCTCAGGTAATCCACAGCCACTCCCTTCTCCTGCAGCGCCCGCCACACCGCGCGGGCATAGGTGCTCTTTCCGGCGCCGGGCAATCCGACAAACCAGATTACCCAGCCGGGCACGGTTTCCTGCTTCTCCGCCACTCTTCGGCGCTCCTAGTCGAGATACCGGTTCACATTGAGGTAGTCGAAGCGGTCCTCCAGAAGAACGTTCCGGGTGAATCTGAGCAACGATTGCCGCACCTCAACGGGATGGCCCGGGTACCATTCCGGGTTGGCCAAGACCAGGCCGCGGAAGACGTAGAACGGCGC
>JAUCPZ010000148.1 GCA_030372995.1 Dehalococcoidia bacterium
ACACAGAGACGCCTCCGAACGCAAAACCTTGACTGAGAGGAGCAAGTAGACTATCGTCATAACCGCCTGCCTTAACTGGCCGGTTTTGACCCGTCCCTAAGTGGCCTGATTTGCCTGTCCGGTGACAATTCTGCAATCATCCCATAACACGCTGCAGACAGAACACGAAGCTCTCGAGACTGAATATGATCGCCTAACTGCTGAACGGGAGATTTCAGAGGCTCTCAGAATAGGTCATCTTCTGGCGAGCTACTATGATCAGTTGAGGGAAGCCAGTAACGGTTCGTCATGGTGGGGTGATACGTCAACGCCACAGGACAAGGTAAACTTCGCTGCCAACCTGGCGAAGCACGGATTGGGAAAAGTCTATTGGATCAGTTATGAGGACAACTACTACGGCCATGCGAATGAGCACAGTTACACCACAGCAAGAAAGGAGCTGGACGGAGTCCTTAGCGTCATAGGTATCCAGGTGACGGATTCATCGGTTCAGAAGATTGACAGGATTTTGGATTTCATGAATACCTACATTCGCTATGAATCCGACTACAATGAGCAGTTCTTGGCACCCATGGAGACGCTCGGGTTTCTCTCAGGCGACTGCGATGACTACGCTATACTGGCAGCAGCCCTGTTTGAGGCAGTGGGCATAGATTCGGCTGTCGGTTTCTTCAAGAACGGAGGTAGCGGTCACGCAATGACCCTAGTTCGTCTGGATGATATCAGCCCATACGGATGCTGGTGTTACTCAGACCTGACTGGCTACGGCTTGCAAGCTGGCACATGGTTGATAATAGAACCGCAGGCCACCATAGAGAATCAGATGACAGACTGGGTTTACCAGTGCAAAATACAGGTTGCAGCAGAAGTATAGCCCTCTCCCCGGCAATTGGACGCTAGCCGCAAACGTGATCTGTCTCGTCACGTGAACTCGTGCTTCCGTTCAAGACGGCCGCCGAAATTCCCGATTCCGCCATAGCACGCAAGCTAAGCACACGTGCTTTTGCATGGTTGAATGCCACACAGGATAGACATGATACTGAGCGCCATCCCAGAATGTGCACTCTTTGCACGACGGCCACTCGGAGTGTAGGATCACCCGCGTCGGTACAAGTCTGCTACTATGTAAGAGACTATAGCGGAAATACACTTGGCAGAATTCAGGCAGAAGCATGGGTATATCTTCAATTGCTTCTACCCATTAGCTCACCGAATCACCACCTTTGGCACTTTGCGCACGACCGGATGTCCTTTCATCGATCGGCTCAGCACAAGAAACAACCCGAAGTTCTACTTTGCCTCCCTCGAAGAGGCAAGACCCTGGTTGGACAGAGCATCAACACCTTATGATGACAAGCTTTGGAAGAAATGTGGGGCCTGCATGCAGTCCTGAGTCCGATCTACGCAATAGACAATTGGTGAACAGTAGGTAGTCCAGGTTAGTCTAGGGGTAACACAGTGCAAGATACACAAGACCATAGCCTCGCGACCAACCTTCGGTCTGGCACTGGAGAGGATCGCGTGACGTGACTGCACGGCACGGAGTTGGCTCCTCCAGCATCACCAGCCCCGCACCTCATCTTGACCGATACCGCGGTACGCCGCTCTCACCGCCGACCATCAGCAACCTCCCCTCATCAAGGAGGTACTCAACGTGGGCTTTGATCTCCTCCAAGGCGAGGACGAAGTCGCCGGCCACAAGCTCATCGATAGAGGAGGCCTGGATCAACTCAGGATGTCTGGCGTAGTAATCACGGGTAAGCTCGTACAGACTCTTCTCCTGACGGCAAAGGTAGTGGAGCTCCGCCAGGCGTTGCTGGTGAAACAACGCGACTTCCTTAGCCCTATGCTCAATGGACGTGATCACCTCTTCATGGGCCGGCAAGCCCAAGGCATAGCCCAATCTGGCCACCTTCGCCAGCGAATCCAGATAGACCCGCAATCCTGCCCCACCCCATCCACTCTTGGGCACCTGGTGCGGCGTGGTCAATGAGAGCAGGTGATCGCCAAGGAAGAGGAACGGGCCGCAACCCAGGCAGATATGCCCCGGCGAGTGTCCTGGCGTGTGGTGTACTGTGCCGCTACCGATAATCTCCTGTTGGTCATGGACCTCTATCAGTTGGTAGTCGCTGCCGTCGAAGGCCAGCCGGTCGTGACCAAACAGCTGGTCAAGATCCACTTGACAGCCCGCCTCTTGGGCCAGCTTGGCAACGTACTGCTTCCACTCTTGGTATTCGGTCTGGTACTCTCTGACAACTTCGGTGTCGGGCGGACTCATGAACAACCTCTTGCCCTTTAGTCTGGGGTGCTCGAGCATGCCGAAGTGATCCCCGTGGCCATGAGTGATGACTACGTTGCTCACACTCTCCAGACTCACACGCTCGCCAAATCCTTGGCAAACGACAGCGAAGCCCCTCTCGAGGTCGTTCCGCCCCGTCTCACTGTTGAAGCCGACATCGACGAGTGTAGGTTCTCCTCCCACGAGCAGGTAGACATTCGTCACATGATTGGGGAAGCTCTCGACAGGTATGCGGTACACTCGGATGCCGCCGTAAGAGTACCGGGAGACTCCCTCTATAACGGTCTCTTCCACGTCACCGATGCCTCTAATCTCTTTCCCGCTGATGGCCTCGTGCGCTGCGGCTCCTTCCTGATTGTAGGCTAACGCTGCCAATGCGGGCAATTCGTCCAAGCAGGAACGCGCCAATGAGCCCGTCTGGGCGGAAGGCCACAATCTCTCACCACAGATCGGGTATGACAGATGCGACCATCGGCACGGGTCATTGACAGGGCGTGCCGATCATGTGACGATGGAGAACAGAAGATCACCGCTGGCCAGCAGCGTTGCAGCCCCGAATACTGGGGGGAGGGCCACGGGCGACGGGGATAAGCACTGCTGGGCCGGATTCTCAAACCCGCGTGCTTCGAAGGAGACGCTACCTGTTGGCCCCATGCGATCCTGTAACTCCGTCTTGATCGCATCCAGCAGAAGGCGTCCCGAGACATGGGCGGGTGCCGCGCCAGGAGGCTAGACTATGCACCGGGGGACCTCATGGCAAAGGCTCGCTGTCTTGTGCCAGGGCAACGCCGGCCCGTCAGCACTCGCGCACCTTTGGCAACCATGGTGCCTTCGTGAGGATTTCGAGGCTGTGGGTTCCATTGGCAGCGAAGACTGGGCCGCAGCCCACCGGTCGGTGATGACCGATGGGCTGTTCAGCCAATGGACAAGCGGGCATGAGACGGGCGATCTGGCCCGGCCCATTCAGGTTTTGGTCCACAATGTCCAAGGGGAAGCAACGACAGCCCGCCTCAGCTGGCGTCACTGGGAGGCGGAGCACACAACGGGCGGAGGCAAGAGTATAGAAGGAGGTGTGAAGTGGTAATGGAAAGATGGCGGCCCCGATCGTTACTAACCTGGAATCCCGTGGAGGAGATGGAGCGTCTTCTGGAAGACCCGTTTCTCTCGCAATGGCCCCTCCTCAGGGTAGGATGGGGCAGGACACCCCGGCACGAGATGGCATGGGCCCCCGCTTTGGAAATGTACGAGAAGGACAACAACTACGTAGTCAAGGCGGAGCTGCCCGGCGTGAAGAAAGACGATATTGATGTCTCCATCACCGGAGACAAGTTGACGATCAAGGGCCAGAAGAGGGCATCGAAGGAGATCAGAGACGAGGACTACTACAGATGCGAGTCTCAATACGGTAGCTTCTTACGCACCATCACCTTGCCTGCGGCAGTCGACGCCAAGAAGATTGAAGCCAGCTACGAGGATGGCATCCTGGAGATTCGCGTGCCAAAGGCCAAGGAAGCAGTACCTACCAAGGTGGAGATAAAGGTCAAGTAGCGTGAAAAGTCGCTTGGTTCGTGTCCCGCCTCCCACAACCCGGCAACCGGTATCTCGGTGTCAAACAATGTCCGACGTAGGGGCCAATCATGGCAATATGTAGCCACCCAGATCAGTCTAGCAGAACAAGGAACCTCATCCCGAGTGTAGACACATTCTTTCAATAGGAAAGTATTCTGGGGGTCAACAAGTAGATCTAGTCGAAGGAGGAGGTCATGGCAAAGCTCAAGTATCCAAGGCTATTTGAACCAGGATCGATCGGCAGGATACGGATCAAGAACCGGATTGTGTTGCCACCGTGCACCACTAATTTCGCCGGACCCACCGGGGAGGTCACAGACCGTCTCATCAAGTACTACGCTGAGCGCGCCAGAGGCGGCGCCGGGCTGATCATCATTGAGAATACCCAGGTGAAGTATCCCGAAGGCAAGAACGTCTCATGCCAGCTCCGCCTGGACAATGACAAGTACATAGCGGGCTACCAGGAACTGGCGGAGGCCATTCACCTGCACGGCGCCAAGGTCTTTCAGCAGATCCACCATGCCGGCAGGCAGGTCCACAACACTGAAGGCGTGCAGCCTGTTGCCCCCTCGGCCATCCCCTGCGGGTTCCTGCAGATTCCGGTCCGCGAACTCACGTCGGAGGAGATATGGGACCTGATAGAAAGGTTCTCCGAGACGGCTCTTCGAGTGAAGAAGGCGGGCATGGACGGCGTCGAGTTTCACGGCGCGCATGGCTACCTCATAGGGCAGTTCATGTCGCCACACACCAATCAGCGCATCGATGAATGGGGCGGGACCTTTGAAAGGCGCATGAAGTTCCTCATGGAGATAGTGAGCCGCTCTCGTCAGAAGGTGGGGCCGAATTTCCCGATGTGCCTTCGTTACAGTGCCGACGAGTTCGTCTCCGGCGGGCTCACGCTGGAAGATGGCAAGAAGATCGCCGCCATGGCAGAAGCCGCCGGCATCGATGTCCTGCATGTCAGCGCTGGAATCTATGAATCGATGCATACACTGCTGGAACCTATGCGCTTCAAGGAGGGTTGGCGGACCTATCTGGCGGCCGAGATCAAGAAGGTGGTCAAGATTCCAGTGATCACAGTAGGGCAGATCAAGACACCGGCGTTCGCCGAGAAGGTCTTGGAAGACGGCGCGGCGGATTTCGTGGCTTTGGGACGGCCCCTCATCGCGGACCCGGAGTGGCCCGCGAAAGCCCGCGAAGGGCGGGATGAAGACATCCGCAAGTGCATCAGCTGCAATACGGGATGCATCGGGGGTCACGTCTTCCAGGAGCTCTACATGCGATGTACGGTCAACCCGGCGGTAGGCCGGGAGCGTGAACATGGCTGGGTGGAGCTGCAACCGGCCCGCACCAAGAAGAAGGTGATGATCGTGGGTGGTGGCCCGGGTGGCATGGAGGCAGCGAGGGTGGCGGCACTGCGCGGGCATGATGTCACTCTCTTCGAGAAGGAACGAGAGCTGGGCGGCCAGCTCAAGGTCGGAGCGGCGTGCCCCGGGCGGGACAAGCTGAACTACATCCTGGAGTACTATCTGCCCCAGCTGAAGAAGGCAGGCGTCAAGGTCGAGCTGGGCAAGGAAGTGGACGACAAGCTGATCCGCAGCACGAAGCCTGATGTTCTTATCCTGGCCACCGGCGCGGAGCCGTTCGTCCCCGACATCCCATGCTCCTGGGGCAAGAACGTCCTGAGCTATTGGGATGTCCTGATGCCCAAGGCAGAGGTCCCTGGGCAGAATGTGGTGGTGGCGGGAGGGGGAACCGTTGGCTGTGAACTGGCGCTCTACCTGGCTGAACAGAAGAAGAAGGTGACCATCGTAGAGATGCTGCCAGAACTAGCGCCGGACGAAGAGACCATCACCCGGTTTGACCTGCTGTCCAATCAGTTGCCAGAGGCTGGGGTCAAGGCACTAACCGGCAGGATAATCACCGAAATCAGCCAGAAGGGCGTGACCGTCGTGGATCACCACGGGCGGAAAACCTTGGTTGCGGCTGACAGCGTGGTTGTCGCGTTGGGAACCACGGCCCGCGACACGCTTTCCAGCAAGGTGAAGGATGTGGTCCCGGAGGTGTATGTGATCGGCGACTGCAGCAGGTCTCGGAAGGTGATAAATGCCATCTATGAGGGGTCTGCTGTGGCCCGACTGATCTGACTCACCTGCTCCTTTGTCGTTACGTTCCCAGTCTGACACTGAGGCTGGTTCCGTTTCCGGAGGAACGTCACAGCGGGCTGGACCGACCCGCCGACGCTAGCTACCGGATCGTCATCGAGGGCACCGGATACCGCCGGAGGTTGTCACCGCAGCAGAAAGGAGGCGCAGAAAGCAGCCTGGACAGCCTGACCCAGGTGTAGCAGCACTTTGTCACCCGGGTTTAAGTAATGTGGTGAGGTCTGGGTCAGAATGGTGGCTCTCTACAGCGATACTGATTGACCACATGCGGCAGACGATGAGGCAAACCATGTGGCAAACGGTCATCCAAGGGGTGGTTCAGAGAGAAGGACTGAGACCAGAGCCAGCGGATATTCTCCGTCGCGTACCAGGTAGCGCGCCCGACAAGAACCATCGAGTTGCCATCAGCCACCCCCCCGCTGCGGTTATGACGAGCCGGCCGCAGCATAGAGCTTGGCGCGGGGGGAACGAGTCCCTTTTCTGGTTGACATTCCCCGGCTCAGTCTTTAGAGTGGGACTCAATGACAGAAAAGCCTTCGCGCGAGCGAGACCATCACCTACTACCCGGAAGACGGGCAGGGTGCCGGACATTCTTTGAGAGGGAGGTCAGAAGAATATCATGACGAAGGCCTTTCGCCCACCCAGTAGTGCATCCGAGAGAACTGCGGATCCACGCGACCGCAATCCCACCAAGCCTGCTGTCATGCCCGGAATAGCCTCAAGAAAAGGGCTCTTGCTTCGTTGCCCCGATTTCGTAGGTAAATCAGCCGATCCCACGCTTGAGACAAGCTCGCCTGCGTGTGAAGCAGGCGCTCTAACCACTGAGCCAACCGCCCGCGGAACGTATCTATTCTAGCTTCAAGGGCGCGCTTTGTAAACACGACCGGCAGGGTATCGCCGGGGCACAACGCGTGGGGGGTTCTATCACCGGCGCCGAACCAGCACACCCCGAGACGAAGATGCCTGCCAGGCTCACCAGAACCATATCACAACGCCCTCCCGGGCAATTCCCTCTGTCCATCGTCGATGTAATGTTTTTGCGACGAAGGACTGCCCGTCCGAAGCATTCCTGAGAGACCTCGGTGATATCCTCGTCTGGTTTGGCAATTCGCATTACATCTTTCCGGAGAGTAACTGATCGTGGTTCTGACGGTCCGATAATGGGGATCCTGGGTCCGGGATCCCAGCCAGCCGCCCCCGATCGGGCCCGATTCCCCGGCCGGGCTACGCAAACGCGAAATCTAATTGTGGAGAGGTGACATCATGAAGAACTCTGGCATTGGCAGGAAAGTACTGGTGCATCTACTCATCTTCGCAGTGGTCGTTTCGCTCCTGGGCATCACGGTGTTCGTATCCGCAGGACAGCCGCCAGTCTTGAGTTCAGTCAGTCCCAATCAAGGGACTCAGGGGCAGGCGCTTGCCGGCGTGGTTATCTACGGCAACAACCTGGCTACTGCTACTTCGCTGAGCTTTGGCGAGGGAATCACGGTCAGTGTTCGCGACAAAGCCAAAACCCAGATCACCGCCGACATCAGCATCAGTCCGTCTGCCATTCCAGGAACGAGAACGGTGTTGGTGATCACGCCGGATGGAAGCGATGATCTCCCTAATGGCTTCACGGTCAACTACGCTCCCCCCGTCGTGTCCTCAGTCACCCCCAACCAGGAGATCCAGGGCCAGAGCATCAATGTCACTTTAGCCGGCGACTACTTCAGCGGCGCCACCGTCGTCAACTTCGGCCTCGGAATTTCCGTCGACAGCTTCACCGTCGATAGCATCAATCAGATCACCGCCGGTATCACCATCAGCTCTGCGGCAACGCCGGGAGCCAGAACCATCTCCGTGACTAACCCCGGCGGAACCGGCACCCTCAGCAATGGTTTCACGGTCAATCACGCTCCTCCCACCATATCTTCGGTCGGTCCCAACGTGGGCGTCCAGGAGCAGACACTGGATGTGACCATCACCGGAACATACCTGACAGCGGCCAGTGCGGTGAGCTTCGGCGAAGGGATAACCGTCAACAGCTTCACCGTCAACAGCGCCACCAAGCTCACCGCCAACGTCAGCATCAGCTACAGCGCCGCCCCGGGACCAAGGGACGTCTCTGTGACCACCCCCGGCGGCACGGCGATTTTCGCCAGCAGTTTCGGCGTGAACCAGGCCCCACCCACCGTGAGCTCGACCAACCCCGGACAGGGCACGCAGGAACAGGCCCTGGAAGTGGTTGTCACCGGCACGCACTTCACCGACGCCACCTCCGTCAGCTTCGGCGCAGGCATAAGCGTTGACAGCTTCACCGTGGACAGCGACACCCAGATCACGGCCGGCATCAGCATCGCCTACGGCGCCACCCCGGGACTGAGGGATGTCTCCGTGACCACCCCTGCCGGCACCGGAGCCCTGGCTAATGCCTTCAATGTCAACCAGGCACCCCCCGGCGTGTCCTCGGTCACCCCGGCCCAGGGCATACAGGGACAGACCCTGGATGTGGTCATTGCCGGTACCCATCTGACCGGGACCACCTCAGTCAGTTTCGGCGCCGAAGTATTCGTCAACGGCTTCTTAGTGGACAACGATACGCAGATCACCGCCAATATCACGATCGACCCGAATGCCACGCCAGGACCCAGAGATGTCTCGGTTACCACACCCGCCGGAACCATAACCTACCTTTTCACCGTCAACCAGGCACCTCCCACCATCACCCTCGTGACGCCCAACCAGGGGGTCCAGGGCCAGACAATAGTAGACGTGGCCATCAGCGGAACCTACTTCACCAGTGCCACCGTGGTGAGTTTCGGTGCAGGAATATCCGTCGACAGCTTCACTGTGAGCAGCGCCACCCAGATACTGGCGACCATCACCGTCAGCCCCGCCGCCATGCCCGGGCTCAGGGATGTATCTGTGACCACGCCGGGCGGGAGCGGCGCCCTGAATGATGCCTTCACCGTAGTCAGCGCTTCGCCCACGGTGACCTCCCTCACCCCTAACCTGGGAGGCCAGGGGCAGACTTTGAATGTGACCATTACCGGAACATACCTTATCGCCGCCTCATCGGTGAGCTTTGGCGCCGATATCAGCGTCAACAGCTACACTGTGGACAGCGACACTCAGATCACAGCCAACGTCACGGTCGGCGACGAAGCGGCGCCGGGATTGAGGGAGGTCTCCGTGACCACCCCCGGCGGGACCGCCGGTTTGGCCAACGCCTTCAATGTGACCCAGGCGCCTCCCGGCATTGCGTCGGCCGCCCCCAACCAGGGCATCCAGGGACAGACGCTGGTCGTAACGATCTCCGGGGCCCGGTTCATCGGCTCCACGTCAGTAAGCTTCGGCACCGACATCACCGTCAACAGCTTTACGATAGACTCCAACACCCAGATCACGGCCAGCATCACCATCAGCAGCTCCGGGACGCCCGGCGCCCGGACTATTTCCGTCACCTCGCTGACGGGGACCGGCACCCTGGAGAACGGCTTCATACTGAACCAGGCTCCTCCCACGATCAGCGCGGTCAGCCCCAGCCAGGGAATCGTTGACCAGACTCTCGACATCACCATCACGGGGACTTATCTTGGCGGAACCACTGCGGTGAGCTTCGGCGACGGCGTTACCGTGAACAGCTTCAGCGTCGACAGCTCCACGCAGATCACCGCCAGCATCACCATAGACGCCGGCGCTACTCCAGGGCTGAGGGATGTGTCCGTGACCACGCCGGGCGGCATGCAGATCTTGGCCGACAGCTTCTACATCAGCCAGGGCCCCCCTATTATCGGCTCAGTGAACCCGGCAGAAGCTATGCAGGAACAGACGCTCTACGTTACCATCTCCGGGGACTGCTTCATCGGGGCTGTCACCGTGAACTTCGGGCCGGAGATCACCGTCAACGGCTTCAACGTCGATAGCTCCACTCAGATCACCGCCAACATCACCGTCAGTCCCAGCGCTACGCCGGGGCTCAGAAGCGTCTCCGTAGTCACTCTTGACGGCACCGACACGCTTATCGATTGCTTCACCGTGAAGCAGGCCCCTCCCACGATAGACTCGGTTACCCCCAGCCAGGGAATCCAGGAGCAGACACTCTACGTCACGATCTCCGGGGCGCACTTCACCGGGGCGATCTCCGTCGACTTCGGTGCAGACATCACGGTCAACAGCTTCGTCGTGGGCAGCGCCGCCCAGATCACGGCAAACATCACCATCGTTCCTGGCGCCGCGCTCGGATTCAGGGACGTGTCCGTGACCACCGCAGTGGGCACGGCGACCGCTTCCGAGAGTTTCACCGTCAGTGAGTCCACCGCTGCGCAAACCGGGACGGGATGGTATGAACAGTCCACGGCGCACAACTCCGGAACCTACATCTATGGTCAGAACTGGAAGTGCCAGACGTTCACCCCGTCAACCTCTCACTACTTCAACTGGGCATCGCTGGTTCTCTACAAGACAGGCGCACCAACATACACCGTCACCATGGCCCTGTACTATGCCGATGCTAATCACCAGCCAGTGGGGACCGCACTCGCCAGCACGTCATTCGTCGCTTCCTCTCTGACGACCACCGCAACATGGAGGGAGTACGTATTCCCCGTCGGCTACGATCTCCTGGCGGGCACGGAGTACGCCCTGGTGCTCTCCGGCGACGGCGGGGACACCACCAACAAGGTGCTGGTCCGCGTCGATACCGCAGGCAGCTACGATGGCGGCCTGCGGGGCAGTTCTGCCGACGGTGGAGCAAGCTGGGACATGCTGTCCGACGACGACATGGCCTTCAAGGAAGGCCAGTACAACCTGTACGAGACTTTCACCTCGATCAATCAGGGTATCGATATTTGCGGCCCGAATGCCGCGTACCAGACATTCACGCCGTCGAGGTCCCACTACTTCAACTACGTCTACCTGTCGCTGTTCAAAGTCGGCAAGCCGACATACACGGTAACCATCGCATTGCACAACGTCGACTCTAACCACCAACCGACGGGCGCGGCGCTGTGCAGCACCACATTCCTCGCCTCGTCCTTGACCACCGCCGCCACATGGCGTGAGTACGTCTTCGCCACTGGTTACCCGGTCTCGGCCGGGACCGAGTACGCGCTGGTGCTCTCGGGCAACGGCGGCACCAGCGCCGCGAAAGTCACAGTGAGCATGAACGCCACCGGTGGCTACGGCGCCGGCGAGGCCGGTTTCTCGAGCGATGGCGGCGCGAGTTGGCAGACGCTCACCGGAGAGGATATGGTTTTCCAGGAGGGCCAGTACCCTTGGTACGAACAATCGATGGCCAGCAACACGGCCGTTCCGGTCTACGGGCCGTACCTGGTCTGCCAGACGTTCACCCCGGTGCGTTCGCACCACATGAACAACGTTTCTCTCTACCTGTACAAGGCAGGCTATCCGTACTACACAGTTACGGTAGCGGTCTACAGCACCGACAACGTTCACCAGCCGACGGGAAGCGCTCTCTGCAGCACCACCTTCTCAGCGGCCTCGCTGACCACCAAACCGGCTTGGCGCGACTACTGGTTCCCCACTGGCTGCGAGCTGTCCGCGGGCACCGAGTACGCCCTGGTGCTCTCCGGCGACGGCGGTGATGCTACCAACAGGGCACTTGTCCGCGTCTACACCGCCAGCGCCTATGCTGCCGGCCAGCGCGGCGCCTCCAGCGATGGCGGCATCACCTGGACAATGGTCTCCACCCAGGACCTCGCCTTCCGCGAAGGCGAGTCCACGTGGTACGACGTCTTCACCGCGAACAACGCCGGCTTCAACGTTTACGCCCAGAATTCGGTATGCCAGACATTCATCCCCGCGCGTTCCCATTACCTGAACTACGTAGCCCTGGCTCTCTATAAGGTGGGCAGCCCGATCCACAGCGTCACGGTAGCTGTCTACGGCACCGACGCCAACCATCAGCCGACCGGGCCAGCCCTGTGCAGCACTTCCTTTGCGGCCTCTTCCTTGACCACGACCCCGACATGGCGCAGCTATAGATTCGACACCGGCTGCCAGGTCTCCGCGGGCACCGAGTATGCCCTGGTGCTGTCGGGTGACGGCGGGAGCGTTAGCAGCAGCGCCATCGTCCGCATCGATACTACTGGTACATACGCCGGTGGCCAGCGGGGTTACTCCGCCGACGGCGGGGCCACCTGGCAGATGCTTTCCGGGGACGACATGGCCTTCATGGAAGGCGTGTCCTCCTGGTATGAGGTATTCACCTCCGTCAGCCTCGGGCTGGATGCCAACGCCCAGACATGGGGTTATCAGACGTTCGTCCCCGCCAGGTCTCACCGGCTGGACTATGTGTCCTTGTGCCTGTACAAGCAGGGAGTTCCGTCATACACCGTCACCTTGTCCCTGTACGGTACTGACAACAATCACCAGCCAGCAGGACCGGCCCTGGCCAGTACCACCTTCCTGGCATCGTCCCTGACCACCTCGTCAACATGGCGCGAGTACCGTTTCGCCGGTGGCTACCAGGTGACGGCGGGCACGGAGTACGCGATAGTGATATCCGGCAACGGCGGTGACTCCGTGAACAAAGTCATTGCCCGCACCAGCGTCACCGGCGGCTATGCCGGAGGCCTCAGCGGCTTCTCCAGCGACGGCGGGGCAACGTGGCAGAATCTGCCCGCCGAAGACATCGCCTTCAAGGAAGGGCAGTACCCGTGGTTCGAGTCGTTCACCACGAGCAACACGGCGGTGAGCGCGACCGGCCTGGAACAGGCTTGCCAAACCTTCACTCCGGCGACGACCCATTACCTGAACTACGTGTCGCTGTACCTGTACAAGATCGAGAATCCCACCTATCAGGTGACGATTGCCGTCTACAACGTTGACGCCAACCACAAGCCAGTTGGAACGGCGTTGTGCAGCACCACCTTCGATGCCTGGTCTCTGACAACCACTGCAACATGGTACGACTTTCGGTTCGACACCGGCTGCCAGGTGAACGCCGGCACAGAATATGCCATCGTGATATCCAGTCCAGGCGATGACACCACCAGCCGGATCATGGTCCGCGCCAACAGCACGGGAGGCTACGCTTCCGGACAGCGCGGTTACTCCACCGACGGCGGAACAACCTGGACTATGACCACCCAGGACATCGCCTTCAAGGAGGGCGGCTGGCTCTAGGGGCGGCTGATTGGCTGCGGTCCAGCCAAATAACATAGAAAGAGGGGCTTTCGAGCCCCTCTTTCCTTTCCGGGGCGACGCCGCTTTCTTCGTCATTCCGAAGACCCGGGCCCGCCAACCGTAGGACACCGCGGCAAGTCTTCTGCCGCCTGCCCTGCAGCAGAGGGCTTCTAATCACGTTCTAAGCATCTCCTTATCTGACTCCAATCCATGGCCCCGTCTGGCGCTCTATTATGGGGGTGTCTTGGACAGGACACCCCCCGGTCCGAGACAACAAGCAAGAGAAGCCTGCCTCCCCAAGGCAGGCTTTCTTCTTTGAACAACGTATCCCCGTGGCGGAAACCCGCAAGGCCCGGGCCTGTCTCCGCTGCATCCAGGCAACCGTTGACAGCCTCCGCAGGGCGGAATTATGCTGGGCGCGACGCCGTAAGGACGCACGCGAACGCTGCAGAAAGAGGCACACAAATGCGAAGATTCGTCTTCTGGACCGGCATCTACAACATCGCCATGGGAATCATTCTCTCCTGCCCATGGGTAGTGGACTCGCTGGGGGTGAAGGTCCCGCCGTCCAACCTCTGGCTCTGGCTGCCGGCGATACTGGTCATCTACATCGGGGTTCTGCTCATATTCTGTTCGAAGGATCTCGCGGCCCGCGGCTCCCTGGTCTACTGGGAAGGGATACTGCGCCTCGGTGGTTTCTTCGTGCTCGGCGGGTTTGGCTTCCTGAGCGACATCGGCATCATTGTGGGCGTGATCGGCGTCATCGACCTGGTCATCGGTCTCGTCTACCTCATCGGCCTGCCCATGGCGCTGAATAAGAAGGGCAGCAGTCTCCTGCTGGACAGGCTATAGGGTTGCCAGCCAGCAGATATGGAGCGGGTCAGCCGATTGGCTGACCCGCCATGATGATCCCACGCTACACCAGTACTGCTGATTACGCACACTCACTGCTCTAGCCGTGGGAACAGACAGAGTGCATTGCCGCATTCAACTAAGCCGCGATCCTGCGCGCTGAAGCCGTCATAGCTTTGGAGGTCTGAGACGGTTGCAGCCACCGCCAGCTCGGGCAGGAACGGGTAATCACTACCGAAGAGGATATGGGACACATCTATCAGCTCTTGAAGTGAGCGCAAGGTGTACTTGTTTGTTGACAGTGCCGTGTCATAGTACAGGCGCTTGATGTAGGTCATGACCCCCTGGGGGACTCTTTCGCCGAGGGCCGGGAGCCACTCGCCTAGTGAAATCCTCCATGCCAGATAGGGAACCGTCCCGCCCGCATGTGAGAGGATGAAACGGATATCCGGATAGCGTTCAAGCGTACCACTGAAGAGCAAGTTCGTGGCTGCCCGCGTTGTATCCCAAGTGAATTCAATCAACGCCGGTGGGAGAATGAGTTTCGGTACATCACTCCCCGGGGGAACGGCAGGATGAACAAAGACCACTGCTCTTCGTCGGTTGAGTTCTGAATACAGAGCTTCGAATGACGGGCTGCCCAAGTACTCGTTGCCAATACTGGACAGTAGCGTCACCCCATCGAGTCGCAGCGTGTCGAGCGCGTACTCGAGTTCAATCAGCGCTGCCTCAACGTCTGGCAATGGTAATACTGCAAATGCTCCAAACCGACGCGGATGGTCGCCAACCAACCGAGCGGACATCTCGTTGCAGAGCCGTGCCAAGTCGCGGGCAAACGCAAGGTCCCCGAAATACACCCCCGGGTATGAAATAGAGGTAATTGCAGTCTTGATGCCCTGCCGGTCCATCACATCGAGCGCCGCTTCAGCACTCCAACCCGGGAAAGGAATCCCTGCGGATTCAGTGATGCCAACGTCAGCAAGAGCTCTGACGTATTCAGGTGGCACTATGTGATGGTGGACGTCGATCCGTTTGAGTTCAGGTGACATTTGTGCACAGCTCCGGCGTGACTATGGTTGACCGGGCCAATTGTACGTGGACTTGCGTCGGTGCGTGTTATGTAAAGCGCTAGCTGGAATGTCAGTTGGTGTCGGTGGTAGCAGGGAGTGGATTTGAACCACTGACCAAGGGCTTATGAGTCCCCTGCTCTACCTCTGAGCTACCCTGCCACACCGAAAATCTAGCACACCCCAGCGCGGAGTGTCAAACGTCACGCATTCGATCGACCCATCGCGGGCCCCTGTTGTAGAATTGGATCGGCATGTACGACGTGATCGTGATCGGGGCTGGCCATGCCGGCTGCGAGGCAGCGCTGGCGGCCGCCCGCCTGGGGTGCCACACCCTCCTCTTCAGCATGAACCTGGAGAACATCGCCCTCATGCCCTGCAACCCTTCCATCGGCGGCCCCGCCAAGGGCCACCTCGTCCGCGAGATCGACGCCCTCGGCGGCGAGATGGCCAGAGTCACCGACCAAACCTACATCCAAGTCCGCATGCTTAACACCGGCAAAGGCCCGGCCGTACAGGCACCCCGGGCCCAGTGCGACAAGAGGCTCTACAGCTCCACCATGAAGCACGTTCTCGAAAGGCAGCCGAACCTCGACCTCAAGCAGGCGCTGATCGAGGAGATAGGCCACGCTGAAGCCAGCGGCCCATCCCCAGCAGTCCTCTGGGTGAAGACCCACCTCGGACGGGTGTACGAGAGCCGCACCGTGATACTGACCACCGGCACGTCGCTGGGAGGACGCATCATCGTTGGCGACGTGGCCTACGAGGGCGGGCGCTCCGGCGAGCAGGCCGCAACGCGGCTATCCGACTCGCTGCGGAAGCTGGGCATACACCTCGGCCGGCTGAAGACGGGCACTCCGCCGCGCATCGACGCCCGGACCATAGATTTCACCAAGACGGTGATCCAGCCCGGCAGCGATACGCCGATCTACTTCAGCTTCACCACCAACGGCGCCCTGAAACCAACGTTCCTCTCCAGTCCACCCAACCCTGCCTATCCACCTGGCGCGCCGATTGACTGGCGCCCGCAACTGCCGTGCTACCTCGTCACCACCAGCCAGAAGACTCATGACCTGATCCGGGCCAATCTGCACCGGGCTCCCCTTTTCACCGGCGTGATCAAGGGCATCGGCCCGCGCTACTGCCCGTCGATCGAGGACAAGATCGTCAAGTTCGCCGACAAGCAGTCTCACCAGTTCTTCCTTGAGCCTGAGGGTTGGGCGACTACCGAGGTCTACGTCCAGGGAGCCAACACCAGCCTGCCCGAGGACGTGCAACTGGCCATGCTGCACTCCATCCCCGCCCTGGAGAAGGCGGAGGTGATCCGGGTGGGCTACGCGATTGAATACGACTTCGTGCCACCCTCGCAGACCAAGGCCAGTCTGGAGTCCAAGATCGTGCCGGGGCTCTTCCTGGCTGGACAGATTAACGGGACGACCGGATATGAGGAAGCCGCCGGCCAGGGTCTCATCGCCGGGATCAACGCCGCCAACCTAGTCAAAGGCCGCCCGCCGCTGATTCTGCGCCGGGACCAGGCCTATCTTGGCGTCATGATCGATGACCTGGTGACGCGCGAGCTTTCCGAGCCCTACCGCCTGTTCACCTCCAGGGCCGAGTTCCGGCTTCTGCTGCGGCACGACAACGCCGACCTGCGGCTGACCCCCATCGGCTATGAGCTGGGGCTGATCGGCAAAGAAAGGTATGAGGCCGTGGAAGCTAAGAGGGAGGCCATCGCCCGCGAAATCCAGCGTCTGAACAAGGTGCATTTTGTGCCTCCCGGGGATGAGCGCGCCACCAGTGGTGCGGCTTTCCTGCGGCGGCCGCAGGCACATTACGGGACGCTGCTCTCCCTTGGCGTCGGCGCTGAGGCGCTGGACCCCGAAGTCCGCGAGCAGGTCGAGATCGAAGTGAAGTACCAGGGCTACATTGAGATGCAGCGGCGCGAAATCGACCGCATCAGGCGCCTGGAAGAACGCCGCATCCCGCCAGACGTCGACTATGCCAAGCTGACCGGCCTGCGCTTCGAGGCCGGCCAGAAGCTCAATAAGTTCCGCCCGGCCACCGTGGGCCAGGCATCCCGCGTGGACGGCGTGACACCTGCGGACATTGCCATCCTGCTGGTTCACCTGGAGAAGGCGGGCAGACATTGAGCCGCGCGGCTGACCTCATTCTTCATAACGCCAACGTTATCACCCTGGACGAATCGAGGCCCCAGGCCCGGGCTGTCGCCGTCGCGGGCAATCGGATCACAGCGGTAGGAACGGATTCAGAGGTTCTTTCCCTCAGGGGTCCCAAAACGGAAGCCATTGATTGCCATGGCGGCGCCGTGGTGCCGGGATTCAATGACGCTCACTGCCACCCCATCGCCCTGGCGGCCAGCATGCTGGCCGTGGACTGTGGGCCCGGAGCTGTCCGGAGCATCGCCGACATTCAACAGGCCATTCGCCAGCGGGCCAGTCAGACGCCGAAGGGCCACTGGATCCGGGCCACCGGATACAACGAGTTCTACCTCACCGAGAGGCGCCACCCCAACCGCCGGGACCTGGACGCAGCGGCCCCGGAGCACCCCGTGAAGCTCTCACACCGGTCGGGCCATGCCTGTGTCCTGAACTCCAGAGCCATGGAGATGCTTCACATCTCCGCAGAGACCGAGGAGCCGGAAGGCGGCATGATGGAAAGGGATCTCGACACGGGCGAGCCCAACGGCCTGCTCTTCGAAATGAACACGTATGTGGATGCGAGGATGCCCCCACTGACAGAAGAAGAGCTAGAGGGCGGCATCAGGCTGGCCAATGACGCCTTCCTGGCCAACGGCATCACTTCGCTCCAGGATGCCACGTGGAACAACAGCGCCGGCCGCTGGCATCTGTTCTGCCGTCTCAAACAAAGGCGCCTGCTCCTGCCGCGCTTGTCCGTGATGACTGGCGCTGATGCTCTGGAGGAGAGACGGTCGTTCAGTTACGGCGGGGCGGCCGATGATCTCCGCCTCGGCGCCATCAAGGTGGTCCTCCAAACCGCCACCGGTTCACTAAGTCCGCCTCAGCCCGAACTGGATCAACTGGCGCTCAAGGTGCACCGGGCGGGTCTCCAGCTCGCCTTCCATGTCGACGAGAGAGAGACGCTTGAGGCGGCCCTCACAGCGCTGGAAAGATGCCTGCGGGAGTCGCCCCAACCCAACCACCGCCACCGCCTGGAGCACTGCTCCGTTTCGCCACCGCATCTGACGCAGCGCATCAAGAAGACCGGCGCTGTGGTCGTGACCCAGCCGCCGTTTCTCCACTACAGCGGGGAGCGGTACCTGGCCACCGTACCGCCGGATGACCTCCAGTGGCTTTATGCCATCGGTTCGCTGAAGGCCAGCGGCATCACGGTCGCTGCCAGTTCCGACGCTCCAGTAGTGCCCTTCAATCCCCTAGTTGGCATCTGCGCCGCCGTCACCAGGCAGGCGGCTTCCGGGCAGGTCTTATTGCCACATGAGAGCATCTCCGCACTGGAGGCATTGCGGTCATACACCATTGACGCAGCCTATGCCGCATTCGAGGAGAATGCCAAAGGCTCCATAAGCCCGGGGAAGCTGGCGGATCTCGTCGTCCTGAGCGACGCGCCCACAGCGGTGCCCCCTGAACATATCAAGGATATTCAGGTGCTCGCCACCATCCTCGACGGCAAGGTTGTCTGGCAAAGATGAGCCAGTCTGACTATCAGGCCGCTATTGAGTACATCCTCGGCTTCGCCGACTACGAGCGGACGTCTCGCACGGCGGCTGTTCTTGACACTTCCCGGATCGAGGCCGTGCTGGAGAGACTGGGCAGCCCGCACCTGGCGGCTGAATCCATTCACATCGCCGGCACCAAGGGAAAGGGAAGCACCGCTGCCATGATCGCCTCGGTGCTGACAGCCTCCGGCTACAAGACTGGCCTTTACACCTCCCCCCACCTGCACAGCTTCACGGAGAGAATCCGCATCGGCGGCAGGCCCATCCCCGAAGCCGACTTCGCGGACTTGGCTGACCGGTTGCGGCCCGATCTCGACGACTTCAACCGCCACGCCGGGCTGGGGGAACTAACCACCTTCGAGATCCTGACCGTTCTCGCGTTCGTGCACTTCAAGGAAGCAGGGGTAGACTTCCAGGTGCTGGAGACAGGCCTCGGGGGCCGTCTCGACGCCACAAACGTCGTCCACCCGTTGACGTGCGCCATCACCTCTATAAGCCTGGACCACACCGAGGTCTTGGGAAACACTCTGCCCCGCATTGCCGCCGAGAAGGCCGGTATCATAAAGACGGGCTCCACTGTGATTTCTGCTCCGCAGCCGCCAGAGGTTCGCGAGGTCATATCAAACGTCTGCCGCCAGCGTCAAGCCGAATTGGTGGAGGTTGGCTCGGATATTGTCTGGACTCTGAGAGAACGCGACGACTCCAAACAGTCTTTCGCGGTCAATGGCAGGCGCGGCAGCTACGATCTGACCATCCCTCTCCTGGGTGAGCATCAGGTGGAGAATGCCGCCGTGGCCGTCGGCCTCGCCGAGGCCCTGTCGGATCTTGGCACGCGCATATCAGCCGAAAGCCTGGCTGCGGGGCTGGCACAGGTTTCCTGGCCGGGGCGGCTGCAGGTCCTGCAGCGCCACCCGTTTCTCGTGGTGGACGGAGCCCACAACGTCGATTCCGCCCGGAGGTTGGCGAGGGCCCTGCCGCAGTACTTCCGGTTCGACAGCGCCATCCTGATCATGGGCACGTCCCGCGACAAAGACATCGCCGGCATGGTTGAGGCGCTTCTCCCGGTCTCCAACAACGTGATCGTGACGCGTTCTCAGAACCCGCGCGCCGCCGACGTGTCCTTGCTTGCCGAGGAGTGCTCCAGAAGGGGAGTTAGACCAAGGGTTATCCCGAATGTTGGCTCAGCGGTGGATGAGTCCCTGAAGGAAGCCGGCGCGGGTGACCTGGTGTGCGTTACCGGCTCGCTCTTTGTGGTGGCAGAGGCGATTCAGCACTGCGCGGCGCTTTCCGGACATTCGCTCCCCGAATGACGCCGTCAATGGGGTAGCTTGACCGCCATGCCCTAGCCGGGCTGTGCCGAGAGGGCCTCTAAAGGAAGCATCTCGCCCAGAATCCTCTGCAGGGCCATGGTATGGCTGCAGATCCCTTCAGAGGCAAAGTGGTGACACGAGCAGGCCCATCTGTTCTGCTTGAACGTGATGATATATTCGTCGTTGTCACCCCGGAAACTCACTGCCAGCTCGGCAAACTTTACCCGGTCTCTCTCTTCAGCGTAGCGCTTGGCTTTTTCGATCTTGCCTATCAGGCTCGACTGCATGACTCTCCTTATCAGTCTTTCCCTGATTCTAGTCCGGCTGACTGACAAGGTCAACACATGACAGGCACCGAGAAACCCTACGCCGCCGGTCTGACCAGCCACGCCCTGGAGGGTGCGTCCTCGTCGCTAGGGCCCACACCGGCCCGCTCCCCGTCAGCCCCGGTCTCGAGGCTTCCAGGATAGACAGCCTTGATTATGTAGCCGCACCAAATAGCAGCCGGGTCGGACTTACCCCTGTATCTGCCCCATCATGCCGTACATGGTGGATACCAGCGCCACAGCCAGGAAGGCCACCAGTCCGCCCATGATTATGCCCGTGATGGGGGTGATCAGGCCGGTCATGACGGCCGTGCGGTCATCCGCCTCCATCCCGTAGCTGACGGCCACCGTGTCCATCGTGCTATCCAGGTTGCCCGTGCTCTCGCCGACAGACGCCATCTGCACCATCAGCGCTGGGAATATCGCCCTCTGCGACATCGGGCGCGCCAATCCTTGCCCTTGCAGCATCTCCTGCCTGACATCAGTCAGCGCTCTGGCAATGACCCTGTTCTCACAGGACTGCGAAGCCAGAGTCATCACTTCCGGTAATGGCACTCCGGCGCGGAAGAGGGTGGATATGGTCGCGGCGACGCGGGAAAGCTCACTCAGGATGATGATCTTTCCGATCAGGGGTATGCGCAGCATGACCTTGTCGCGTTGATACTTGCCTTCTTCCGACCTCGTGAGAATGACGTACGCCACAATGAGGGCACCGATGGCGCCCAGAATGTAAAGACCCCAGGAAGTCAGGAAGTTGGTGGCGTCGAGCAGTATCTGGGCCGGAAGCGGCACGTTCGCACCCAATTCGGCATACAGACCTTCGAATGACGGCACCACGAAGGTCACCATGATCGCGATGACGCCGATCATCAGGATCAACACCATCACCGGGTACATCAGGGCGCCCTTTATCTTCTTCGCCGCGTTGGCATTCTTTTCGATGTGGTCTGCCATCTGGCGCAGGGCCTTCTCCAGGTTGCCGGTCTCTTCAGCCACCGCAATGGTGCGGCAATACAGGCCGGAAAACGCCACGGGGTGTTTGGCAAATGCCTGCGACGGCTTCATGCCGTTTCTGATGTCCTGGACGATCGTCTGCACCACTTTCTTCAGACCCTTGTTGGTGATCTGGCTCTCCAGCAGGTCCAGCGAGGCGGCGATGTCGAACCCCGACTCTATCATGAGGGCCAGCTGCCTGGAGAACATGATGATCTCCCGGTTGCTGATCTTGTAGGTGGTGCCCAGGATCTTGTCCTTATCCAGGAGAGGCTTGGCCACCTTCAGGCTCACCGTCTTGAGTCCGCTGAGGGTGAGCATGTCCTGCGCCACGGTTTCATTGGGCGCATCCACCTTGCCGTTTACGAGTTGCTTCTGTTGGTTGTACGCTACATACTTGTACTGCATCTCTATCTCTCCCTCCGTATTCGTGGTTCACCATGTCGAGCCACTTCTTGATTCACCCCCAGGGAGATC
Organism: Dehalococcoidia bacterium; assembly: GCA_030372995.1. Taxonomy (GTDB): domain Bacteria; phylum Chloroflexota; class Dehalococcoidia; order UBA2247; family RBG-13-53-26; genus JAFGCL01. The sequence continues at coordinate 21,905 of JAUCPZ010000148.1, forward strand.
TCGCCAGGACTGATACCACTGGAAACCAGAGCCATCGTTCGCCTAGTCGATTGAGTACGCATTGCGCAGCACCTCAGACACCGTTGTCAAACCTGCCTTCACCTTCTGCATTCCGTCCTTGAAAAGGGTGACCATTCCCTCCTTTATCGCTTGATCGCGCAACTCCGCCGTGGTTGCGCCTCTCAGTATCAAAGCCCGCGTCGAGTCAGTCATCGCCAGCACTTCAAAGAGACCAAGCCTCCCTTTGTACCCCGAGAAAGAACAGAGGTCACAGCCGGCGCCGGACATGTAGCTTTCCAGCTTCTCGCCCATGGCACTCTCATAAGCTGCCGCCTCCACTGCAGTGGGCTTCGTCTCCTGGGCGCAGTTGGCGCACACCCGCCGTGCCATTCGCTGGGCAATGGTGCCTGTAATGACTGATGCCACCATGAAGGGCTCCACTCCCAGGTCGAGCAGTCGGTACACGGTGCTCACGGCGTCATTCGCGTGAATAGAACAAAGAACGGTATGTCCGGTTAGTGCCGCCTTCACTGCGATGCCAGCCGTCTCTGCATCGCGGATTTCTCCCACCAGGATCACGTCGGGGTCAAGACGCATCATGGAGCGCAGCACGCTGGCAAAGGTCAGCCCTGCCTTGGGGTTCACCTGAATCTGCTTGATACCCTCGAAGCGGTACTCCACCGGGTCTTCCACCGTGATGATGTTGCGCGTCACCTTGTCCATGGTGTTCAGGGATGCGTAAAGAGTGGTGGTTTTGCCGGCACCGGTCGGTCCGCTGACGCAGATCATGCCGAAGGGCACCGCCAGCATCTTCATGTACTTGTCCAGGCATTCTTTCTGGAATCCGAGCTGCGGCAGCTCCATTATGGCCAGCGACTTGTCCAGAAGTCGCATGACCACGGTCTCTCCGTGAACGGTGGGGCTGGTAGCCACGCGGACGTCGATCGGCTTCCCCTTGACTTCCAGCGAGAACTGCCCGTCCTGCGGCCGAAGATGGTCGGCGATGTTGAGGTCCGACATGACCTTGACACGCGAAGTGAGCGGCGGATGGATCTTGATGGGCAACGACATGACCTCGTGCAAGACCCCGTCTATCCTGTAGCGGATGCGGAGCCTCTTTTCCTCGGGCTCGATGTGGATATCAGAGGCTCTCGCCTTCACCGCCTCCTCAACGATCAGATTCAAGGCCGCGGCCACGGGAGCATTCGCAGTGGCCGCCACCAGGTCCGGCCCGGTCGACGTGTCTGTGGTGGTCTCGATATGAGAGATCTGCTCGGCAATCTGGCCAAAACCCTTGTAGTTAAAGTCGATGGCCTCCAGGATCTCCTTCTGTTCAGCAGCAACGGCCTTGATGCGCATCTTGCTCTGCATTTCCAGAACCTGGATCGTAGCGAGGTCGCTGGGATTGACCATCGCCACTTCCAGCACATTGTCTTCTACGGAGATCGGCAATACCGTGAATCTCCTGGCCGTAGCTTCCGGCACCAACTGCAGCGCCTCTGGCTTGGCCGCCTTCCGCAGCTTCACTTTGGGCTTCTCGACCACTTCCTCGACCACGGGCTGTGGCGTCTCCGCCGGTTTGCCTGCCCCCTTTGCCTGGCCTGCAGCCGCTCGCTTATCAATGCCGGGCTTATCTGCATCCGCTTTCGCCGGCTGGATCCCCTGAGACACGGCACCCTGGGCCCTGCCCATCACGCCCTGCCTGTCGGTCCGCTCTTCGCCCGACTTTCTCGGAGAGAGCTCCACCTTCATTCCGGGAATCACCACCTTGGCCTGGCCACCCTTGTCAACAACGGGTCTCGGCGGCTGTGTTCCGGCGGTTACCCCATTCTGGGCCTTGGCCGGAACCGGAGCCTTGTCTGCCACCGGCACTGCAGCCTTCGCTTCGATAGTCTTCGCCTCCTCGGCATTCGGCTTGTCGGCCACCAGCACGGCTTTGGCTTCCGCCGGCTTCACCTGGGGCGATTGTGCTGGCTTGACCGCCGCTATCCCCGGCTTGACCTCGGCGGGCCTGACCCCAGCCGACTTGGGATCTTTGCCATCTCCGCCTGCCGCTTTGTCGATGGCGGCCACGGTAGCAGGCACCGCCGCCTTTGCCTCTATGGCCTTCACGTCCGGGCTCTTCACTACCGCGAGCTTCTCCGCAGACGGAGCCGGAGCACCCGGCCCACCATTGGCCCGCGGACCTCTTCCGGCTGCCGCCTTCTCCACCAGCGGTGCAGCCTTGACCTCCGTAGATTTCGCATCTGCAACCTTGGCCTCAACGTCCTTGACCTGGGCCACCGCACCGGCTGCGGCAGCCTCCCCACTGGCGGCAGCGCCCTTTTCCACCGGCTTCGGCTTCACCTGCGGGGTCAGGAACTGATCGATGACGCTGCGCATAGAGAACGCCCTCGCGGGAGATGACTCTGGAGGCGCGATCACCGGCGTGCTGGCAGCAGGCGCCACTGCCCTTGCTCCTGCAGAACCCGACTCCCGCCCGGAAGGCACTTCCCCGGACGATTTCACCTCTGAGGCGGCGACGGCTGGTTTCTTCTCCCCACCCCTGCCTTCCACGGAGCGTGCCCCCTCCGGCGGCTTCTCAGCCCCCGACTCGACTTGCCCCGTGGCCGCTTTGACGGAAGCAGCCGACTCTCTGGGCCGCCCATCGAGGCTAAGTACTTCAATCCTCTTTTGCTCGGCGAACTTCCTGGCTTCGTCAGTAAGCCCTCTTGGGATGACCAGCAGGCGCTCCGTTATGCCGGCATCACGGCACTTGTCAGCGAACGATGCGACCTGCGTCTTGTCGACGGTGTCGCCTGACAGGTAGTCAATCCCCAGCCTGCACAGGATGAAGCCGTCGTCCCACAACGCCATGGCGCCGAACACGTGCTCGGTGCCCGAGTTGCCGACCACTTTCACTGATTCATCAACCCGGTAGCCGAGCGTCTTCAGCGCTTGGTGAACCTCGGATTTCTGCAGGAACGTAGAAGGAACATCATTGGCTGTAGGCCGGGCCGTCGGAGCACGGTTCAGGAACATCTGCATCGCCTGCTCATCGAAGACCTCGACCCGATCCTTCTGCGCAAACTGGCTCGCCACGAAACTCAGCCGTGGAATGGCTATGACCACCGGCCGATCGATCTCACACTCGGAGCACTTGTCCTGGAACGCAAAGAGCTTGTGAAGGCTCGTCTCCGGGTCTTCCGCGTCATTAATGACTTCAACAGCAGCCAGCAAGTTCATGAAGCCGTCACGGCGCAGCACCAGAAAGTCGAAGGTGTGATCGGCAATCGACTTACCGCGAAGTGCAGCGTTCGGCCGAACCTCATACCCCTGCGACCTCAGGCGCTCAACGAATCTAGCCAGTATCTGATCGGACTGTTTTTGGGCCAGCAAACTCACCGCTCCTCTGCGCCACTGAGCGTAATAACCCGATGCTATCGTAAGTCCGAAGCTGCTGCGTGTCAATAACAAAATCCCCTCATTTGAAGCTGGGCCGTGCTTTTGTGACAAAATTGATAAGGCTTCCGCCTGCAAGAGTAAGGCCAGCTTGAACGACACCACCCCCACATGAAACGTTCCTGTAATGGCGGTTGAGTCTGACGCGGGGCTCAGACTATAATCAGGTCAAAGGAAGAGTGGGCTGTCTGACCCGCCTGATGCGCGATCATGAGAGGCGGGTGGTTCCTTGAGCCCGGCGGTCCCTCAGGTGAAAGCCTGCCCTGCATCCCTGCCCTGATGCAATCGTGGGCGGCAGCACACCTGATTTTCATCAGACGCCCCACCCAGAAACCGAGGTCAAGTTGTCATACCCCGACAGCATGCTGAGCCAAGTGACCAGGCCGGGCCGTTACACCGGCGGCGAATGGAACAGTGTCCGGAAGGGCTGGTCAGCCGCCGAGGTCAAGGTGGCCCTGGTCTATCCCGATGTCTACGAGATCGGCATGTCCAACATGGCGTTGCCGATACTTTACGACATACTGAACAGCCAAGAGGGCGTACTTGCCGAGAGGGCCTTCGCGCCCTGGTTCGACATGGAGGCGGCCATGCGCCAGGCCCAGATTCCGCTGCTGAGTCTGGAATCGAAACGTCCGCTGGCCGAGTTTGACATCATCGGCTTCTCCCTGGGCTACGAGCTGACCTACACCAACGTGCTGAACATGCTCGATCTTTCGGGCATCCCTGTCCTTTCCAGCGACAGATCCGACTCTCACCCAATCATAATCGGCGGAGGCAGTTGCGCTCTTAATCCTGAGCCGATGGCCGACTTCATGGATGCCTTCGCCATCGGAGACGGAGAGGAGCTGACGGTCGAGATCGTGCAGAGCCTCCGCCAATGCCGCCGGGACGGCGCCAGAAGAACCGAGATTCTCCTGAGATTGGCGGACATCCCGGGAGTCTACGTGCCCGGTCTCTCCGAGACACAATGCCACCCCGGCAATGACGCCGGGGGCCCCCACCCCAGGACCCCACAGGTCAGGCCAAGCATCCGGCGGCGGATCATGGCCGAATTGCCACCGCCAGTCACCCGACCGGTTGTTCCTTTTGTCTCCGTGATCCACGACCGGGGGGCGGTAGAGATACAGCGCGGGTGCACGCGCGGCTGCCGTTTCTGCCAAGCCGGCTTCGTTTACCGCCCGCAGCGGCATCGGAGCCACGAAGAGGTGCTCGAAGCGGTCAGACAGCTTATCAAGAACTGCGGATACAACGAGATCTCGCTCGTTTCGCTGACCACCACCGACTATCCCGGCATTGACTCCCTGGTCAGCAGACTGGTCGAGGAGCACGGCGAGGACCGCCTGGCGCTGTCCCTGCCCAGCCTGCGCATAGACGGCTTCTCCCTGAAGCTCATGGAGTCGCTCCGTTTCAGCAAGAAGCCAGGGCTGACGTTCGCCCCTGAGGCCGGCACCGAGCGGTTGAGAAAGGTCATCAATAAGAGCGTCCCGGACGACGCGATCGTGGAAACAATCGCCGCCGCGCTGGCCAAGGGATGGACAAACATAAAGCTCTATTTCATGATCGGTCTGCCAACCGAGACGCTCGACGATGTGGAAGGCATCGTCCACATCGTGGAAAGGTTGAGACGAGAGTCAAAGAAGTCACCACCAAGAATCCGAATTAGCGTATCCACCTTCGTACCCAAACCCCACACCCCCTTCCAGTGGGTAGCCCAGGACAGCCAGACGGCACTCAAGGCCAAACATGAGGTGCTGAAGAACGGACTCCGGCATGCCAGGGCCCATCTCTCCTGGGAGGACCCCGAGACCAGCCTGCTGGAGACAATTCTGGCCCGTGGCGATCGCCACCTAGGCCGGGTGATCCACCATGCATGGCAGGCGGGGGCCACGTTCGATGCCTGGAGTGAGCGCTTCAAGTACGAGTGCTGGCTGCGCGCCTTCGACAAGACGGGGATTGATCCGGCCTTCTATGCCTACCGAGAACGCCCGCTCGATGAGGTCTTGCCATGGTCCCACATAGATATCGGCGTGAACCCTGCCTTCCTCAGGCAAGAATACCAACGTACCTACCAGGGTGTTGAGACAGCGGACTGCAGGGTCCAGTGCAGTGCTTGCGGCCTGGAAGCGGAGCAAAGCGTCTGCCGGGCCAGCGGGACCAAGGGGGATTTGAGCCGCGGGTAAGCGAAGACGGGTGACGGCGCTAGCTGTCGTCTTCCTCGCTGCCTACCTGGGTTCTGGCAATCTCAATCCACTGCAGGTATTCGGTGGAGACGCCCATCCACTGAGAAGCCTCACGGTCGACCTCATATGGTTCCCCAACGAAGACCTTGCCACCGGGTTGTATCTTTCCCACGGACGGAGTGTTCTTGCCGATGAACTTCTTCCGGGCATCTATAACCCCAAGATCGAAGGGCAATGTGAAGTAAAGATCCGCCAGAACCTTGTCCATCCCCAGCTCGTGCAGGGCACCCCAGGCAGTGCCATTGCTGCCCTGATACTTACTCACGGGCAGCAGACCAAGAAGGTTTCTGATAGTGAAATCACCCTGTCTTCCCACAATCTTACAGGGTGTTATGCTGATGAGGTAGTCACAGTACAGGATCACATTGGGAACCCAGAAGGTAGGAACAGCAAACGGTCGCACCAGCGGGTTCTCCACCTCAACCAAGACAGTGTCTCTCACATCGAGAGCGATGACCCTGGGGAACTCATATCCCAAGCTCTTGTAAATCGGTTTCATCTCCTCTTCGCACGGGCTGCCTTCGAGCAGAATGATGTCCGCTTCACTGACAGCCCTGATCGAGGAGATGACTCTCTCCAGGATCTCTCGGCTGGTAGTGGCCGGATACGGGATGGGGTAACCCGCACACGGCTTTATGAGGATTCTCCGGGCCCATCTCACCCGTGGTGGCAGCTCAAACACAAAGTCCCGCGCGTCGAGAATCACGTCCCCTTCCTCCCGGTCCACCTGACTCCTCGCCCTCTTGCCCACACCCATCTGCATCCGACTGTCAACATACGTCGCTAGGCTCTTTGGCCCCAACGTCAATCACATGACCAGGGACTTCGACCATCGGCTGGCGCTATTCCGGCGCAAGAGCGTTCCCTCAGCGATTTCTCCAACAAATCGGCGAGAGCCATGCCATCGCTCTTGGAGAACTGCGGCACTGCAACATCGAGCCGTTCATCGGTGACCACGGCCAAGAGCTTGTCGGGTGAGGTCATGAGTTGGCCGGCGTCGCGGCGATGAACCTCAATCTTGGGAACACTGCTCCCCTTGAAACCCTCAACGAGAATGAAATCATATCCATTGCCCAGGAAATCAATCACATCTTGGAGACTCGGAGGACGGCTGGCCTTCTGCACGAAAGCCAGTCTGGTTGGCGAAGCCAGCAAGACAGCGTCGCTCCCCGCTTGGGCCAAGCGCCAACTGTCCTTGCCAGGATGGTCGAGCTGAAAATCGCTGCCGGAGTGCTTGACTGCAGCTACCGTGTAGCCCCTTCTCTTGAGCTCAGCAATCAGCTTTTCTAGCAGGGTGGTCTTGCCGGAGTTGGACCGACCTACGATGGAAACGACGAGCGACATTAACCCCAACTACAATAATTCTATCATCCCCGTCAATACGAACTTCGAGTGGCACTCGTCGCCCATCGCTCCACACCGAGTGCGCCCCACGAACAGAAGCGCAGTGACCGGCAGGAAACGCCACGGAAAAGCTCAGCTGCCCAGCAGCCGACGCAGTTCCTCCGGCTCGGTTGCCGGCGGAAGGCAGGAGCGGCCCCGGCAGAGATAGGCGGTGGCACCGCTATCCATCATGCCACGGCCCCGTGCCAGTATTTCGGTGACGGCAGAGCGAGCCTCGCCCGGCCGGAGACCGGCAACCACCATCCGCGGCCGGTACTGGCTATGGATCGCCGAAAGCAAGGACTCCATGCCCGCGTCGCCCCACCGCCCTACCACGAACACCTCTTCACCATCTGAGAGATACATGTCCAGGGCACACAGCCAGTTGCCGGACGCCAGGGGATAGGAAAGCATTTGGTCCCGAACCAGCCTCAACATGGCAACAGCCATCTTCTCGTAGGACTCGTCACCTGTGATTCTGGATACGCGCAGCAGGACATCGGCAGCGGACGAACCGCCGCACGGCTTGACAGAGTCCGAGGTGTCCCGCGCGCGGGCGAAGAGCGTGTCATGATCCGGGGCCGTGTCATAGAGAAGACAGGCGCCTTCCCTGTCGCCGAACCGCGTCAGCATTGCGCCGGTGAGATCGACGGCTGACTGGAGCCATCTTGATTCGAGAGTGCTCCCGTGAAGGTCCAGCAACCCCCGGATCACCGACGCATAGTCATCCAGGTAACCTGGTATCCGGCATACACCGTCCCTGCAGCTGTGCATCAGGACTCCCGCCTTCACCATCTCACCCAATATGAACGTCGCCGCGGCCGCCGCTCCTTCCACGTAGTCCTTGCGATCCAGAACGCCGCCGGCCTCAGCCAGCGCCTGCAGCGTGAGCCCATTCCACGATGCCAGTATCTTGTCGTCGCGCTGCGGCCTGCGCCGTCTTTCCCTTGCTTCCCGCAACCTGGCTTTGGAACGGGCGATCACCTTCTCGACATCGGCAGCATTGCCTCCCATTCCAGCGGCGAACGATGTCAAGCCCGTGCGAATGTGAAGGACGCTCCGCTCTCTGAGCCCCAGTTCGCTGCCGACGCCGAAGAACCGACCGACCAGATGGCCATCCTTCTCTCCCAGTGCGTCGTTCATCTCAGCCCGGCTCCAGGTGTAGTAGCCACCTTCTTCACCATCAACGTCAGCATCCAGGGACGAGAAGAAGCCACCGGCCGGGTGTGTCATCTCCCGCAGTAAATAGTCCAGAGTCTCCTCAGCAACACGGCGGTAATCCGCCTTCCCGGTCACCTGATAGGCATGGAGATAGACACGGCTCAACAGGGCATTGTCGTAGAGCATCTTCTCGAAGTGCGGCACCATCCATTCGGCATCCGTGGCATACCGGTGAAAGCCTCCGCCTATGTGATCGTAGATGCCGCCCCTAGCCATCCTTTCGAGGGTCAGCTCCACCATGGCCAGCGCCCGCGCGCTGCGCATCCGGTGATGGTACTGCAGCAGGAACTCGAGGACAGGGGCCTGGGGGAATTTCGGCCCGGGGCCGAAGCCGCCGTTCGCGTCGTCGAATCCCGCCTCAAGCACCTGGAAGGCATGGGTTAGGATGTCTTGTGTCAGGTCTGCCGGTTCAGGACCGGCGGATGCACTGCGGCTCAGCTGTGCGACCACCTCCCGCGCCACATCGTTCACCTGGGTGCGCCTGTTGCGGTAAGCTTCGGACACTGCGACCAGGACCCGGGGAAAGCCCGGGGTTCCATAGCGGTCCTCCGGCGGGAAGTAGGTCCCACCGTAGAACGGGTGTCCCTCCGGAGTCAGGAACACCGTCAAAGGCCAGCCTCCGCCGCCCGTCATGGCCTGCACCGCCTCCATATACACGTGGTCGATGTCAGGGCGTTCCTCACGGTCCACCTTGATGCACACGAAGTGCTCGTTCATGAGCCTGGCGATCTCTTCGTTCTCGAAGCACTCCCGCTCCATGACGTGGCACCAGTGGCAGGCGGAATAGCCTACGCTCAGAAGGATCGGCCTGTCCTCGCGCCGGGCACGGCCGAGCGCCTCATCACCCCAGGGATACCAGTCCACCGGGTTGTGGGCGTGCTGAAGCAGATACGGGCTGGTCTCCTTTGCCAGACGGTTCGTGTGCAAGGGTACGAGCTCCTTCTAGACCACCTTTATGTCCATTTGTAGGCTGTCAACCTGGCTCACTCCTTTGAGCGAAGAAACCGCGCCAATCACCGTCCTGGATAGCATGTCACTGGGAAACGGCGTGAGCTCCACCTGTTTCCCGTTGACCATCAACGTCGCGTTCCCCTTGGCCAGATTGAACCCAATGCTCCGCACCGCTGCGACCCCCTTTAGCGTTCGCACGCCGCCGACAACCGTCCCTGCCAGGAACTGCCCGACAAAAGGATTCAGCTCTATATCCGCGCCGTTTACCCAGAGCTTGGTCTGATAAGTCTCCTTCATTCTCTCCTCCGACTGCTCATGTCCTGTCAGGTCACCTGCAAAGTCTGTCCGACAGATCCGATTTCAGCCCTTTCGATCCCCGAATCCTTTTTGGCTGCAACCCACCGGATTGCACACCAAATGCGACTATGGGATTTCCACGAGGACTTTGCCTGCCTCCACCTTCACCGGGTAGGTCTTCAGGCCCCGGGGCTTCCTTATCGCTTTGCTGATCGCGGAGGCCACACCCGGCAGTTGCGCCCAGCGCACCATGCGCCCGTCCGCCAGGTCGAACTGGGAGCCGTGCCGCGGGCACGTGACTACCGTGCCCTCCAACCTGCCCGATGCCAGGCTGGCCCCCATGTGCGGGCATTGCCCTTCAGCAGCGTAGAACCGCCCGCCCGCCATTGCCAGAAGAAGGGTATGCCCTTCGGCCGACACCTGTTTCAGGCTACCCTCAGCGAGGTCACCTTCTTTGGCTACTTCCACCGATCTTCCCATCTGTCCTCCTTTTTCACAGGCTTGGCTTCACCTGCTGCCCGATAGAGTATCCTTGATCCCGCATCGCCACCGCATCCCGTTCCACCTGCATTGCCAGGAAGAGACAACCCGCACCTCCTGCGTTCCTCACCATGTACATCAATCGTGGCCCTGCACGCGGTACCGGTTCATCAGGAGCGAGTTGGTGACCACCGAGACCGAGCTGAAAGCCATGGCCGCTGCGGCGATAATGGGATTCAGCAACGTTCCGGTCCAGGGATACAGGATACCAGCAGCGATCGGAATCCCCAGTGTGTTGTATGCGAAGGCCCAGAAGAGATTCTGCTTCACCTTGCTGATGGTGTAGCGGCTCAGCCTGAGGGCCTCCGGCACGTCTCTCAGGTCGTTCCGCACCAGCACAATGTCGCCGCTCTCCATAGCTACGTCGGTGCCGCTCCCCAGAGCTATGCCGATATCTGCCTGCGCCAGGGCCGGAGCGTCGTTGATGCCGTCGCCGACCATGCCCACCAGCTTCCCATTTTGCTGCAAGGCCTGGATTTCTCTGGCTTTGTCCTCGGGCAGAACCTGGGCCAGAACCTTCCTGATCCCGGCCTGAGCGGCTATGGCCTCTGCCGTCCGGAGGTTGTCGCCGGTGATCATGACGGTCTCCAAGCCCATATCCTGCAACCGCCGAACGCTCTCTGCAGCGTTGTCGCGCAACGTGTCCGAGACCGCGATCAGGCCGGCCAGCTTCCCCTCAACAGCCACCAGCATCACCGTCTTGCCCTGGTTTTCAAAATTGCCAAGGTGCTGCTCAGCCGCCACGGCTGTCACTTGCCTCTCGGCCATAAAGGCACGGTTCCCCACCAGCACCTCCTTGCCCTCCACCGTGGCCAGCACTCCGCGACCGCTCAACGCCTGAAATGTCTCGGGGTCAGGTACTGCCCGTTCGCCTCCTTCGGCCGCCGCCACAATGGCGCGGCCCACTGGATGCTCTGATCCCTTTTCGGCTCCAGCCGCGAGCCTGAGTATCTCAGCCTGTGAACTTCCGTCGAGCGACAGTACGTCCGTCACTGCTGGTTTGCCTTCCGTAAGGGTCCCCGTCTTGTCAAAGACAATGGTGCCGAGCCTGTAGGCCCTTTCCAGGGCAGCAGCACTCTTGATCAATATCCCGTTCTGAGCCCCCTTGCCGGTTCCGACCATGATGGCCGTTGGCGTCGCCAGTCCGAGCGCACAGGGGCAGGCGATGACCAGCACCGAGATGGAGGCCTCCAGAGCAAACACGAACGGCTTGCCGATGACGGCAAACCAGGCAACAAAGGTCACCATGGCGATGGTGACCACCACCGGAACAAAGACAGCCGCCACCGAGTCGGCCAAACGTTGAATCGGTGCCTTCGATCCCTGGGCCTGTTCCACCAGCCTGATGATCTGCGCCAGCACCGTGTCCTTCCCGACTTTGGTGGCGCGGAATTTCAGCAGCCCATCCTTGTTGATGGTGGCCCCGACAACCGTATCGCCTGCCTTCTTGTCCACGGGCATCGACTCGCCCGTGAGCATTGACTCATCGACTGCGGCGGCTCCCTCCAGAATCACCCCGTCGACGGGTATCTTTTCACCCGGCCTGACCACCACCGTCTGTCCGACCTCAACGTCTTCTACCGACACCTGTCTCTCCGTGCCATCCACGATAACGCTGGCCGTCCTGGGGCGCAGCCCCATCAGCTTTTTAATCGCCTCCGAGGCCCGGCCTTTGGCGCGGGCCTCCAGGTACCGCCCCAGCAGCACTATCGAGATGATGAGGGCCGCCGTGTCGAAATAGACGTCACCCTCGAACGTGCCGGGCATCACCGTCACGAGGAGGCTGTAGAGATAGGCCGCTGTCGTCCCCATCGCAATGAGGACATCCATGTTGGCCCGACGGTTGCGCAGCGCTTTGTATGTGCCAACGTAGAACTGCCAACCCACCAGGAATTGGACCGGCGTGGTCAGTCCCAGAAGCAGCCAGTTGTCGGCACTGCTGCCAAAGGGCATGACCATGGATAGCACAAAGACGGGAACAGCCAGGGAGAAGCTGAAGATAAGCAGCACCACCAGTCTGCGCCGCTCACGGTCTCTGGCCTGCCTATCGGTGTCCACGGCCCCGTCTGCGGCGAGGGTTGCCTTGTATCCCGCATCAGCGATGGCTTTCCTGAGCGCAGACACAGACACCGCCTCCGGGTTGTAGCGCACGTAAGCCTTCTCGCTGGCCAGGTTCACCGTCGCCGATATCACACCGTCCAGTGCGTTCAGCGCCGTCTCGATGTTCTGCACACAAGTGGCGCAGGTCATGCCGGTGACATCAAAGACCACCTCCCTGATGGCCACGCCGTATCCGGCGTCCTCCACCGCCTGGACGAGGTCTTTCTCAGTAGTCAACGACGGATCGTACTCCACCGCCGCCTTCTCGGAGGCCAGGTTGACCACGGCCCTGGATACGCCCCGCAGGTGCGAAAGTCTCTTCTCGACCGTTCCGGCGCAAGTGGCGCAGGTCATGCCGGTGACTTGCAGGCTGGTGCGTCTGGCTGGCTTGCCCATGACGCCCATGTTACCAGCATTGGAACGCCTGTGGAAGTGACGGTAGTCTCAGGACGGCAGCGGAGATGGAAGCGGCCGAGTAGGACCAAAGCAGGCCATACAGGCAGATGCTTCGTACCCAGACGTTTTGCTGAGCGTTTGCCGCAACGCTCAGCCACATCCAGAATGCTATAATGTTTGTCGGTTTCCCCGCTTTCGACAGATCATGTTCACGCACCTGCATGTCCACACCGAGTACAGCCTCCTCGACGGCATGTGCCGTATACCACAGTTGATCGAGCGCACGAAGGCGCTGGGAATGGACAGCCTGGCCATCACCGACCACGGCGCCCTCTATGGCATCATCGAGTTCTATCTCCAGGCCAGGGATGCCGGCATCAAGCCTATCATCGGCTGCGAGTTCTACATGGCGGCGAACAGTCGCCATAGCCGGACCGCCGCCGACAAGGAGCCTTATCACCTGGTCCTGCTGGCCAAGGACAGAACGGGCTACAAGAACCTGCTGAAGCTGTCCACCGCCGCCCACCTGGAAGGCTTCTACTACAAGCCCCGGATAGATAAGGAGCTGCTGAGGGAACATCACCAGGGACTGGTGGCGCTCACCGCGTGTCTCCGCGGCGAAATCCCGCGCCTCATACTGGAAGGACGCCTCAAGGAGGCGGAACAGAGCGCCAGATGGTACAAGGATCTCTTCGGCGACTTCTATCTGGAAGTCCAGAAGCATCCGATTCCGGACATCGAACAGGTCAACAAGGGCCTGCTGGCTCTCAGTGAGAAACTGAACATACCTCTAGTGGCCACCAACGATGTGCACTACGTCGAGAGGCAGGACGCCCGCTGGCAGGACCTGATGCTCTGCATCCAGACCAACACCACGGTCAACGACGAGAAACGTCTGAAGATGGCCGGGGACTTCTTCTACCTCAAGAGCCCCGAGGAGATGGCCGCCGAGTTCTCGGACATGCCCCAGGCCCTGGACAACACCCAGCGCATCGCCGACATGTGCCGGTTGGAGCTGGAATTCGGCCGCCTGCACCTGCCCGAAGTGGCGATCGATCCCGGCAAGACCGCCGATAAATACCTGGCGGAGCACTGCTGGCGGGGACTGGAACAGAGGTACGGAAAGACGGCGGGGCCAGAGATCGAAGAAAGGTTGAGATACGAGCTCGAGGTGGTGCGGAAGACCAACTTCGCGCAGTACTTCCTGGTTGTGTGGGACATCGTCTCCTTCGCCCGGCGCCAGAAGATACCCTGCGGCGTCCGTGGCAGCGCCGCGGCCAGCCTGATCCTCTATTGCCTGGGCATCACGGACGTCGATCCGCTGGAACACAAGCTGGTCTTCGAGCGGTTCCTGAACATCGAGCGCAAAGAGATGCCCGACATTGACCTTGATTTCCAGGACGACCGCCGCGATGAGGTCATTTCCTACGTCGCTCAGAAGTACGGCCAGGATCACGTGGCCCAGATAATCACCTTCGGGACTCTGGGCGCCAGAGCTGCCCTGCGCGACGTAGGCCGCGCGTTGGGGTTGCCCTACGGCCAGGTCGACCAGGTGGCCCGGCTGGTGCCGTTCGGTCCCAACATGACACTGGACAGGGCTTTGCAGGAGAACGAGGATCTCAGGCGGATGTATCAGGAGGATGCCATCGTGCGCAACCTGGTGGACTCCGCCAAGCACCTTGAGGGGATCTCGCGGCATGCCAGCACGCACGCTGCCGGCATAGTCATCTCCAAGGAACCTCTGGTCGAGCATGTTCCCCTGCAGCAGGTGACCAAGGGCGAAGCCAAGGGCATGGCCATGACCCAGTTCGTCATGCAGGACATCGCCCGGGTGGGGCTGCTCAAGATGGACCTGCTGGGCCTTATCAATCTGACGACCCTTTCGCGGGCCAGAGAGATCATCGCCCAGCACCGGGGAATCGACGTGGACCTGCAACGGCTGCCCTTGAACGACGCCAAGACCTTCGAACTGCTCTCCGCCGGCGAGACCGGCGGCGTCTTCCAACTGGAAGGTTCCGGTATGAGACGTTACCTGAAGGAGCTCAAGCCAGCCAAGTTCAGTGACGTCGCCGCCATGGTCGCCCTGTACCGCCCCGGCCCCATGGACCACATCCCCACGTTCATCAAGGCCAAGCATGGACTCGTCCCGATCACTTATCCTCACCCGTCACTGGAGAAGATCCTTGAAGAGACCTACGGGGTCATCGTCTACCAGGACCAGGTGCTATTCGTTGTGCGGGAATTCGCCGGCTACAGCCTGGGGCAGGCGGACATCGTGCGCAAAGCGATGGGCAAGAAGATACCGGAGATCATGCAGAAGGAGCGCGTGAGGTTCCTCGAAGGCGCCAGGGAGAAGGGATTCTCGCTGAAAGTGGCCGAGCAGGTTTTCGAACTCATCGAGCCTTTTGCCGGGTACGCGTTCAACAAGGCCCATAGCGTCAGCTACGCCATGATCGCCTACCAGACAGCCTACCTGAAGGCCAACTACCCGGTGGAGTACATGACGGCGCTGCTGCTGACCCACAGCGGGCAACAGGACAAGATAGCCTCGGCCGTCGCCGACTGCCAGCGCATGGACATCAAGGTGCTGCCGCCTGACGTCAACCGGAGCGACATCAGCTTCAGCATCGAGGACTCTGAAGAGCCAGCCATCCGCTTTGGCCTGGCGGATATCAAGAACGTGGGCGCCGGCGCCGTCGCGCCGATCGTGGAGGCCAGAAAGAAGGGCGGACCGTTCAAGTCCATCGAGGATTTCTGCCGCCGGGCCGATCTGCGGGGCATGAACAAGAAGGTCATGGAGAGCTTGATCAAGGCAGGGGCATTGGATTGCCTGGCTGGCCGCGGTGCCCTGCTGAACCGGATCGACCGCATCATGTCGCTCTCCCAAAGGGAACAGAGCCTGCGCGAATCAGGGCAGGCAAACATGTTCGATCTGTGGGGAGCCAGCACGCCAGCCCCCCTTCCCGAGATTCAACTGGAGGAAGTCGAGGTTTCGTACAGGGACAAGCTGGCGTGGGAGAAGGAGCTTATCGGCGTCTATCTATCGGGCCACCCGTTCTACCAGGCGGCCCGCGAACTCAAGTCGAGCACGACTGCCTTCTGCGGCGAGATCAACGCCGATATGGTCGGCCAAACCGTTACCGTAGCCGGCCAGGTTGTCTCCGTCAGGCAGGGTCTGACCAAGAGCCGGCAGCCTTTCGTCAGCGCCGTCTTGGAGGACCTTGATGGCAGCGTAGAGGTCACCTGCTGGTCCAACGTCTACCAGCAGACTCAGGACCTGTGGATAGAGGGTAACATCCTTCTGATCCAAGGGAAGGTGCGGGCCCGCAATGACGGTGCACAGCTGATCTGCGACCAGGTCCGTCAGTACGAGCCCGGCAAGGAGAAGCCCAGGCTCGAACCTGCACCTCCGGAGAGGCCCCGCAGGTACCGCCTGCTCATAACCATCGGCCAGACAGACAACGACCAAAATGACCTCCAGCGGCTGGCCTCCACCATGGAGACGCTCAGGAGCCACCCCGGTGAGGACGACGTGTCCCTGACTATTGTCAGCAACGGGCAGCGCATCAGGCTCGACCTACCCAACATCGCCGTCGCTTACAGCCGCGAACTTCATGAGCGGCTGGCGGAGCTCGTCGGGGAGAGCAATGTAAGGCTGGAGAGCCTCCCTTCATGACCCGCGGCCGCCGATCCCGCGATTGGCTGCCCGCCGTGACACGAGATCGCACACTGCTTCCTTGAGAACGTTGATCGGCCTCTGAGAGGCCGATCAACGTTGTGTTGGAGAGGAAAAGGGGGACTAGAAGGTCTGCATATTGCCTGAAATATGCCATCATTATACGATCCTGTATGGTACTATGCAATCCTAACTTAGACGAACAGTATTTTTGTGTTAGCACTCGTCTAAGCCAGAGATTTCGTCCGATCCAGACGACCTGCGTTGCTGCACTCCGGGCCGTCAACCAAGGATGCTGGCGACGGTGGAGTATCCTGGCCCTCTCGGCTGCCGGCGCCGGCATGGCTTCGCCGGTCAGGACGGTCCAGAGGTCTAGACACACGCTCTTTCGTTGCGTCTTTGGTGCCCATGCCAACCTGTGGAGCTGTAATCGTTGAGACAAAAGTCGCATCGTATGGCCGCCACACGTGGCTAGAATGTCCGTGTCGTTTTGAGGCTGCAACATTGGCGCGTGATCAGCATGACAGAATAGCAACGGGTCACCCGATCAGGAATGTGGCGTATGTGGGGGAGTGGTGCATGCTATAATTCAGCGAGGAGGGTCAGCCGGACCGGGACCGAGATGACCTCACCAGGGTCTCGCGCCGGCAGAGCAGTCGCAAACCCCTAGGACTGGCTGCCGCGCTTCAAGATAGCATCTCGTGCCTGACACAGGGCAACCCATGACACAGTGACCGGCCAACACTGCGGCCCTGCACCCCAACCACGAGAGAGACAAATACTGGAAAGGAGCACACTGACGACGATGGGAATCCTCTTTTCGGGCAAGGAACTGCTGGATGTCGCTGTCAACATTGAAAAGAGCGGTGCAGCCTTCTATGAGACGATGGTCAATTGCGCCAGGAGCAAGAAGGCGCAGACCGCGTTCAAGTACCTCGCGGACCAGGAGAAACAGCATATCAAGGCCTACCAGAACATGCTGAAGTCCCTGACTGACGCTCCGCCGCCTGAGTCCTACACGGAAGAGTACGACGAGTATCTCAAGTCGCTGGTTAAATCAGGCGTCTTCTCCAGTGAGTCGGCCGCCTGCAAGCTGGCTGAGAACACCACGAGTGATGCCGAGGGAATCGATTTCGGCATTCGAGCGGAGAAGGATTCTATCCTGTTCTATACGGAGTTGCAGGACCTGGTGCGCCGGGCCGATGCCAAGGTGATCGGCAAGATAATCGACGAGGAGAGGTCCCATTTGAAGCGGCTCTCTGAGCTGAAGGCCGGGCTGGCCAGGGCTTGAGGATGAAAGAGCAGACCGCAGACAGCTTGCCCCCTTGGAGCTGACGCCGGGCTAGCCTGCAAAGAACGAGACTAATCAGAAGGAGGAGGACATGGCTTACGCTGCAAAGGACTACGGCAGACTCATCGGCATGCCAGGCTTCAGCGAGACGCTGCTGAAGAATCACTTCACTCTCTACCAAGGGTATGTCACGAACACGAACAAGCTACTGGATACGCTGGCGGCCATGGCCAAGGATGGCAAGACAGGCACCCCGGAGTATGCCGAGCTGAAGCGCCGGCTTGGTTTCGAATTCAACGGCATGAGAGTCCATGAGTACTACTTCGATAACCTCGGTGGCAAGGGCACCCCGGAGAAGCTGGGCAAGCTGGGACAGAAGCTGGCTGAAGAGTTCGGCAGTTGGGACGCCTGGGAGAAGGACTTTAAGGGCACCGGCGCCATGAGGGGCATCGGTTGGGCGATCCTTTACCAGGACACGGCCACAGGCAGATTGGTCAACCAGTGGATCAACGAACACGAGACAGGACATCTTGCCGGCGGCGCGCCCATACTGGTCATGGACGTGTTTGAGCATGCTTTCATGATCGACTATGGCCTCAAGAGGGCTGACTACATTGAAGCCTTCTTCAAGAACATCGATTGGTCCGTAGTAGAGAGCCGGCTCAGATAGGGGATACCGGGCCACGTGAACCTGACGGGACAGGCACCAGGTTGACGGCCTGGTTTTCGCGGAATGGCTGCCCGCATCGCTCCGGACGTCGCAAGTCAGCGGTGAGACCAGGATCACGGCGGCTTCGACCGCGCACCTGTAGGGTTGGGCTCGGGAGGTGAGAAATGAGAAGGGTATATATGGACAACACCGCCTCCACGCCCCTCCTTCCCGAGGTGCTGGATGCCATGCTTCCGTTTCTCAAGGACACCTACGGCAATCCGCAGTCCATCCACGACTGGGGCGACCCTGCGAGGGACGCTATTGAGGATG
The DNA here is from genome assembly GCA_030372995.1 of Dehalococcoidia bacterium. Classification (GTDB taxonomy): domain Bacteria; phylum Chloroflexota; class Dehalococcoidia; order UBA2247; family RBG-13-53-26; genus JAFGCL01. Next base: position 40,423 of record JAUCPZ010000148.1, read on the forward strand.
CGCGCAACAAGGTGGCCAGCCTTATAGGCGGCAGGCCAGAAGAGATCATCTTCACCTCCAGTGGCACCGAGGCCAACAACATGGCCATCAAAGGGCTGGCGCAGGCTCAGCAGTCGAAGGGCAGGCACGTGGTCATATCCGCGATCGAGCATTTCTCCGTGCTGCACTCAGCCCGGACCCTCGAGAAGCAGGGCTTCGAGGTGACGCTGATACCGGTGGACAGGCATGCTCTCATCGACCCCGCAGACGTGGCGCGGGTGCTGAGAAAGGACACCGTACTCGTTTCCATCATGCACGCTAACGCCGAGGTGGGCACTATCCAGCCGATCGCGGACATCGCCAAGGCGGTCAAGGAAGCCGGCGCCGTCTTTCATACCGACGCTGTGGCCACAGTCGGTACCATCCCTGTGGACGTCAACATCCTTGGAGTCGATGCCCTCAGCCTAGCCGCCAACCCCTTCTACGGCCCCAAGGGGGCCGCGGCCTTGTGGGTCAGGAGGGGAGTGCGCATCCTGCCGCTGATGGACGGCGGCGTTCAGGAGAATGGCAGGCGGCCGGGCACTGAGAACGTGCCAGCCATTGTGGGGATGGGCATGGCGGCCTACGTAGCGGAATCCCAAATGGGACCCCGCATCAGGCAGATTGTCAACTTGCGGGACCGTCTGATCAGCGGACTACTTTCCAGCATTGATCACATGAGTCTCAGCGGTCATCCAACCAGGCGCTTGCCCGGGACAGCCAGCTTCCTCTTCGAGTTCATCGAGGGGGAATCGATGCTGATGCTTATGAACCAGAGGGGCATAGCCGCATCCAGCGGGTCGGCCTGTACGTCCCGCGCGCTGAAGGCTTCGCACGTCCTCATCGCCATGGGCATACCGCCGCAGCAGGCGCACGGGTCGCTTCTGTTCAGCCTGGGCATCCACAACAACGAGGAGGACGTGGATTACGTGGTGGCATCGCTCCCTCCCATCGTCCACACACTGCGGGAGATGTCACCGCTTTATGACAAGTTCATGAGGGGGCAGAGAGGAGGAACCGAGCATGCCAATCTACAGCGAGAAGGTGATGGACCACTTCACGAATCCCCGGAATGTCGGGGAGATCCCGAATCCTGACGGCGTGGGTGAGGAAGGAAACCCGGTCTGCGGCGACATGATGACTTTCTACATCAAGGTCAAGGATAACCGGCTGGAGGACGTCAAGTTCAAGACCTTCGGTTGCGGCGCTGCCATCGCGGTGTCTAGCATGGTGAGCGAGATGGCCAAGGGGAAGACCATTGAGGAAGCGCGCCGGATCACACCGGAGCTGGTGGCCAAGGAGTTGGAGGGATTGCCCAAGAACAAGTTCCACTGCTCCAATCTGGGAGCTCAAGCCTTGAACAAGGCCATCGATGATTACGTGGCAAAGCACGGTAAGAGCGTGTAGAGGCGGGAGGACGACGATGGTAAGAGCACGGAAGAAGACGACCAGCAAAGCCGCGAAATGCGCCTGCCCTTTCTGCGATGAGGTCATGGAAGCATCCCTCTTGCCCTTCTGTCAGGCGTGCGGCATTGCGATTCAGTACTGTGTCGAGTGTGAGACGCCGGCGCCGAAGAACGCCAAGGTTTGTCCCAACTGCGGCGGCAAGCTGATATCCAAGTAGGGGCGTGCCATGGCAGACAAGATGACGTTGATTATGTTCAGCGGAGAGATGGACAAGGCTCTCGCCGCCTTCAACCTGGCCATAGGCGCGGCATCCATCGGCATGGAAGTCAGCATGTTCTTCACGTTCTGGGGACTGAACGTCATCAAGAAGAATGAGGGGCCGATCAGGAGCAAGGGCATGATGAGGAAGCTGGTCAATCTCATGAACCGCGGCGGCGCCAAACGGCTGGGCCTGTCAAAGTTCCACATGTTCGGGATGGGGAAGTGGATGATGGGCAAGCTCATGAAGGAGACCAAGGCCCCGTCGGTGCAGGAACTCCTGACCATAGCCCATCAGGCGGGAGTGAAGTTCATCGCCTGCACCACTTCCATGGGCATCATGGGGATCGGCAAAGAGGCGTTCGTCCCGGAGGTGGACAGCTATGCTGGCGTGGCCACCTACCTGGCCGATGCCAGGGACGGCCGCATCAACCTGTTCATCTGAGGAGGCAACTGCATGAAAGCAGATGCAACGCTGGACTGCGTCGGTCTATACTGTCCTATGCCGATACATCAGACCGCCAAGAAGCTGAAGGAACTCAAGCCAGGGGAGGTGCTGGAGGTGGTGGCCAGTGACGAGGGCATCAAGGAGGATGCGCCGGCCTGGTGCAAGGCCACCGGAAATGAGTTCATCGGAATGGAAGAGCATGGTGGTGAGATCAAGGTCTACATCAAGAAGACGAAATAACGGAGGCACCGCACTGCCCCCTGTTTCGCGCTTGCGAGAGAGGTGAGTTATGCTTACTGTGGAAGGACTGCACGTAGAAACACAAGGCAAGGAGATCCTCCACGGCGTCAACCTCAGCATTGAGGCCGGAGAGACACACGCGTTGTTCGGGCCGAATGGCAGCGGCAAGACGACTCTCCTGATGGCCATCATGGGTTTCCCGCGCTACCGGATCACCGCAGGCCGCATCATCTTCAAAGGACAGGACATCACCCGCGCCACTCTGGACGAGCGGGCACGCATGGGCATCGGCATGTCCTTCCAGCGGCCGCCAGTGGTCCGCGGCGTCAAGACGCGCGACATGGTGCGCGCCTGCGCGCGGGGACGGACGGATGACGCACAGGTGACTGCGATGGCAGACAGGCTGAACATGGGCGACCTGATGGACCGCGAGATCAACTACGGGTTCTCCGGCGGAGAGATCAAACGGTCGGAACTGCTGCAGCTGCTGGCCCAGGCGCCGGACCTGGTGCTGCTGGATGAGCCGGAATCCGGCGTGGACCTGGTGAACATTGCCCTCATCGGCGAGATGATCAACGAACTGCTGCAGAAGGAACTGAAACGGAACCGCACCCGCTCCGGCCTCATCATCACGCATACCGGTCACATCCTCGACTATGTCAACGCTACCAAGGGATACGTGCTACTCAATGGGTCCGTCGTCTGTCAACGCGATGCCCGCGAGTGCCTGGACACCATCAAGAAGAACGGCTACCAAGGATGTGTCAAATGTCTAAAGTAATCCGACAGAGAAAGAGCCGCGAACTCGCCGAGAAAGCCCTCGACAAGAAGCCAGCACTGGGCGAAGATATCGACCTCTCCCGGTACTCATCGACCGCAGAGGAACACGCTTACCGTGAGAAACCCTCGGAGCTGCCCCCGCAGGACAAGGCGCAGCTCATGAAGGTAGGCTTGATGCTCGATGATGCCAGCCAGAGGTCCGGCACCTTCGTCCAAATCGACCGTTCAGTCGTGCACAGCTCGGCGAGCCAGGAAGGAGTGGAGGTATTGCCCATCACTGAGGCGCTCGAGAAACACGACTGGCTTCAGGACTACTGGTGGCGCGCGGTGAGCGTGGATCAGGACAAGTTCACCGCCCAGGCGGAGATCGATCTTCACAACGGGTACTTCATCAGGGCCCTGCCTGGGGCGAAGGTGCTCTACCCCGTGCAGGCGTGCCTCTACATCGCCCACAAGAATCTGGCGCAGAAGGTACACAACATCATCATCGCCGAAGAAGGCTCCGAGCTGCACATCATTACCGGCTGCGCCACCCACCCCATGAACGCCTCCGGGCTGCACATCGGCATATCGGAGTTCTACATTAAGCGCGGGGCCAAGGTGACCTTCACCATGATTCACAACTGGGCGCCGGAGATCGAGGTTCGTCCGCGCAGCGGGGCCATCCTGGAGGAAGGCGCCGTGTTTATGAGCAACTACGTCTCCATGAAGCCGATGCGCTCGCTGCAGATGTACCCCGTGGCCCGCTGCGTCGGCGAGGGAGCCGTCGTCAGGTTCAACAGCATCCTCGTGGCACCACCCGGTTCTCATCTGGACACCGGCTCCAGGGTCCTGCTCGAGGCGAAAGGGTCGCGCGCTGAGATCGTAGCCAGGACTATCACGACGGGCGGCACCATCATCTCGCGGGGCCACATCGCCGGCAGCGCTCCTGAGGTCAAGGGACACCTCGAATGCCGCGGTCTCATTCTCTCGGAGCGGGGGATCATTCACGCCATACCCGAACTCAGGGGCGAGATTGCCGGCATCGATCTGTCTCACGAGGCAGCCGTCGGCAAGATCGCCGAAGAAGAAGTGGAGTACCTGATGTCGCGTGGCATGGGCCGCGACGAGGCGGTCGCCATGATTGTCAGGGGCTTCCTGCATGTTGATATCGAAGGGCTGCCACCCGAACTGGCGGCGGAGCTCCAGCGCGCCGTCGAGATCAGCGAGAAGGATCTCTTCTGAGGTCCGCAGCCGCCAACCCAGATCACAGCGTCGCCCTATTCTGTCACGAAGGGAGAGACTGATGAACACGAAGGCGCTGCACCGCATCACCTACGGCCTCTACGTCATCTGTTCGCGAAAGGGAGACAAGATCAACGGCCAGATCGCCAACACGGTGATCCAGACTTCCTCGGAGCCCCCCACAATCTCGGTGTGCATCAACAAAGGGAACCTGACGCATGAGTTTATCAAGGAGAGCGGGGTGTTCACCGTCTCCATCCTGGCCAAGGACACCCCCCTGAATTTCATCGGCCAGTTCGGCTTCAAGTCTGGGAGAGATATCAACAAGTTCGATGGCGTCAGCTACAAGCTGGGCGAGACCAAGGCACCGATCGTCCTGGACCATTCGCTGGCCTATCTGGAAGCGAAGGTGATCCGCGAGATGGACGTCGGCACTCACACCGACTTTCTGGGCGAACTGGTTGGCGCTGACATCCTCAAGGAAGGCGAGCCGATGACGTATGCCTATTACCTGGACGTCAAGCGCGGGACTACGCCCAAGTCTGCTCCCTCCTACGTTGACGACAAGAAGAAGGAGGCCCCCAAGATGAAGATGGCGAAATACGAGTGCACCGCCTGCGGCTACATATATGACCCGGAGAAGGGGGATCCGGAGAGTGGTGTCGCACCGGGGACCCCCTTCGAGAAACTGCCTGACGATTGGGTCTGCCCAGTCTGCGGGGCAGCGAAGAGCGAATTCCAGAAGATCGAGGGCTGACCGTGTCTGTCAAGTCTGAGGGCAACGCCGGCGCTAGGTGCGCGTGGCGGCGAGTTCGATCTTGAACCCGCGCTCGTTGAGTACCTTCTTGCAGGCGCGCACGACGTCTGGGTCATAGAGAGTGCCATTGCCCCGTTCCAGTTCAGCCAGAGCCTCATCTATCCCCCGCGCGGGGCGATAGGGACGGTGGGTGCACATGGCCTCCACAACGTCAGCCACGGCCAGGATCCTCGCTTCCAGGAGGATGTCTTCCCCCTTTAGTCCATCCGGATAGCCGGAGCCGTCCATCCTCTCATGGTGCTGGACCACCATGCGGGCAATCGGCCAGTCGAACTCGATGTTCTTCAGAATGTCGAAGGCCACTTTGGGGTGATCCTTGATCATGGCCATCTCTATCTTCGACAGGTTGCCGGGCTTGGTGAGGATCTCCGTGGGCACGGTAACCTTGCCGATGTCATGGAGCAGCGCAGCCACGCGTATCCCGTCTATCTGCCAGGACGTAAGCCCCATCTCCTTCCCTATGGTGCAGGCGAACTGCGCCACCCGCTTCTGGTGAGCCGCTACATAGGGATCTTTACTCTCCACGGTGCGGCAGATGGCCTGTATAGCGCCCTCCATGCTCTTCTCCACTTTCTTCATGCTGTTTTCCAGCTCCCTTTCGAGCTGTATGGGGTAGGTGCTGACCTCCTCGACGGTGGAGAGTGACACATTGCTGGGGACGTTGTCATTGAAGACGGCGTCCATGGCACGGCTGATAGTAGTTGTGCGCCGCATATGCCTGCGCCTGCGGAGAAGGACCACTATCAGGAAGAAAAGCGCGACGGCTGCCGCGGCAACGATCCAGCCTATCAGAGCTCGATTGAACCCAGCCGCAGCGCCGACTGTCAGATCGAGTGCCACAGAGCTGCTGCCAGCGAAGTTGGCATCGCCGCTGTAGACGGCAGTGATCGAATGGCCTCCGACAGCAAGGGTTGAAATGGTCAAGGTTGCCACACCGTCGACCACCGCACTGGTCCCCAACACGGTGTCCCCGTCCATGAAAGTAACGGTTCCGGTGGCGCCGGTGCCGGTGACCGTAGCGGTGAGTGTGATCGCACGTCCCTTCGCTGATTTATCCTCGGATGAGGTCAGGCCCAGGCCGATACTGGCCTTTTCCACCGTAAGAGATCCATTGACGTACCTGATGTCGTAGTTGCTCAGTCCGGTTCCCACGGCTCCACTGGGTACTATGGCATAGGGGCTGCCATCCACCGGCGCGCCGATCGCAGCCCCGACGCAGGTGAGAGTCACACCGTTGACAACATCGCCATTCACGAGGCCATCCACGGTAAATTCGACCCCGGCGAAGGCGACGGCGGTGCCGAAGGGCTTGCTGAGGCTGTTGGCAGTGATGATCAGAGGCTTTGGGTTCACCGTCAGATACCCGTTGACGTAAGAGATGTCGTAGTTGGTCAGGCCCGTACCTTTGGCCGAGCTCGGTACGATCGCATAGGGGCTGCCACCGACGATGGCGTTTCGTCCGGCTCCAGCACTGGCCAACGCTACGCTGGTGACTGTGTCTCCGTTGACCAAGCCATCAACCGTGAACTCAGTCCCAGCAAAGGTCACCTCATCGCCATAGGTCTTGCTCCCGTCTTTGGCAGTTATGGTGAGAGCAGCCTTGCTCACATTGATGGTGACGTCGCAGGAGGCGCTGCTGTAGTTCGTGGAATCGGCGGGAGTGAAATCCACGTGTAAGGTCTGGCCTTCACCTGCTGAGAGCACGGCCCCGACGCCCGGAGTGTAGATGAACGTCCCGGGAACCGAAGCAGTAGCGCACAGTTGAGTGCTGGTCAGGGCGGTCCCGTAAACGATGTCGGCTGGGTCGGCCCATGTGATAATGGGCACAAGCTTGTTGATCGTGAGGACCTGGGCATTAGAGGTGCCGCCGCCCGGGGGTGGGGTGAACACAGTGACATTTCTGGTTCCGGCCGTCGTGAGGTCGCTGGCTGGGATCGTGGCTGTCAGCCGCGTTGAACTTACGAAAGTCGTCGTCCTGTTGTCGCCGTCAATCTGCACCACCGATACGCCGCTGACGAAGTTCGCCCCATCGACTGTGAGAGTGAAAGCACCGTCTCCGATGGTCTTAGCCTTTGGCGTGATACTGCTGGTAACTGGCAAAGGGTAGGCGTTGGCAGGATTGAGGGTGATGAATGAGACGGATGCCAAGTTGGCCCCTGACCAGGTTACCGCCGGATTGGTGCTGCCGGCCGCGGCGAAAGCCTTGGCTGCCACGCCGTAATTCGGATCCTGCGCGTTGTCTACATCACTCAGTTCAGTATAGCCTTCATCATCACTGGTACGGGTTCTTATAGCAGCTCCAACCGTATATGGCATAGCCACCCGCATTGACAGCGAGAGGGCCGCCAATTGTCACTCCGTTTGTGTTGAACACATACGTTCCACCCGAGGCGTTCACCGGCAGGGTTTGATCAACGCAGCAGTAGCTAGCGATGTAAGCCCGGACTTCAGTATGAGTCCCGGAAACCGTGACCGTCACAGTGTTGCCGGCGCGGCTCGAGATGTCGGTCTCTCTCAGGTAGCCAATCCAAGTTTGACGTCTGGCGGTGTTCTGAAGGAAGGCCTGAGTCAGAGTCTTGCCGCCGTAGGCGGCGCTGAACGTCTGCCCGTTGGAACCTCCTGAGTCATAGCTGCAGACCAGGACCAGCAGCAATCGATCTATGCCCTCAGAAATGGCGAAATCGTAGTCTGCTGGATTCCCCGTTGTCCCTGTCATTTGGGGGGTCGCCGGCCATGGGTCCAGAGGGGTTACCGCTCCCAGAGCGAGAGCCGGCCTGGGCACGGCAGTGTTGGCCACCGCTACCAGCAACAGAGCCAGCAAGAAGGCCAGGCCAGCCGCCATGGCGCACACGGCCCTCCATGTCCTGCCCGTCACTGCGCGTGCCGACAACATAATCTCACTCTTCCGCCAGCAGAAGGCAGAAGAAGCGCTGACATTACCGCGAAACCACCTGTCAGACCGCCTGAGGGCGTGGAATACGGCCCAGCGTTCCCTCCCACAGACTCCCACAAACGGATATCTGCCCGACTGAACGGGCAATGAGATGATACCTACGCCAAGTCACAAGAGTGTCTCATTTTGTGGCCGTCATCGCACGTTGTATTCTCAACACATCATCAGAAGGGTGAATCCGGTGTGGTGGGATGGTCCGGCCCGTATGTGATGGATCAGGCCAGGCCAGAATTTAGCGGGATTCCACGGCCACTCTGAAACGGGCCACTTGAGGAGACTTGAGCAGTTCCCATCTGCCCCTGACGCCGCTCGTCAGTGCGCCGATCTCAATGTGGAGCATGGCGATGCCGCAGTCGAGGCGCTTGGAGACAACCATGGTGGGATTCAGGATGCTGTCCGCGGAGATGGTTATGGTGTCCCTGTCAACGCGGAACCGCCACGGCTGGCGATTCATGGCCGAGGGGGCCAGCCTGGCTGCTTCCAGTGCCGCCCTCACCCAACCAGGCCATTGAGTCTCCCCCAGTCCACTGACCAACTCGCTCAAAGGGCGTCGTTGCCAGTTCCGGCCAAATCGGCTCATCGCTCTCTCCTTCAGCGAAGAGCCCTCCTTTGGATAGCCAAGGGGCGTCACCGCCAGGACACGCTCGTTTGGTGCTACGCTGGCTATGGCCGCAGCTCTTCTCGGAGAAAAGAAGCCCCCTACCCAGCAGGTGGCCAAGCCCAGTGCTGTCGCCTCAAGGATGATGCCTTCCCCGGTATAGCCGACCGCCTCTTGAACGTCGGGACTCCTCATGTCACCCACAAAAGCCACCAGCGCAGGAGCACCGCTGACTTTGCCATAGCCGCCGGGGATCCCCCTGAATATGTCTTCGGTGGGATCCGCTACCAGCACGGAGCGCGCCGATGCAAAGGGCCGGAACTCGGCACAGACACGGCGCATCGCCTCCAAGTCTGCCGTTTCCACTGCTCTTGCAGCGTAGTCGCGAATCGAGCGGCGTCTCGGTATCGCATCGTGCCATGCAGAGAAGGGAATGTCCACTCACCGTCTCCTTCTAGCCCCGCACCGATCATATCGGTCGTTGACCGCAGGGGGCGGCCCACAAACACAACAGCAGGTGCTCATCTGCTGAACTCCAGCACACAGCGCTCGGACCCGGAGCAGATCTCAGACTCTCTTCGGAACCGGATTGCCTGGCCAAACTCGGCGGCCCAGACAGTGTACTCGGTCCGGCAGATCCGCGTCCCAACCTTTCCCGAGAGGGCTTCTCTCCCCGATTTCACCATGGCGTCGTGCCACGGGCAGCGGCTGATGCTCACCCTGAAGCCGTCGCTAAGAGTCTCGATGTCGAATCGGAAACCCTCTATGGCAAGCTTGGTCGTGAAGCACTCGCGCAGCGCTTCCAGCCCGAAGGTCAGCCCGGTCATCTCTTTCAGCATTCGCGCCTGAACCTTGGGGAATACCTTCCAGACCTCATCATCGAGGTCAAGCGCCGCCTCGAAGCCATGCTTGTCCTCCGCCTTCACGAACCAGAGGCCGTCGACAGCGGTGTAGCTGCGGCGGAAGAAATCGGCGATCTGCCTGTCACTCAGTTCGGCCATGTCCGGCCTCCTTGCGGCCGCCGTGCTCTGGCGTCATTTCGACTTCAGTATAGCAGACAAATCGGCTATAATCGTCTATCTGTTGCCCGTACTCTGATTATGAAGATAAACCTGCGCGAAGTTGTCATTGCCATCCTGATCTTCGTGGTGGTCTTTGCCGCCGTTCAGATCAGCATCGGTTCGTACAAGGTGGAGATGAACAGCATGGATCCCACCTTCAAGCCCAAGGACTGCATCATGGTGGACAAGCTCACCTACCGGTTCCGGGGGCCGCATCGGGGCGAGGTGGTGATACTCTGGCCCCCCAAGGACAAAGTGTACACGAACAACCCTTACATCAAGCGGGTCATCGGGCTGCCCGGAGAGACCATCGAGATCAGGGATGGCCAGATATACATCAAGGGGAAGAACAGCTCCGAGTTCCGCAAGTTGGAGGAGGAACTACCGGGCGTTTCCGAGACCCCGAAATGCCGGACTGACGGCCGGTGGGAGATCCCGAAGGGACACTACTTTGTGCTGGGCGACAACCGCGACGAGAGTTCAGACTCCACGAGTTGGGGAACCGTCCCGAGAGAGAACTTCATCGGCAAGACGTGGCTGCGCTACTGGCCGATGTCGCGGTTCGGCTTGACGCCGCACTACTCCTTCGAGCTGGTGGCTAGTGCCGGGTCTGCTCCAGCCAGACTGGGTGCCTTGGCAGCAGCGAGCTCGCCAGTCCTTTCTGCCCTGACCTCCTAGTCGACGCATCCGCGCTGGGAGATCAGCGCAGTCGTTCCGCAGGTGGCATTCCAGGACTGGCAGAAAACCCAGGAAGCGCCGCAGCCTACTCACGCTTTGGTTTGCGCGGGCGGACGACGCGGCGTTTCACTTGGGGCTTCTCGGGCTCCCGCGGGGGGTCACCGACGCGGACGATCCGGGCCCGGTTGATGGCCACGAAGCTGAAGGCTGACTCGCCAGTGGGGAGAGCCGGTGTAACCGAGACACTCGTCATCGGCAGAAACATGTCTTCCACATCGAGGATGTGGGCCAGTTCCTGCCACATGGCCGCATGCATCCGGCCGACCAGTGTGTAGGGCGGTATCCAGACTTGCGTCAAGAGCGGCATCTTGACCTTCATTCCCCACTTCCTGGCTCTTTCCAGCCGGTCCATCTCTTCCTGACCTCCGTTGCGCTCAGCCACGAAGAGGATGCTGGGCTTCATGACGAAATTGTAGGCCGTGGATTCCTTCTTGCCCCTCGGCAGATGGACGCGAACGCCGGTCAGCGGCAGGAACTCGCGCCCAAGCCGATACACACTGGCAGCAAAGCCGCTGCAGAGCGAATCCAGCAGGCGCTGATCCTGGGTGCGGTAGGTCGTGCCCTCCAGCGTGCAATAGGCCGTGCAGACCACCACATTCACCTGCCTCAGCTTTGGATCGTTCAACCAGTTGCCGGCCTTCGATGCTGCAGATTCGGCTTGCATAGCAACCTCCCGAGGTGCCCAGTCCAGCCTTGGCCGCCACGACCAGCACCGGAGCGTTCTTCGCAACGCCAGATTCTACCACAATACGGACCCACCGGGTAGGTCTATGGGAACCCCCGCTTCTCCCCGCTGATACGCTCTTGTCTGGCGGTCCCGAAGTCATGCAATGCAGACCCATACCACAGAAGGACCGCTGGTGCGGCCTGCCTACTTCGTGCACCCCGAGCTATTGACACGGCCCTAGCTCCGTGATATTGTCCGAGACGACGTACGTACCAACCCGACGGCGTGCTACAAAGCACGCCGAGCCAAGCCTTAGTGGGGAACCTGGTCGGTATCAGGAACCGTAGCGTGAAACGAGACACAGGGACTGGCTGCCTGTAAGACAGTAGAAGGGAACCCGGCAGACTACCGGCGATACGCTGGAGCACGGAGAGGAGGCGCAGGCACCGATGGGTATTGCCTATTCCGTTGACAAAGAGAGAGGCGTCAGCTACGAGGCCTGGGTAGGCACCATAACTGGCAAAGACTGGGTGGAACACGTGCGCCGACAGGTAGCGGACCCCGAGTGGCCCGCCGGGGACAGGTCGCTCACCGATCTCCAACTGTTGTCCAGCGACTCCTCTGTGGGCAAGGCAGAGGTAGACGAAGTGGTTGCTCTTTACAAAGCCCAGCCGGCGAAGCTGGCGCAGGGCAGGGCAGCCGTCGTGGCCGGCAAGGACTTCCAGTTGTCTCCTCTGTTCCGGATATTCACCTCCCGTCACGGGTTCAGACTAATAGTGTTCAACGACATGGCCTTGGCCTGCAAGTGGCTCGGCCTAGACCTGGGTGAAGCGGAAAGATCCATCGCCCGGCTGCGCGCCAAGCTGGCCGCCGAATCGGCCCAGCAGCTCCCTCACGGATCTTGACCCACTTAGGCGAGCCTCTGCCCGTCACCGGCCACACTCTCATCCCCCGAACCATGGTTGGCAGCGGGGATAGGGGTGACCGCCAACCCCCGGCAGAGTGATTTGCCGATTGGCCGCCGTTTGGCTATCCAACCGCATAGAGTCCGGTATTCCCTGGCCCCGGGCGCTGATCTCGGCCAGGAGCGCGAGCAGTCGGTGAGCCAGATCTTCGTTCTGGCAGCACCTCCCGCAGGAAGCGAGACGCTGGAGCCGGGTATATAATGAGCGCAACTGCAGGCCAAGGAGGGACACGGCCTGTGCAGCAGCGAGTTCCCGGCGATGAGAAGTGCTGTACCTCTATTCACGGTTGAACCGTCCGGTCGGGAAGCAAGGCGCAGGTCCTCACGAGCCATTTTCCGCTCCGGTGGTCAACCCAGCGTGCCGGATCTAAGATCCCGACTGCGCGAGATGAGGGAGCTCTGTCTCAGCGAACAGACATCTCTGGTACGCCGGTTCAGCGACGAGACGCGCCGCACCGGAGCCGAGTGCCGGTCGGCGCGCGACGGCCTCGAGGCAGCCCAACTCATCCGCGCAATCGCCGATGACTGCAGGAATGCGGTGATAAACAGGTCCGCCACGGTAGTCAACGAGATAGTCCCTCACCTCAAGGCGCTCGGGCTCCGGATCGTCGAGCCCTACTACTCGGAGCCGGCTGAGTTCGAGAACAAGGTAGGGGACTGCTGGGAACTCCCATCGTTGCTGACCAGGGGCATCCTTCCGGGCTTTGAAGTCCGGCAGATGGGCTCCAGAGATAAGGCAGCCACGAAGGACTGCGTGGCCGTACTCGGAGTCAGCGCCGCCTGCGCACAGGACGGGTCCGTCTTCTTCGTGCAGCATTACTCCAACATTTCCCAAACCCTCGATCAGGCGGCGCAGGTTGTCCTCGTGGTCAGCTTGGACAAAGTGGTGAGCACCAGGGAAGACGCGGAACTGCAGGCGATGTGCTTGGGCATGTTCGGGCTGGAAGCCATGCTGTTGAATCTGGGGCGGAGGAAGGGCGGCGGCACCACTCTGGACAGCCTGCCTGCTCCGCCGAAGGTGCCGGATGAGTCATGGCATTTCATACTGCTGGACAACGGCCGCAGCCGGATGCTCTCCAACAGCTTCCGGGAATTGCTCTTGTGTATCGGATGCAAGAGGTGCTCCGTGCAGTGTCCCATCGATCGCGCGATGAGCCGGGACGGCGCTGTCTGGAGCCCGCGGGACCACCTGTTCATGTTTCTGCGAGGGCAGAATCCACTGATAGATACCTGTCTCCAATGTGAGGCCTGCCGGGTCGAATGCCCCTTGTCCATCGACCTGCCCAAGCTGATGTGGCTGGCCCGGGCAGACCATGCGGCCAGGCACGGCCGCAGCCTGGGCGAGCGCCTGCTGGGCAACCCCGAGACGCTGGCCAAGGTGGGGTCTTTGACAGCCCCCATCTCCAATAAGGCGGTCGGGCTGAGGCCAGCTAGGGCGCTGATCAGCGCCGCCTTGCGATTCGATGCCAACAGGCCTCTCCCCACGTTTCACCGCGAGACGTTCGTGCGGTGGGCCGCAAAGACAAGCGCGCGGGGCCAACTCGTCCCTGCTGCGACAAAGGTGGCTTACTTCGCGGGATGCTTCGCCAATTACTATCAGCCCGGGCTGGCCAGGTCCGTGATGAGAGTCCTGCAGAAGAACGGCCTGCAAGTCAATGTTGCCCCACATATCTGCTGTGGGATGCCCATGATTGCCAACAAGAACATGGCCGGCTTCCGCCGGAACGCGCAGAGGAACCTTCTCTCGCTGGCGGCCCTGGTGAAAAGTGGGCATCTTGTGATCGCTTCCTGCCCGAGTTGCGCTCTGATGCTGAAGCACGGCTACCCGAGCCTGTTCGGTCAGAGAGAGGCTGCTTTAGTCTCTGAGCACGTGTTTTACATTGACGAATACCTGGTCCGCCTCGCGCGCGAGGGCAGACTGGCAAAGGACATGCTGAGCGTCAGGCAGTCGGTTCTGTGTCACATTCCCTGCCACCTCAAGGCACAGGACGAGGGCAGGAGCACCCTGGAGTTGCTGCGCACGGTGCCTGGGCTGCACGTTGCCGCCGCCAACGCCACGTGCTGCGGCATGGGCGGCTACCACGAATTCAGGAAGGGCTACTCCAGCCTGTCCCTGGATATCGGGCGGAGGCTCTTTGAGGAGATCAAGAACTCCGAAGCAGAGATGGTCGTCACCGGCTGCGCTGCCTGTGCCATGCAGACAAGACACGCGACGGGCATCACGGCCATACACCCCTGTCTCTTATA
>JAUCPZ010000149.1 GCA_030372995.1 Dehalococcoidia bacterium
CCTGACTCAGGAGAAGGATCAGGCTATAGCACAGGCGCAGGCCATCGCCCAAGAGAAGGAGCAGGCTATAGCCCAGATACAGGCCTTGACCCAGGAGAAGGATCAGGCCGTTGCCCGGATACAGGCCTTGACTCAGGAGAAGGATCAGGCTATAGCACAGGCGCGGGCCGTCGCCCAAGAGAAGGACCAGGCCATCGCGCAACTGCAGGCCTTGACCCAGGAGAAGGATCACGCCATCGCCCAAGCTCAGGCGTTCAAGCAGGAAAGGGATGAGGTCGTCGCGGAGTCATTGGCGCTCCGGCAACAGAAGGAAGACGCCGTCGCTCTGTCGCAGATGCTGGCGCAAGACAAGGAGAAGGCAGTCGCTCAGGCCCAGACGTTCAAGCAGGAGAGGGACGAGGCCGTGAGCCAGTTGGTGGCGTTCAAGCAGGAGAGGGACAAGGCGGTGGGTCAACTCCAGGCGGCCAGGCAAGAGAGGGATGAGGCCGTCGCCCAGGTTCAGGCGTTCAAACGGGAAAGGGACGAGGCCGTCGCCCGTCTGCAGGCTCTGAAGCAAGACACCGACGGGGCTGCCTCCCAGTTGCAGATGTTGAAGCAGGAGAACGAGCAGCTCAAAGGGATGATGGCCCTGACCGAGTCGAAGCTCGACGAGATAATGGCCATGAGCCCTCAGGGGAACTAGCGCCGGGCCCCGGCATTCATCCGAATCAGGCCGTGAACTGACTTGGTCTCCCGCCCCGGCAATGTATGTTGAGAGGGGTGGACATTCTCTGCCCACCCCCTAAGTATTCACACCCCGCCACTCCAGGCCTCACGACTGAACATACACTTCTGCTACCCGCACCTGACTACCTGAATCAGAACAGCCGATCTGCTGCCCTCGAAACGCTCATCACCTTCGTAGACAGCCGTGATGTAATGCAAACCTGGGGCTAGCAGCGTGGCGGGCCAAGCGGCTTTCCCTGAGCCATCGACCGCGGCTGTGCCCAGCGTTCTCCAACCGTCCTTGAAGGTCACACTTCCTGTCGGCGTGCCTGAACCCGGCTCTCTCGCGGATATGGTGACCGTCAAAGTCACGGTCTGGCCGGGCCATGACGGATTCACCGACGAAGTCAACCTCACTGCGGTGCGTGCCTTGTTCACCTTCTGAACGAGCACCGGCGAAACGCTGCCACCGAAGGTATCGTCCCCCTTGTAGACAGCAGTCACCGAGTGGATCCCGACCGAGAGCGAACTGGTGCTGAATATCGCCAGACCCCATCGGCTTAGATCCGCTGCACCAAGCACTGCATCTCCTTCCCTGAATTCCACCGTGCCCGTGGGCATGCCCGAGCCCCACTCTCTGGGCAGAACCAGCGCCACGAAGGTCACTTTCTGACCATAGACTGAGGGGTTGGCCAGCGAAACGAGCCAGGTCATGGTGCCGACCTCCCCCATTTCGGCGAAGGTTGCTGTGACCCTCTTGTCGCTGTTCATCGTCACCACAGCGGGGTTGGTGGTGCCGCTCAGGTCTCCGCTCCACCCTACGAAGACCCAGCCTGGATCGGGAACGGCGGTCAGCGTCACCTGGGAGCCATGTGCGTAGGCTGCTAACTCAGGATCCTTGGTCACGCTCCCGTTGCCATCGACGATGATCACCAGAGTATGCTCCGCAGCGCCGAAGACAGCGCTAATGGTGTGGTCAGCAATCACGCTGTAGAACGTGTGGGTGTCAACAGCGCCCACTGAGGCCCCGTCAACCAGCACGTCAGCGATGTAGTAGCCGATGTCCGGCGTGATGACAAACGTCTGGTCCGCTCCGTAGGTTACCGGGACTGCACCCAAAGGCGTGATGGTGCCTCCCGCACTGGCCGTTGCTGTGATGGTGAAGGTGTCGATGGCGAAGTGCGCCACCAGCGTCCGATTGGCCGTAGCGGTGAAGGAGTAGGCCGCGCTTGTGCTCACCTCACTCCCGTCTTCGGTCCAATTCACAAAGTGGTAGCCGGCGTTGGCCGTGGCCAGCAGGTCAACGGTCTGGCCGTAGCCGTACGTGCCTCCGCCACTCACCGAGCCACCCCCGGTTGGGTCGGCGGTCACCGTGATGGTGAACGTATCAAGGGCGAAGTGCGCCACCAGCGTCCGATTGGCCGTAGCGGTGAAGGAGTAGGCCGCGTCCGTGCTGACCTCTTCACCGTCCTCAGTCCAGTTCACGAACTGGTAGCCGGCATTGGCCGTGGCCAGAAGCTCAACCGTCTGACCGTAGCCGTATGTACCTCCGCCACTCACCGAGCCGCCCTCCGTCGGTTCGGCGGCCACCACGATGGTGAAGGCGTCAACGGCGAAGTGGGCCACCAGCGTCCTGCTGGCGGTGGCGGTGAAGGAGTAGGTGGCGCTTGTGCTGACTTCTGAACCTTCCTCAGTCCAGTTCACGAAGTGGTAGCCGGCGTTGCCCGTGGCTAGAAGCTCAACCGTCTGACCGTAGCCGTACGTACCTCCGCCGCTCACCGAGCCCCCCTCGGTTGGGTCGGCGGTCACCACGACGGTGAAGGTATCGATGGCGAAGACAGCCTCGATGGTGTGGCTGGCCGTCACATCCGGGAACTCGTAGCTGGCCAGAGCGCCGACCGAAGCCCCGTCAACCAGGACGTCGGCGATGTGGTACCCGGTGTCAGGTATGATGGCAAATGCCTGATTGTCACCGTAGGCGACCACCACGTCGCCGGAAGGCGTGATCGTGCCCCCCGCACCGGCCGTTGCCTTGATCGTGTAGGTCTGGATGTCCACCGTGACAATGGCGGTGTCGCTGCCCGAGGGGCCATCAGCATCGCTGACGGTCACGGTCACAGTGTAGACGCCACTGGCGGTGTACGTATGGCTCAGGTCAAAGGACTTGCCCACGAGCACCAGCGGCTGCACCCCGGAGCCGTCGCCGTAGTCGACGGTGGCCGTCCAGGTATCCGAGCCGGGATCGGTAAACGACCCGGAGGACGAGAATGTCTCGCCCTGGCTGAGGGAGTCATCGGGCCCGGCATCAACGACAGGCGAGACGTTGCGGATCCAGACCTCGACCGTGGCTGTCGCGGAGCGGTTGCCGTCCGTGACCTCGACCGTGGCGAAGCCGCGGTGGTCGTCGTTCCAGGAATAGCTGGCCGTCGGCGTCGACGACCAGCCGGTGTCCCAGGTCCCGTCGTTGTTGAAGTCCCAGCGGAACTCGAGCGGGTCACCCTCCGGGTCGGAGGACAGTCCCGCGTCGAAGATGACTACCGCCCCTTCGGTGGCCACATATATCGGCCCGCCATAGGCCTCCGGTGCCTGGTTGGTGCCGCCCCCGTCGAAGTAGCGGATGGCGGAGGCCAGCATGGTTCCCGGTTGCCCAGGCAAATCGCCGGTCAGGGTCGCCACCATCAAGACCATGCCCGAGACGTCAGCAGAGAAGACCCGGGAGGTGACAATGCGGTTGTCCCCGGCCGTTAGGGCTGCGGCGACGGTGAAGTCGTCCAGCAGGTTGTTCTTCCAGTCGTAGATGCGGTAGCGTACGTTGCCGCCTTCTACCGCAAGGTTCAGCTCCGCATCAAGGACTATGTTCATGGTGTCACCGGGGGCGTACTTGTCCCTGTCCAGAGCAAGGCGCAGTATCCGCGCAGAGTAGCCCCGGACGTCGAACGGGTACCTGCCGGTAACCGTCCCGGCGCCACTGGAGAAGGCGTACTCAACGTAGTAGGTGCCCTTCACGAGAGCGGGAATAGTGAAGCTGAAGGAAGCAGCCCCGGACAGGGGTGTGTTGACCGAGAACCCGCCGGGCGCCGTGAGAGTAAGCGTTCCCGCAGTATCAGGCTCAACAGCGATGATGGCCTCCTCGCCCATGTCGTACACCTGCTTGTCCATGTAGAGGAGCAGCGGCTGCTTCTCCCGGACATAGAGAGCATTGAGGTGCAGGCCCCGCCCGGAGCTCATGTAGATGCCGTAGAACAGCTTCCCGCTGTCAAAGACCACCGGCACATTGAACGTTAGTGTCTCGGAGGCCCCCAGACCGTCAAGCTGGAAGTCAACGGTCTCCAGGTAGTCGCCAAGTTGCACCCGGGCGAACAGAGCCAGGTTGAACTCGCTGGTATTGGTTACCTGCAAAGTGAGGATGGCCGTATCCCCAGATTCGTAGAAGATCTGATCCAGGCTGGCGGCGACGGTGACCTTGGGCCCGTCCAGATGGAACACAAACTCGGTGGTCACACCGTTGAGCGTGTAGCTCGCCTTGTAGTCCTTGCCCTCAAGGTCGTCGCGTATGATGAAGGTGAAGCTAAACTCCTTCTCTTCGCCGGGCTTGAGCCACTGCAGCTTTGTCTCCTGGTAATCGGGCATCGTGAGCGTGAAGAACGCGGCACCTTCCGAACCGCCGATGTTCTTGACTTTGAAGACCCAGGTCGGATCGCCGGCCACGAGGTCGGTATTCGCCGGCATCTCGGTCACCACGAACTCAGGTTCGCCTGTCGCGTGAATCTCCACCGACCCCGAGCCGTATGGGGAAGAGTAGACCAAAGCATGGCTGCCTTCGGTCAGGTTGACCGTCACGGTGCCGGCAAACGTGCTCGAGGCCGGCACAGAAACCTGCCGGGTGATGACCTGCCCTTCGAGCTCGAAGGTGATGGAGAAATTGGCATCGAGCAGGCCGGAGTTGGTCACAGTGAAGGGGACTTCCACATCGCCCTCTTCGTATGTCTGCTCCGGACTCACCTCCACCGTCACCCGCTCGCCCATGGCCACGCTCTTCTGCACGGTCAGCGGCACATCTCCGGTGATCACCGCAGTCAGCACGGCATCACCGGCAATGGTAAGGTTTGTCTGGAGCAAGGCCGACCCGCCAGCGGCGAGGGTGATATCCCAGGCCGCCGCGGCCAGAACCACGTGCAGTGTGTAGTCCATGTCCGAGGAGTTCTGCAGCAGGACGGCAGCCTCGAACGGCGCCAGGCCGACCACATCCGGTGAGATGATCTCGGCACTCAGGTTGTACGGTTTGACCGTGACGGTATCTGTCACGGTCACGCTGTTCACCGCGGCGCTCACCTGGAAGGTGCTCACGGCTGCGGTACTGATGCTATAGACACGGGATTCACCGGCTCCGAGACTGAAGACCTCGGTGTGGATGACCGCGCCGTCCTTGTCCACGGTCAGAGTGCAGTCCTCGGTCGCCGTTCCGTTATTCGTTACCACGCCGGTGATGGCAATTGTGTCACCCGGCCGGTAGAAGTCCTTTTCCGGGGATGTCTCCAGGGTGATTGACAGACCACCGGCGGTGATGTAGAAGGCCCAGGGCTCGCTTTCAGCCACAGTCTGTGAGCCGGCATTCAGAAGCCTCGCTCCCAGGTAGAGTTTGCCCGTGATACCGGCTAGTTCCGTTGGGATATTGACCAGGGTACTGATGTCCCTGGCTTCCGCAGCCAGAAGGTCGAGCGGGATGTCCGTCTCCCAGACGGCATCCCCGCTTGTTGTCTCAACGTACTTCACCACGGCATAGCCGCTGGAGCTGGTGCCGGCGACGTAGATGCCACCCTCATCGGAGACGGCGACTGCCAGTGCCTTGTCATCCGACTCATCCAGCCCCGTGTAGGACGCGCTCCAGTCCAGATTGCCGTTGTCGCCATCGTACTTCAGCGTCGCCCACTCCCATACCCAGCCGGATGTCCAGACTCCGCCCGTAACGTAGACGTTGCCTTCAGAATCGAGCGCCATGCCGTATGGCCTGTCCTGATGCGATCCGGGCACTCCGTAGGACGCCTCCCAGAGAAGGTCCCCGGCGGCATCATACTTGACCACTCCGAAGTCAAGGTCCGGCATCTCCGGGCCTGTCATGGCGACCACAATGCTCCCGGCGACCAACACGTTCCCCGAACCGTCAACCGCCAGGCCGGTGAGGGTGTCCGCTCCCATTGGGCCGGAATGGTAGCGGGCCCACTCCTGTCTGCCGTCGGTGGCGTCATACTTCATCAATGCGAAGCCCCCGGCGGTGCCGGCCACGAACACGCTGGCTCCAGACGGGGAGAGTGCGATGTAGGCCGGCTTGCTGGTGCCGTATTCGGACTGAGAATCCCACTGATATTCCCCGCCAGAGTTGTACTTGACCGTCGTGATCCGGTTCCCGGCCGTGCTGCCTTCGTAGGTGTACCCCGTGATGTAGACGTTGCCAGAGCCGTCCACGGCCACGGCAGTGGCCGTATCGTCGTAGTGGCCCGTGCCGTCGCGCAGGCTGGCCCACTCCTGGCTGCCGGTCGCCGCGTCATACTTGACCGTCAGGTAGTCCCAGGAGGTCGCGGAATTCCAGCTGCGCCCCACAACGTACACGTATCCGCCGTCCGCGGCGATAGCCGCGCATTCATCGTAGGCGGGCCCGTGATAGTACGCCACCCACTGCTGGTCTCCTACTGAACTGTACTTGATGGTAGTGCAGGTCAGTTTCGCGCTCGTACTGCCCGGCTTCTGCTCCCAGGCGGAGCCGGTCACGTAGACACTCCCCGAAGCGTCGACCGCGATAGCCCTGGGGAAGTCGTAGGCATTCCCCCATCCCGCATGGCGCGCCGGCGCCGTCCACAGCGGCTCGCCGGCGGCGCTGTATTTCATGGTGAGGTAGTCCGTGTTGCTGCCGTTGTAATCGGCGACCGTCACATAGATATTCCCATCAGCATCCACCGCCGTAGCCGCCGCGGGGTCCGTCGATGGAACGGCGCCGTACTGCTTGGCCCATTCCTGACTCGCGCCGGCCCGGCTTCCGGCCGCCTCCCACATCCAGAGGTGGAGCATGCCGCTCAGCGGTTGGGTGGAGTTTACTATGTGCGTCTGCACGTCGATGGTCTCCGAGTTGCCGTAGACCGTCTTATCTGTCACCGCCGTCAGGTCGCCGCGAACGCCGCTTACGTCCAGATGAACTCGCAGAGAGCTAACCCTGAGACTGAAGTTGTCCACACAACTTGCCTCTACCCGGTACTGGCCACCCGACGCCCAGACAGGAACCGTGAAAGTCAAAGCACTGCTGCCTCCCCTTGGCAGGTCCTTGCTGATTCCGGATTCGTGCAATACCGCGTAACCGTAACGATCGATCAGATCGACCGAACAGAGTGCCGTGGTATCAACGGCGCCGGTGTTGCTGACCGCTATCGACACCTCATCGCCAGGGTCAGACTGGGTGTCCGCCAGCGTCAGCAGGATGTCTGCGCCACTGATGTCCACGTACTGAGCGAGATAGAAGGTGCTGTCGGACGCCTCACATTGTGCATTCACGTAGTACTTGCCAGGTGGCGTCGAAACAGGAATCGCCACGCTGGCGGCAGTATTGTCGGCCTGTCCCGGCATCAAGGTTCCGGTGGCCAGCAAGGGGTCCCGGGCGAAGCTTGGTTCAAGGATGCAGCTCCATTGGGCTCGTACCCCGCCGACATTCTCAATGAGCAGTGTCATCATCTCCCCAGCTGTATAGCTGCTGGAGCCAAGGCCGAGGGCGAGCCTGAGCGCAGGGACGGTGAAGCTGGCCACCTTCTTGTAGCCTCCGTCTGCCACCACCACCGAGATCAGGTGTGAGCCAGAAGCTATGTCAGATGGAATGTCCATCACATGGTAGGCGAAAGTCTGGCTGGCTCCTGGCTCCAGGTCAACGTGGACCATCATGGCAGAACCCAGTTCGGGAGCGTCTATTTCCACGTCGGACTCGCGGTGCGAGGAGCTGACGTTGGTGATTGCCACATTGATCTGTATCGTGCCTCCTGCTTCATACGATAGCGAAGGACGGTCCAGGATTATGGAGATCGCATACGGCGTGAAGAAGTCGAAGCGAGCAGTATCCTGGCCCATCCTGTTGGCACCCTCGTAGGCCACCACACACACGTTGTAGGCTCCGGTAGCGATTCCATCCGGTAATGCAAGCTCGATGACTCGCGTCTCCGTGGCCCGATCGCCTAGTTCCCAGTAGGACTGAAGCGTCACATCAAAAACCTGCTCCAGCACGGTGTTGAGCTTGCCGTCTTGCATGAGTACCGCGACATGAGCATCCTGAGGCAGCCGCCCCATGTTGGTGAGACCAACAGTGGCCACAACGCTGTCGCCTACCGTATAGGAGGACCGGTCTGTACTTACCGATACCGCAGTGTATGGAAGAAACGTGTCAATGCCCTTGGATGCGTCTCCAAGATAACCTCCTCCCACGAGGTGGAAATGCACCCATAACCTCCCGATGTTGTGGACCTCCATGGTGTACGTTCGGGTCACCATGGAACCCGCGGGAACGTTCACCGTCTCTTCCTCAACTATGGGCCCGTGCGTCCAGTCGATTGTGTAGCGCACATCGACAGCCGCTTCGTTTCGGTTGTAGACATGTATGTAGAACGTTTCCTCGGCCCCGGCCACCACCTCATCATGGTCGCTGACCACATCGAAACCTATTCTCGATGCTTGATAGGCCCACCCCCCCGGCACATCGGTACAATCGCTCCGCGCGAACCTCTTGAGTGAAGAAAGCAGAACGCGCCCATCGCCCATCACGACTGAGTAGCGGACAGACCACACTCCCCGTTGTAACGTGGGTGGCAGTGCCACTTGGAGTGCTCCAATACCCCCCGGGGGTATTGAGATATGCTGTTCTTCCTCCAGCACCACATTGCCGGTCGGGCTCCTGAGAGTCACCACAGCCTTGAAAAGTGAATAGCTGCGGGGATCATAACTCAATGTGAAGCGAGCACCTATTGCAGCGCCGATGAAATTATCTCCGCTGTATAGGAAATAGAGCACGGTCCAGACGCCATTTTCCGAGGAGACGTCTGTTGCGAAGGCGAGATTGACGGGACGCGTCTCGCCTGCGCCGACGGACTCCGCGACCTCCACCCACGACTGGTGGAAGTCGGGGGCAGAGACAAGGAACTTGATGCTATCCGCGGCCGTGGTCAGGTTGTCGTTCGTCACATCGATATTGAGTGTCACTTCATCACCGGCCTCGAAGGCCGGCAACTCTGCTTCTCCTACATACGGATTACGGACGGGTATGGATAACACACTGTCGCTCAGCGGCAGGGTCTCCACGTCATCCTGGCTGAGGGCCCAGGCAAACAGATCTCGAAGCAAGATGCCCTCTTCCTGGAGTCCCTGATATAGGCTTGGCGCCATGTCTGAGTAGATGGTACTGGCCAAGACCTGCCCTTGCCCATATTCATAAAGCACCATGGCTGGCTGGCCATTCTTGGCGCGGACGAGCAGGACGCTCGCCTCCGGAGGAAGAGAAACGAAGAACCCGTCCACATTGATACTCAAGAGTTGAGTGGTGGCGTATCCTGACAGAGGTGCATATCCTGACAGAATCGGGTGATACTGGCCGATGCCCACAGACTGGTACTGGCAGCTCTGGTCCTCGATCCATCCATAGCCACCCAATTGCCCGCCGGGCAGTGCCGCAAACTCACGCCCATGCTGCTGGGTGAAGCTAATGAGCGTGCCTCCTTGAGACACGTATCGCTCCAGTTTGGCCCGGAATACTTCTGAGGTATCCAATCCAGTCAGCCCTCCTGTGGGTATCACCAGGACCGGATAGGCAAAGGCTTGGTCTATTGACTGAATCAGGGCGGTGGCGATTCCTAATCCCTCCAACCTGTTCATGAGCAGCAAGCTGTATCCATTGTTGAGGACGGCTATCTCGGCATTGGGGTCACTCTGAGCAGACCCGCCGTAGTCCGGAGACGAGGCATCCTCGTTGTCATCCGGCTGGTCGCAGCCCGGGCTCCGGGAGTGAACACAGGCGCCCGTGCTCGGGTCGCAACTGTCGCTGGTGCACGCGTCGCCATCGTCGCAGCTCATGGTCTGGCAGCGGCAGGCGGTGTCGACCGCGTGCTGGCACGCTCCGCTACTATCGCAGTAATCCGTGGTGCACGGATCTCCGTCATCGCAGCTTGGCGGGCAACCGCATTCTTCGCCCAGTTTCCGCTCATGCCGGCATTCGCCCATGTAGCACCAGTCTATGGTGCAGGCGTCTCCGTCATCGCACCATTCATCCTTGCACTTGCCCTTGCAGACAGCCCCCGTGGCCGTCATTTCGCAGCCGCCATCACACACATAAACGTCCGTCACTACCCAGCCGCAGTCGCGGCATCCCAGCGTTTCCAGCACATTGGGGCCGGCGCAGCGGGTCTGCTCGCCCTGGTAGTCGCGGCATTCGTGCCCCCAGTTCTTCTCCCAGGTGCTGGATGGCGCGGAGCACTCCGCCAGGCAGTCGGCATGGGGTTCGAGCACATCGCCGAGCGCGCTCCACAGAGTGACCACGCAGCCAGCGGCCGGGATCTTGCCGATGGTCTCTCCGATGGCGCACTGCGCACAGTCGCCATATTCCCGGGGGTCGTCGGCCGTGGCACACACAGAAGCGCATTCACCTCTCTTGGCTCCGTCATACGCGTCTTTGAACATCTCCCCGGCCTTCGCGTCCAGGCAATCCAGGGCAGTATCGGTCAGGAACCTCTCCACCTCCATCAGGGACGGGTACTCGAATCTGTCCGCGATGCAGTTCTCGTAGCAGGTAGCCACGCTGCAGCTATGATGCTCATAGCCCAACCCTCCTGCAGGAAGCAGACCATTCTGTAGAACGTAGTCCAACATCCGCGCCAGGGTCTCGCGCTCTGTGAACCCGCTGAAGCCGCGATAGGCATAGCCGGCGTCCCCGCGCTCCGTAATGATGAACATCGCCGGGAAGCCCGTGACGTTGAACTCCTGGAGCGCTTCGGGGTACTCCGCGGAGTCGGCCCGTATGAAGGCCACGCGCTCGCCGTACTCTTCTTCGAGGCTGTCGATTACGGGCTTCTGCTTCTTGCAGTAGGTGCACCATTCGGCATAGATGAAGAGAAACGCCGGCCGGCCCTGGGCCAGCCCCTGGCCGATGAGCATGTCTACGGCGCTGTAGCCGCCGTTCAAAAGAGCCTCGATGGCCGCCCGGAGCGTCTCCTCCGACGTGTAGCCCACAAAGGAGCGGTACACATAGCCTCCCGCCTTGTCTTTGCCGGAGATGAGAGCCATACCCGGGAAGCCGTCGAACCCGAAGGTGGTGACGATCTCTTTCTCTTGAGCACCATCGGCCTTCACGAAGGCCACCCGCTCTCCATAGTCGAGCTCCAGCCTCTCAATGATGGGGTTCTGTTTCTGGCAATAGGAGCATGTCTCCAGATACGCGAACAGGAACACCGGCCGTCCGTCCTTCAGGGCATTGTCGATGACCGACTGCACCGATGCGCCGTCAGCTGCAGCGACGGGGGTCTGGTTGCTGACGAACATGGGTAGCGGAAGCGCCAGCAGCAGGGCAAAAAGCACCATGATCACGTGGGCAGGCGTACTGTGCGCCAAACGGCCCTGGGATAGACTTCGAAAGCCCAGGGAGAAGCGCGATCCCAGGCTGAGCAGCCTCGTCTTGAACACAGCCAGGGGCGCAGCCATTACCAGCATGGCGGCATCCATGGCCAACGCGCCCTTGTGATCCAGTGGCACCACGGTGCCCATGCACCCGCAGAGGTCAGCTCCGGAGCGGTAGGCGTCACCCAACAGGGCATGGACATTGGCCACCGTGAAGCTGACCACCAGCAACAGGGCCGTAGCGGCCGCCAGCCTGGTGAACAGGCCGAGCACCAGTGACACTCCTACCAGGAGTTCCAGCCATGGAAGCACCGTCCCGAACAGTTCGGCCAGGGTCTGCGGCAACA
>JAUCPZ010000150.1 GCA_030372995.1 Dehalococcoidia bacterium
GTCCGGGCAACTCCACATCCTTTTCCACTTAGCCTGTCTTTGGGACCTTAGCCGACGGTCTGGGCTGTTTCCCTCTTGACTACGAACCTTAGCACCCGCAGTCTGACTCCTGGTATTATAATATCCGGCATTCGGAGTTTGATTGGGTTCGGTAATCGGTGAAGACCCCTAGCCCAGTCAGTGCTCTACCTCCGGTATTCATTACCAAGGCTAGCCCTAAAGCTATTTCGGGGAGAACCAGCTATCTCCGGGTTCGTTTGGCATATCACCCCTACCCACAGCTCATCACCTAATTTTGCAATATTAGTGTGTTCGGCCCTCCACGAGGCATTACCCCCGCTTCAGCCTGGCCATGGGTAGCTCACCCGGTTTCGGGTCTACTCCGTGCGACTAACCGCCCTATTCAGACTCGCTTTCGCTGCGGCTCCGCCTGTCACTGGCTTAACCTCGCCACACAAAGTAACTCGCCGGCTCATTCTCCAAGAGGCACGCCGTCAGGCCTGTTCCGAAAAACATCGCCCTCCGACTGCTTGTAGGCATGCGGTTTCAGGTTCTTTTAACTCCCCTCACCGGGGTGCTTTTCACCTTTCCCTCACGGTACTTGTTCACTATCGGTCGCCAAGAGTATTTAGCCTTGGGAGGTGGACCTCCCTGCTTCCCACAGGATTAGCGTGCCCCGTGGTACTCAAGGTCAGCACCCAGAGTTCAACAACTTTCGCCTACGAGGGTCTCACTCCCTATGCCCACGCTTTCCAGCGTGTTCGACTAGCTGTTGATTTTGTAACTCTGCCGAGCCGCTGCTACGACTCTGGTGCGCCTGTCAACCCCCACCCTGCAACGCATGCAGGCTATCACACAAGGTGGGTTTAGGCTCTTCCCCTTTCGCTCGCCACTACTCAGGAAATCTCTCTCTCTTCCTGGGGGTACTTAGATGTTTCAGTTCCCCCCGTGCCCTCCAACTGGCCTATGTGTTCAGCCAGCGGTGACCGAGTATTGCTCGGCCGGGTTCCCCCATTCGGGTATCTCCGGTTCAACGTTTGATGACAACTCCCCGAAGCTTATCGCAGCCATCCGCGCCCTTCATCGGCTCTTGGCGCCAAGGCATCCACCGCATGCCCTTAGTAGCTTAATTCACGTGAGACGGCAACACTTGATTTGCGCAACCCTGGTTCCCCAGAGCTGCATCGTGTTATACGTCTTACTTCTATTCCGCTCAGTTGTTAAGGTGCCCCGGCGCTCTCGCCGGTCCCCAACGATCCCCGGATCGCTGGCGGCTGCCCCCGAACCCTCGCTCGGAGCCACCCGCCAGTTATCCCGCCCCCCTCCAAAACACAAAACTGCCCGGCCCAACGCCAGGCAGCTCTGCTGTCCTTACGTGTGCCTCAGTCTCGTGTCCCTAGAAAGTTGCCCGCTCTTGCTCTGTCAAACCCTTACCTGTGTGGGCCTGAGTGGACTCGAACCACTGACCCCTGCGTTATCAGCACAGTGCTCTAACCACCTGAGCTACAGGCCCATCCCCGCCTGATACCTTAACCCCTGAAAAGTGACAGAAAGACCCTCAGCCAACCCTCAAGTGGCTCGCTCGGCCCCAAAGAGCTCGAGCTACCCGGGAGATGGACCATCCGCCAGCTTCAACAGCCTCGGTAGGTCACATTCCCTAGAAAGGAGGTGATCCAGCCGCACCTTCCGGTACAGCTACCTTGTTACGACTTCGTCCCAGTCACCAGTCCCACCCTCGGCAGCTGCCTCCCTTACGGGTCAGCACACCGACTTCAGGTGTTACCAGCTCCCATGACGTGACGGGCGGTGTGTACACTGTCTCTTATACACATCTGACGCTGCCGACGAGTTCCGAA
>JAUCPZ010000151.1 GCA_030372995.1 Dehalococcoidia bacterium
ATCGGCGGGGATGTTACCGCTGCGGCAGACATTACGTAAGACATTACGTAAAAACCCACGGCAGGCCTACTGTAGAGCACGATTCTTTACGTATGGCATACGTAATCGTGAAGGAGAAGACTACGTAAAGCAGACTGACAGCGTCGCGCCCCGGGAGGTTTGTTTGCCACATGTCACCCCCCAAGGGCTAAGATAACCCCCAGCGCGCTGAACATGAGAGTGAGCATTGCCAGCATCACAGTGCCCAACTCCTGCAATATTGACACTCTCTATGCTCTGGTGGTATAGTCGCCAGCGAAATCCAGCTATAACCCACGGGATGACTGCTCGAGAGGGGTAGATCATGAAGGCAATGAAGATTGTTGGCGCGGTACTCTTCGCGATCATGCTTGTAGGACTAGTCGGCGGCCCAGAGTGCAACTCTGGTGAAGGCGAAAGCAAGGCTGATCTCCTAATGTACGCCAAAGCGGAATTGATCACGGTTCGGACTGCCATAGAGGCATGCTTAGCCGAGGCAAACGCAACCCATTTCGATGATGCGGCAGGCTACACCTGGACTGGAGACCTGGCTACCAGCCCAAAGGCGACTGGTCCCCAAGGCGTGACAGTCACGGCCTACTCCATGATGCGGACGCATGCTTTCAAGGCTGCCTACACCATCGAGCAAACCGGAGCGGTCATATATGGCGACCCCACAATACCGGGCGGTTGGGGCAGCAAGATACGATGGAACACCACCACCAACGACTGGGAAGAGACCCCATAGTCCTTTATTACCCTAAAGCGTTTTTCTCCCTCTGCGATGTCGCATCTCTGCCCACGGGGCGCCAGGTCGGAGCACGAGATTGGGTAATCATGTGAACAGACCCATGCAAGTGGGGATATTTTCGGCGACTCTTGACCACCAAGAACCCCTCAAATCGGTGGGGATGTGACCACTGCGGCAGACATTACGTAAGACATTACGTAAAAACCCACAGTAGGCCTACTGTAGAGCACGATTTTTTACGTATGGCATACGTAATCGTGAAGGAGAAGACTACGTAAAGCCCCCTCGCCAGCGGTCTGACATGGCGTCCAGGACCAAACGCCGGCTGCACTTTCGGGCTACGTTCAGGTGCCATTGCGTAGTGGCATCAGGATCATCTTTAAGGTCGGCCTTTTCTTCTGCGGTTCTTGCACCGATCGAGGTTCTTTGATGCCCTTGATGATCTCAGAGATTCTCTTTCGCTGTTGAGGACAGACTGTTCATTTTCCCAATTCGGAAAACCATTAGTGCAATAATGTCCATAATCGGGCCCAGAAGCTCCCAATTTCCAAGAACGAATAGCCATTTGCATTTCTGCAATCCTTGTCCAATAATATTCCTAAAGGAGCATTATGAAACCAGATTTGATGTCGGCTTCTGAAGCAGCTCAGAGGTTGAGTGTCCATCCCAAGACTATTGGCCGCCTCCTGCGAATCGGCAAACTTGCCGGGCTGAAGATTGCCAACCGCTGGCTGATCGAGGAGGCCGCGCTGGCCGAGTTCAGTAGAGGCTATGTTGGCAAGAGAGGCTGGCGTAAAGGCAGAGCCAGAAAGGTGAAGGAGAATGAGAGTTGCGTTATACGCGAGAGTAAGCAGCGAGGAGCAAGTCGAAGGATACAGCATTGACGCCCAGAGGCGGGCCTTCCAGACTCTTTGTGAAGGCAGACGCTGGACACCGTTTCGAGAGTACATCGAGGAAGGCAAGTCTGCCAGGACGGAGGACATCGGCAAGCGTCCTGTGTTTAGGCAGGCGATGGCGGCGGGGCTTGCTCACGAGTACGACGTTTTGGTGGTGCATAAGATCGACCGCTTCTCACGTAAGCTGCGTGTGACCCTCGAGTACTTCGACAGACTGTCCAAAGCTCAAGTGGGATTCGTTTCTATTGTTGAGCAGATCGATTTCTCGACTCCATGGGGCAAGTTCAACCTCAGCGTTCTCGGAGGATTGGCAGAGCTGTATTCGGACAACCTCAGCCAAGAGACCAAGAAGGGGTGGCATGAGAGGAGGGCACAGGGATTATATTGCGGCACACTGCCCTTCGGGGCAATCAAAGGTGACGCCGGCATACCGGTCCCTGACATGCAGGATAGAAGGGTCACTATTGATGGAAAGGAGGCCACTGTCCGAAATTACGAAGGGTTGACGATGGCCTTCAATCTGGCAGCAGAAGGAAAGTCGGACAGGGACATAGCCATTGCCCTGAATTCGGTGGGATACAGAACCACCGGTACTCACGGGCCCAGGCTGTTCAGCAAGGATACAGTGAAGGACATGCTGAACAATAGGTTCTACGTAGGATTCATTCCGAACGGCGATGGTGGATGGATCCGCGCGAAGCACGAACCGTTCATAGACCCCAGGGTATTTGAGGAAGCCCAGAAGATGCGAGCACAGCGAACCAGGAAGCCGCAGACCATTCGGTCAGACGCAAGAGTCTACTCCCTGAGTGGGATAGCTAGGTGCTTCGAGTGCCATAGCACATTGAGGACTTTCAAGGGCAGAGGCAGAGTGAGACTGGCCTGCAATGGCCGGATCAAGAGCGACAAGTGCTCGCAGCCGTCCACGTTCCTGGATATCTACGAGAGGCAGTTGGTGGAGTATCTTAGAGTTTTCAACATCCCCGAAGACTACCGGGGCAGGCTGCTGGAGGTACATAAGAAGCTGCAATCTGCCTACGATGTGGACCTTCAGAGATCAGCACTTGAGGCTCGACTGAAGCGGGTCAAGGAGATGTACGAATGGGGCCACAAGACCAAGGCAGAGTACCAAGCAGACTACGCTGCTATCAAGAGAGAGTTGCAGCAACTTCCGCAGGAGCCAAACAACGCTCAAGTGCTTGAGAGGCTTGCACTATTCCTGAGAGACATCGTAGTCGCGTGGGAAACGGCTACTCAGGAGCAGAGGAATCGCCTAGCTACCTGCCTCTTTGAGGCGGTGTGGATCAAAGACAAGAAGGTTGTGGCCGTCACGCCACAACCGGATTTCAAACCGTTCTTCGACCTTCAGTATGAAGGACTGTCACACGGTGTATTGCACTGGCGACCCCGAGGGGATTTGAACCCCTGATCTCCACCGTGACAGGGTGGCATGTTAGACCGCTACACCACGGGGCCGGTTGCGCGCTGATGGGCCATCAGCCTGCCTCACGGTTCTCAGAGAGGACTCGTGTTCGCGGTAGGCAACTTGTACCAGTGGCCTGAACCTAGCAGAGTTTACCTTTGCCACGCTGCGATTGTCAAGGAACTGGTGCTGTGCAGCTACGTTTGCCTTCCCTATTGCCCCGTGCTAACCTTTGTCTTGTTCCCATGGCAGACCTTTTCACCGTGCTCACCCCGCGGGAGGCCTGGGCCACGCTCGAGCCCCACCTCCACCCCATAGGCCGCACCGAGGTCACGGCCACCACCGATGCCCTGGGCCGCGTGCTTGCCGAAGACACTCACGCTCCGGCTGATCTCCCCCACTTCGCCCGCTCCGCCATGGACGGCTACGCGGTGCGGGCCGAGGACACCCACGGCGCCACGGAAGGTCTGCCGGCCTATCTCAAGGTGGCCGGCGAAGTCCTCATGGGTAGGCCAGCCAGTGTAAGGCTCTCTCTCGGCGAAGCGGCTTTGATCCATACCGGAGGCATGCTGCCTGAGCAGGCGGATGCGGTGGTCATGGTGGAGAACACGCGCAGCGTCGATGCAACCATGATCGAGGTGGTGCGGCCGGTGGCCAAAGGCGAGAACGTGATCCAGATCGGGGAGGACATCGCCAAGGGCGAGCTCCTGCTGCCCCGCAGGAGCGTTCTCCGCCCCCAGGACATCGGCAGCCTCCTGTCACTCGGCGTCACCAAGGTCTCCGTCTTCCAGAAGGTGAAGGTGGCCCTGATTCCCACGGGCGATGAACTGGTGCCGCCAGAGACCGAACCCGGACCGGGCCAGATCCGGAATACCAGCGCCTTCGCCCTGGCCGCGCTGGCGGCGAAGGCGGGTGCCATCCCCATTGTCATGGACATTGCGCGCGACAACTACGAATCCCTGAAGGCGACGGCCCAGAAGGCGCTGGAATTGGCGGACATGGTGGTCGTCTCGGCCGGCAGTTCCGTCAGCACCCGGGACCTGACGGCCAGAGTCATCGACTCGCTGGGCAAGCCGGGAGTCCTGGTGCACGGGGTCTCGCTGCGGCCGGGCAAGCCGACCATTCTGGCTTCGGTAGGCCGCAAGCCGGTCTTTGGCCTGCCGGGAAATCCGGCCTCGGCCATGATTACCTTCGGCGTCTTCGTCACTCCAGCGATACACCGGCTGAGCGGCTGCCGCCAGCCGCCGCAGCGGTTTTCAGTCAAGGCCAGGCTCACCCGCAACATTCCCTCGGCAGCAGGACGGGAGGACTATGTGCCGGTGAAGATCGAGGAGAGGGACGGCGAGCTGCATGCCGAGCCGATTTTCGGCAAGTCGAACCTGCTCTTTGCCATGATCCAGGCGGATGGGCTGGCAAAGGTGCCGCTGGACAAGGGTGGGATGATGGCAGGCGAGTGGGTGGAGATCTCGTTGTTCTGATGATCATCGAGATTGCTGCGCAATGGCAGAGGTATCCGCCCGAGGCGGACCGGATTTTTTGGGGGTGTCCCCCAGTTCCCCTTTTTCCTTTGCCCCCAGGGATGGGGGCTAGGGGGTTGAACAGGACGGGTGACTAGAATGCCATCTGAGAAGCATCAGCGGAAGCGCCCGCACGTCTACCTGGAAGACATCCCGCTGGACGAGGCGACCTCCCGGTTCCAGGCGGCTTTGCAGGAAGCGGGCGGCCTCTCGCGCACGCCCGCGGAGCGAGTCCCTCTGGCCGAGTCGTTGCACCGGGTGACCGCGGAGCCGGTGTGGGCCCGGATATCGTCCCCGCACTACCACGCCGCGGCCATGGATGGCGCGGCGGTCCGTTCCGCGGATACTACCGAAGCGTCCGAGAAGACGCCGGTGCGCCTCAGAATCGGCGATCAGGCCCAATGGGTCGACACCGGCATGGCCATGCCCGAGGGCTTCGACGCCGTGGTGATGATCGAGAACATCCAGGAGGTAGGCGAAGACCTGATCGAGATCATGCTGCCCGTGGCTCCCTGGCAGCACGTCCGCCTTATGGGCGAGGACATCGTGGCCTCGGAACTTCTGTTACCCGAAGGCCATTTCCTGAAGCCTACTGACTTGGGAGCCATCGCCCAGGCAGGCGTCACCGATGTTGCCGTCAGGCGCAGACCCAGGGTGGCTATCATCCCCACTGGCACAGAGCTGGTTATGCCCGGGCAAGGATTGAAGCCGGGCAAGATCATCGAGTCCAATTCGCTGGTCCTGGCGGGGCTGGTGGAGGAGTGGGGAGCACAAGCCACCAGATGTCCGCCGACTCCTGACGACTACGACCAGTTGAAGCAAGCGGTCCGCGATGCGGTGGCGGAGCATGACATCGTGGTGGTGAATGCCGGCGCCTCCGCCGGGCGGCGTGATTTCACGGCTTCGCTGGTAGGTGACTTGGGCAAGGTCATCGTTCACGGCGTGGCCATCCGGCCCGGCCACCCGGTGGTACTGGGAATAGTCAATGGCAAGCCGATGGTCGGCGTGCCGGGCTACCCGGTGTCAGCGGCCCTGACGCTGGAGCTCTTCGTTCGGCCGCTGATATGCCGCCTTTTGGGGGTGGCGACACCGAAGAGAAGCGTCCTGGACGCCGTCCTGACGCGGAAGGTCTTTTCTCCCATGGGGGAGGAGGAATTTGTCCGGGTCAAGGTGGGGAAAGTGGGTGACAGGCTGCTGGCCACCCCACTGCCCCGCGGCGCAGGAGCCACCATGTCCTTTGTGCGAGCCGATGGCATCGTGCGCATCCCCCGCGGGAGCGAGGGGATCCAGGAAGGGCAGCCAGTGCGCGTGGAGTTGCTCAGCAGCGCGGAGCAGATCGAGAACGCCATCGTGGTGATCGGCAGCCACGACCTAGCGCTGGACGTCCTCGCCAACCGCCTGCACCAGCAATATCCCGAACGGACGCTGTCTTCTTCGAACGTGGGCAGTCTCGGCGGGCTGGTCGCCCTCGGCCGTGGCGAGGCCCATCTGGCCGGCTCGCATCTGCTGGACGAAGAAACGGGTGAATACAATGTCAGCTACGTCAAGCGCATACTGGCCGACAAGGCAGTAGTCATCCTGAACCTGGTCTACCGGGAGCAGGGACTGATGGTGGCCAAGGGCAACCCGAAGGGGCTGAAAGGCCTGGCCGACCTCGTTCGGCCGGATGTCCGCTTCATCAACCGTCAGCGGGGCGCCGGCACCAGGGTCCTGCTGGATTTCAAGGCGAAGGAAATGGGCCTGGACGTAACCAAGATCGATGGTTACGACCGGACGGCCTTCACGCATCTGGCGGTGGCAGTGGCGGTGGCGGGTGGGGCGGCGGACACGGGACTGGGGATTCTGGCAGCGGCCAGGGCGCTGGATCTGGATTTCGTTCCAGTGCTGAAGGAACGGTATGACCTGATCATCCCACGGGAGCACTACGAGAGCAAGCTGCTGGAGCCCATGCTGGCCATCCTCCATGATCCCTCGTTCAGGACCGAAATCGAGAAGCTGGGCGGCTACGATGCTTCCCAGATGGGACAGGTGATCGCCAGGCTGTAGCGTCCTGCGAAGGCAATCGTGAACGCAGAGGCACAGAATGCTGTGCCCGCTACGTGGAATACGAGGTTAGACGATGCCGAACCCTGAACCCACCAAATCGCTCCGCGTCACTGTCCGTGGAGTGGTACAGGGGGTCGGTTTCCGGCCCTTCATCTACCGTCTGGCCCATGAACATTGCCTCGCCGGATGGGTGCGCAACACCTCGGGCAGTGTCGAAATCCACGTTGAGGGCGATGGCTCTTCCATGGACACGTTCGTCCAGGAGATCGAAAAGTCGCCTCCACCGATGGCCAAGATAGAAGAGATCAGATCTTCCTCGGCCCGACCGGTGGGTTACACGGGCTTCAAGATCGTCGAGAGCCGGCCTGAGCCCGGCGAGTACCAACTGGTATCGCCGGACATCGCCACATGCGAGGCCTGCCGGCAGGAGATATTCTCCCCAGACAACAGGCGCCATCGCTATCCGTTCACCAACTGCACCAACTGCGGGCCGCGCTTCACCATTATCGAGGACATCCCCTATGACCGCCCTCTGACCACGATGAAGCGTTTCACCATGTGCCCGGCCTGCCAAAGGGAATACGATGACCCTCTGGACCGTCGCTTCCACGCGCAGCCTAACGCCTGCCCCGTCTGTGGGCCGAGCTTGAGCCTGGCCGACGCGCACGGCGCGCCCGTGGAAAGCAGAGACGTCATCCATTCCGCGGCCAACCTGCTCATGGAGGGGAAGATCCTGGCCATCAAGGGGCTGGGGGGCTTCCTGCTGGCCTGCGACGCCACGGATAGCGAAGCCGTCAAGACACTGCGGGAGCGGAAGCATCGCCCGTCCAAGCCCCTTGCCGTCATGATGTCTTCTCTGGGAGAAATCGCGAGACACTGCATGGTATCGCCAGAGGAAGAGCAACTGCTGCGGTCACCCCAGAGTCCGATCGTGCTGCTGAGGTGGCGGAGAGAGGAATCGTCGGTTTGCGCCGAGGTGGCTCCCAACCTGAAGTACCTCGGTGTGATGCTGCCCTACACGCCGCTTCATCATCTGCTCATGAGCGAGGTCGGCTGCCCGCTGGTGATGACCAGCGGCAATCTCAGCGAGGAGCCGATCGCCAAGGCCAACGATGAGGCGTTGAGGAGGCTGGGTGGTGTCGCCGACTACTTCCTGCTGCACAACCGGGATATCTATGCCAAGTACGACGACAGCGTCTGCATCGTCGAAACGGAGATCCCTCGTGTTGTCAGGCGCGCCCGCGGCTACGCACCGTACCCCATTACCCTCCCATACGAGTCGCGCCGGATACTGGCCTGCGGCGCCGAGGAGAAGAACACCTTCTGCCTGACCCGGGACCGGCACGCCTTCGTTTCGCAGCACATCGGCGACATGGAGAACGAGGAGACGCTGGAGCACTTCGAGACAACAATTGAGCTGTACAAGAAGCTTTTCCGCACCGAGCCCGAAATCATAGCCTATGACCTGCATCCAGAGTACCTCTCGACCAAGTACGCCCTTGAACTGAAGGCGAAGAACATCGGCCTGCGCTTCGTCCCGGTTCAGCATCACCATGCGCACATCGCCAGTTGCTTGGTTGAGAACGGCATGCAGACTCCAGTGATCGGGGTGGCCTTCGACGGCACCGGATACGGCGGCGATGGCACCATCTGGGGCGGGGAGTTCCTAGTAGCTGACCTGAAGGGCTTCCGCCGGGTGGGGCATCTGGAGCATGTGCCCATGCCAGGCGGGGCGGCAGCCATCAGAAAGCCCTACCGGATGGCTCTGGGATACACGCACTCTCTTCTTGGGCCGGACTTCCCTCTTCACGGGCTGCCCATACTGGGCCCCCTCGACACGGGCGAGCACGTGATCGTGGCTCGGCAGATGGACCGCAGGGTGAACTCGCCCCTGACTTCCAGCGCGGGGCGGCTGTTCGATGCCGTGTCAGCGCTGGCCGGGGTGCGGGCCGAAATCGACTACGAGGCCCAGGCCGCCATCGAGCTGGAGATGCTGGCGGATGAGGACGAGAAGTCGTCTGCAGCCTACCCGTTTTCCATTGTGGAAGAGGACGATTGCCGGGTGGTGAAGCTTGGAGCGCTGATTGCGGCCATGATTGATGATGTGAAGAATGGGGTCTCGCCTGGCGCTGTTTCGACGAGATTCCACCTGACCGTCGCCGCGATGATCGTCGAGATGTGCCGCGCCATCTCACGCGACACCGGGATCAAGCTAGTGGCTCTCAGTGGTGGGGGCTTCCAGAACCGGCTCCTGCTCAGGCTTGCCTTGGACGGCCTGCGCGAAGAGGGTTTCGAGGTGCTGACACACCGGCTTGTCCCGTGCAACGACGGCGGGATATCGCTGGGCCAGGCGGCCATCGCCAACTTCGCCCCTGCCTAGCATGTCATTCCCGCGAAGACGCGAACCGGGGGTATCAGGCTCCCGAAGCTCAGGTAACGGACCTGACACCCACGACCATAATCTAGGGTGCCAGGGCTTCCTGCAGATCACGTCATGGACCTGACATCAACGAGTAATGGACTTCGTCCAAGTGGCCAGCGTAGAATTGAGTTCAGAAGGCCCTGAGACGAGAACATCATGTGCTTGGCGGTTCCGGCTCTAATCAAGTCCGTTGACGGCGATCAGGCTGAGGTCGAACTCGGCGGCGTCACGCGGCATGCCAGCATCATACTCACGCCGGAGGCCCGGGTAGGCGACTACGTGCTCCTGCATGCCGGCTATGCGATCAACGTGGTGGACCAGGCTGAGGCAGAGGAGACCTTGAACATACTGAGGGAGATGGCCCGGCTGGCCGGTGACGACGCATGAGACTGGTGGACGATTTCCGCAACACAGAGCTGGCCAAAGGACTTGTTGACAGCATCCGCCGGAGCTCCACGAAACACGTCCGCCTCATGGAATTCTGCGGCGGCCACACGGTGGCCATCATGAAGCACGGCATCCGCCAACTGCTGCCACCAACGATCGAAATGCTCTCCGGCCCCGGCTGTCCGGTCTGCGTGACGGACAACTCGGATCTGGACAAGGCCATCGCATTGGCTCGGCTCCCCGAAGTGACCCTGACCTCCTTCGGGGACATGCTCAAGGTTCCCGGCAGCCGCTCCAGCCTCCAGAAGGCGCGGGCCGAAGGCGCTGATGTGCGCATCGTCTACTCGACGCTGGACGCTCTGGACATCGCAAAACAGAACCCGTCGCGGAGAGTGGTGTTTCTGGGCGTCGGCTTTGAGACCACCGCGCCGACCGTGGCCGCCTCCATCCTGCAGGCCGAGAGGGAAGGCATCGGCAACTACCACGTTCTGTCGATGCACAAGCTCTGCCCGCCGGTGATCAAGGCCATCCTCGATTCCGGCGAGATCAGGGTGAGCGGGCTGATCTGTCCGGGGCACGTGAGCGCCATCGTCGGTTCCGGAGCCTGGGACTTCATTGCGCGCGACTACGGCATCCCCTGTATTGTATCCGGTTTCGAGCCGCTGGATATCCTGCAGACCGTCCAAATGCTGGTAACCCAGTTGGAGAGTGGCGAGTCCCGCGTCGAGATCGCCTACCGGCGGGGGGTGAGCGCCGAGGGCAACCGGCGGGCACTGGAGATCATGTACCAGGTATTCGAGCCGTGCCCGGCACGCTGGCGGGGGATGGGAATGGTGCCCGCCAGTGGCCTGGCGCTGAGGCCCGCCTACGCTCGCTTCGATGCGGAGGCGGCTTTCCAGTTCGATCCCGGCCCCACCATCGAGCCGCAGGGCTGCATCTGCGGCGAAGTGCTGCGCGCGGTCAAGACGCCACGGGACTGCAGGTTGTTCCGCACCGTGTGCACGCCGGCGAATCCGGTGGGACCGTGTATGGTTTCTTCGGAGGGAAGCTGCGCGGCGCACTACCTGTATGGAGCGGCCGATGACTGAGAGGATCCTCCTGGCCCACGGCAGCGGCGGCAAGCTGGCCCATGAACTCGTCGAAAGGGTATTAGTCAAACCGCTGTCGAATCCGCTGCTGGACCGGCTGGACGATTCCGCGGTGTTCTCCTGCAGCGGCCGGCTGGCGTTCACTACGGACAGCTACGTGGTCAATCCTATCTTCTTCCCCGGCGGAGACATTGGGAAGTTGGCGGTGTGCGGCACGGTGAACGACCTGGCCATGGTAGGAGCCACGCCGCTGTACCTGAGCCTGGCCTTCATCATCGAGGAGGGGCTGGCACTGGATGAGCTGGAGCGGGTGCTGATTTCGGTGCAGGCGGCAGCGCAGGAGGCGCAGGTGCAGATCGTCACCGGAGACACCAAGGTGGTGAACAAGGGCAGCGCCGACAGGCTGTTCGTCAACACGGCCGGAGTAGGCACGTTGTCAGAAGGGGTCGACATCTCCGGCTCCAAAGCCCGGCCGGGCGACAAGGTGATCCTCAGCGGGACGATCGGTGAACATGGCATCGCTGTTCTCAGCCAGCGCGAAGGCCTGGGCTTTTCCACGAAGCTGGAGAGCGACTGCGCTCCGCTGAGCGGGCTGGTGGCCGAGATGCTGGCTGCCAGCAAACGGATTCACGCCATGCGCGATCCCACCAGGGGCGGCCTGGCTACCACTCTAAACGAGATCGCTTCGCAGTCGAAGGTCGGCATCAGGATCGAGGAGGAGAAGGTCCCGGTGCGCGATGAGGTGCGGGGGGCCTGCGAGATGCTGGGGATCGATCCGCTGTACGTGGCCAACGAGGGCAAGCTGGTGGCCATGGTGCCTCCCGAAGACGCAAACGCAGTCCTGCAGAAGATGCGGCAGCACCGCTACGGGAAGGACGCGGCCATCATCGGCGAGGTGAAGGCGGACCATCCCGGCCGGGTAGTGATGAAGACGGCGCTGGGCGCGTCACGCATAGTGGACATGCTGGTGGGGGATCCGCTGCCGAGGATCTGCTGATGATGACAGTTGTAGGGCTTGTCATCGTGCTTCATGCCCCGTAGCGTTCGACTAGTCCCTTCGTTGGGTGTTCATTCAATCCGATCGTGCTTTTCCAGATTATGTCTGCCGCACAGCAACTGGATGTTGTCCGCAGTATTTGACGAGCCTCCCTTCGACCAAGGGATCACGTGATCGAAGTGCAAGTCTTCGGTTGCCCCGCATCTTGCGCACCTACCTCCGTCTCTCTGCCAGACCTCCAACTTCACGGCTGTTGGAATCACCCGGCGGGTTCTCGAGTGTGCCGGAACAGGCAATGAGAGGTCTTCTTCGCCTTCCACTGCAATGAGCTTGAACTTGAAGACACTGCGGCCGTGTACCTGCTCTCGCCAAGAATCAACCAGGTGGAAAACGCCATTGTACGACCAGATCCCCTCCTTGATCTTCTCGTAGACTCGAACTCTCTCCGGCGGCCTCTTGCCAGTCTTGTACTCTTGCGCCGCACGATGGAACTTGCCATTTTCGGTAAGCGCGCCCGAAGGAGAGTGCTCGGGCTGGTCGACGACCTTCGGATTGATGATGCGTGAAGAACGAGAAATGTCGTGGCCCTCATAGACGATGGTAGAACCATCATCTTCAATCCGATCAGCGTACGGCGCTCCCCGACGGACGGACATGAGAATCACAGAATGATTCTTCGCAAGCCGATAGTTCATGCCTCGTTGCAGGCTAACGCCTTCGCGCCTGCACATCTCAACATATGGAATGATCTCGTTTTCCATGCGCCAACCAGGCTGTCTTGATTATGTGGCTCGAGTACTGGCCGCGCCGATCGTATCGCGTGTCCCATCGGTGTGTCAACCACGCTCGAATGATGTCACAGTAGTCGGAACGCCTCCCCATGCCCCGGATAGACGGTGCTGACATTTAGTCCCTTCAGTCTCTCAAAGCTAGCCTGCGCCGCTGCCCGGTCATCCATGATGCTGTTCAGGACCGGCCCGTTCTTGTACAGCAGCAGGTCGCCGCTGAACAGGGCACCCTCTGCGGTGAGGACGGCTATCGAACCCTTGGAGTGTCCGAGAATATGAAGGACCTTGGCATCAAAGCCATGTTCGGAGAGATCGTCTCCTTCGTTCAGATACAGATCGGGGCTGCATCTCTGCGCTTGGCCGAACCGGAACAGGACCGAAGCCAGCGCTTTGATGAGGAGATTGCCGCTCTTCCTGTTCCAGAAGATGTCACCGCGCTCCAGCATCCCGGCATCGTCGCGGTGCATGGCGATCCTGGCGCCGAACTTCTGGCGCAGATAGGCGGCATTGCCCGTGTGGTCGAAATCCCCGTGGGTGAGGATGATGAGCTTCAGATCGCCGGGTTTGCAGCCCGCATCGTCCAATTTCCGCTCCACCTCTTTTCGCCCGTTTGATGCCCCAGTGTCAATGAGGAAGAACCCGTCATCGGTCTTCACGACATAGCAGTTCACGCTGCCCATCATGAAGGGTAGCATGACGCTGACAGTCTGAATCTGTTCCTTCACTCTCCTATCCGCCTGGCGATAGATCTTGGACTGCGCCTGTGAGTCATCAATGACAGTTTGCGAGACACCCACGGCCGGATCGTACCTCTGTTCTAGATCGGCCGTCAACAGCGCTAATGGGATAAACCACGTCGCCCGCGCTCACTAGATGATATTGACACAAGTTGCTATCATTTAGCGTGACATAGACGGTATGCGAGGGTAATTGGGCAGCACCACGAAAGCGCGAGACGCATCGGAGACTTTCGCCCGACTCCGAAGCCCAGAGGGAGCGGAATGGCCAAGCGAACCCTAAAGACGCTAGCTCAGGCTAGCGACTCAGATTACGCCCGCCTATTTGCCGACATCCTGGATGGCATGCTTGTCTTCGACGCGGCAACCATGAAGGTGTTGCTGGCCAATCAGGCAGCCGCCGACATTCTCGGATTCCCCTCCCCCGAACAAATGGCCGGCGTCGACATCGTCAAGAGCATTTCTCAACGCAACGGGGACCGCCTGGCGGCGCTCCTCGCAGTCGCGCTGGGCAAGGAGGAACGCCCGGTGGCGGAAGATATCCCCATGACAACCAGGGACGACAGAGATATCTGGCTGAACATCGTGTGCAAGAGGATCGACTACCAAGGCAAACCGGCCGGCCTTGTGGTACTGCGGGAAGTCACCGATCTGAAGCGGATGGAAGAGAGACTGCTGGCTTCACAGGAGAGGAACCGCCTCCTGATCGAGAACGCCAATGAGGGCATCCTGGTCATTCAAGATGAAGTGCTGAAGTTCGCCAATCCCAAGACTCAGGAACTGTTTGGCCGGACGGCTCAGGAATTGGTGCTGAAACCGGTCGCCGACCTCATCCACCCGGAAGACCGGCAGAAGGCGCTCGATCAGCATTTCAAGAGGCTGAATGAAGAGCACATCGCCGACGTCCACCAGTTCCG
Source organism: Dehalococcoidia bacterium (assembly GCA_030372995.1). GTDB lineage: Bacteria > Chloroflexota > Dehalococcoidia > UBA2247 > RBG-13-53-26 > JAFGCL01. Next base: position 13,988 of record JAUCPZ010000151.1, read on the forward strand.
GATCGTGGATAAGAACGGGAACACCAAATGGGTCGAGCTCAACGGCGTCCTGTTCTCATGGGGAGGAAGGCCAGCGGATCTGTGCTTCGTGAGGGACATTACCGAGCGCCGTCTGGCAGAAGAAGCGCTGTATCAGAGCGAGGAGCGTTTCCGGACCTTGGTGGAGAACACCAGTGACTGGGTGTGGGAAGTGGATACCAACGGCGTTTACACTTATGTGGGCCCGAGGGTGCGCGACATCCTGGGCTACGAGCCTCAGGATGTCGTGGGCAAGACACCGTTCCACTTCATGACCGCTCAGGAATCCGCTCGCGTTGCCGCCATCTTTGAGTCCTGCCTGAGAGCGAAGAAGCCCTTCACCTTCGTGGAGAACGTTTGTCTGCACAAGGACGGGCACAGGGTGTTCATGGAGAAGAGCGCCGTGCCTTTCTTTGATGCGGAGGGCAACGTCTGCGGCTACCGTGGCATAGACCGCGACATCACAGAGCGGAAACGTGCGGAGGAACAGCTAAAGGAGAGCTATCAGAAACTCGAGGGGACCCTCGAAGGGGTGATCCAGGCAATGGCTCTCACCGTTGAGATCAGGGACCGTCATACGGCGGGGCATCAGCGCCGCGTCACCGAACTGGCGCACGCCATAGCTCGGGAACTGGGCCTGTCCGGGGAACGTACCCGCGCCGTGCGCATAGCCGGCTTGCTCCACGATCTGGGAAAGATAACCATCCCCACAGAGATACTGAGCAAGCCCGGCCGGCTGACCGACATGGAGTTCGCCATTATCAAGACCCATCCCAAAGCCGGCTACGAGATATTGAAAAGCATAGACTTCCCCTGGCCCGTGGCTGACATCGTGGTGCAGCACCATGAGCGGATTGACGGGTCCGGATACCCGGCTGGGCTCAGGGGCGAGCAGAGCACTCTGGAGGCCCGCATCCTGGCCGTGGCCGACGTTGTGGAAGCCATGGCGTCGCACCGCCCCTACCGCCCCGCTTTGGGCATAGACCGCGCCCTCAATGAGATCATCGGCAACAGGGGGAAGCTCTACGACGCCAGGGTGGTCGATGCCTGCCTGGCTGTGTTCAGCACCGGCTCCTTCCGGTTCGCCGATCAGGGCATCTGAACGGCCACCCGCATCCCGCAAGATGCGCAGGGACTGCTACGATCCTCTTCAGCCCTCGAAAGACAGAGCGGTCTTGACTGCTTTGTGCCGCTGCTTGTGCAGGTTGACAGTGATCATTGCCCGGTAGTCTTCGATGCGAAAGGTGTGAGTCACCATCTGCTCAACGCTCACCTTCCTGTTCTTGATGAGATCGATCGCCATCTCGAAGACATGGCGTTTCTGCCCCTGCACGTCCACGAATCCGTAGCAGTAGACACCCTTGATGGTCTGCAGCTTCAGCCAGAGGGGAGTGAGATCCGTCAAGGGATCCTTGCTGATGCCCACCACACTCAACACACCACCACCCCGCAGCACTCGCATAGACGTCGTCAACGTAGATGTACTGGCCACGGTGTCGAAGACCTTTGAGAACCCGCCCATCAGGATGGGCAGACCGAGCATCGGCTGGTACCTCCTCGCCCCAGTGATGCTCAGAGCATGCCCCTGGATGTCGCCATCGACTATGACGTGGTCGGCGCCAGCTTTCTCAGCCAGTTCGGCATGGAATCTCGATGGCTCCGCCACCGTTATGCTACACCCGCTTCCCAGGCTTCGTATGGCCTGTACAATCAGATTGCCTATCACGCCGCCACCCACCACCAGCACCCGGTCTCCTTCGCGTGGCTCGTTTTCGATAACGGCCTGGACCGCCACGGCAAGAGGCTCGATCATGATGCCTTCCTTCGACGAAATCCCAGGAGGCAACCTGTAGATCTGGCTCTTGTGAGCCACGAAATACGGGGCGAAGCCTCCTCCCACATCCCGGCACAGCCCCATTATGAGGCCAGGAGCCAGCTTGCCCTCGGCGAAATTCTCGCAGTTCGACGGCCGGCCTGCCTGGCACATCCGGCACATGGGCTCGATCCCCCGGACTTGGCAGCCAAGAGGCGGGCAAACCGTCACCATATCGCCAGGTGTTATGCCCTCCACCCTGCTCCCCACCTCGGTGACCTGTCCGCATACTTCGTGCCCGAGTGTGCAAGGAAACGACGTGAAGGGCGTCGCCGTCGGAGAGTCTCTCAAGAATATGAGGTTCATATCGGTGCCGCAAAGCCCGCAGAGCATGGTCCTGATCTTCACCCATTCGGGAGACGGCAGGACGGGCTCCGGTACTTCCGCGAGACGAACGGTGGCCAGCGGACCGGAGTAGTAGGCTTGGCGTACTCTGCCCAGCACCTTCAGAGCCAGGTACTGAGGAACCGTGACGGAGAAACGCAGAGCTTTCATAACTCAACCTCCTCGGCGGCGTTCCCCGCAGACGGCGCGCTGGCGGCGAAAGGACGCGATCAGGCCGAAGCGCTTTGGCCGGGCCGTCTGGCGTCAGCAGACTCCGCCGGCATCGCACCCTTCCATCCAGACGCTGTCAAGTGTGACCAGGTCCGGCGGAACCATGTGCTCAGCAGCATCCACGATAACGTCAAGCACGGCGGGAAGCCCTGAGTCCGCTGCCCGCTTCAACGCCGGCCTGATCTGATCCGGAGCAGTGACGCGCTCACCGTAGCAGCCCATGGCCTCGGCCAGTTTGTCGTAGCGGACGTCAGTGAGGTCCACCCCGCAGTAGCGGGCGTTGTAGACCAGTTTCTGCCCACCCTTGATCATCCCCCAGGCCTGATCATCGGCGATGATAACCGTGATAGGGAGGCCTTCCCGGCGGGCAGTCTCCATTTCCATGGCATTGAAGCCGAAGGAGCCGTCGCCCGTTATGCAGTACACGGGTGATTCCGGGCGGGCTAGCTTGGCGCCGATCGCGTAGGGCACTCCCGACCCCAGGTGGCCGGAGTCCGCCGCCCACAGGAAGGTGCGTGGCTCATAGACCCGATTCATGTAGTAGGACCAGACCGAAGTGTTACCTCCGTCCTGAGCACAGATGGCGTTGCGGGGGAAGAACCGGCGCACCTCGTACATCAGGCGCAGCGGGTGGATCGGAGACTTGTTCGAATTCGCGCCCTCCCGCCAGTTGTCAAGCCAAGTCTGCTGCGCCTGACGGGCGGCTTCAAGCTGGGTGCTTGCCTTCCTCGGACCAGTCGTGGCCTTCACGGCATCCAGAACAGCCCTCAGTGTGGCCCTGGCGTCACCTACGAGGGCCAGATCCACCGGGCGGTTCAGAGCGATGCTTTGCGGCTCGACGTCTATCTGGATAAACCGCTGCTTGTCCGGCTCGCCCCAGATCGGCGGCCGCCCCCAGAAATCGGTGTCGCCCATCCGCCCCCCCACCAGCAGCACGACGTCAGCTTCGGCTTGAGCCTTCATAGCCCCGAGAGAGGCCGGAATGAGGCAGAGGGGATGATCCTCGGGAATGATTCCTCTGGCGCCGAGACTCGTCGTCACGGGCGCTGAAAGGTGCTCCGCCAGTTGCCGCACCTCCGTCCAGGCACCAGAGCTGATTGCTCCTCCGCCCGTGTGAATGAGCGGGAATTGGGCCTTCGCCAGCATTTCGGCGGCCTGCTCCACAAGGCGGCTGTCAGCCACAGGGGGCGTAGTCGCCCGGTACCGCGGCGGGGGCAGGATCGGCTGCTGGGCGGCCTCGGTCTTCTCACACAATACGTTGGACGGAAGATCAAGATACACAGGCCCCGGCCGGCCTGACACTGCGGCCCTGAAGGCCATCTGAACCAGCTGCGTCATCCGCCTGACGTCGTTCACCAGGAAGCAGGCCTTGGTGATAGGGGTCATCAAGGAAACCTGGTCCAGAGCCTGCATGGAGCCGGTTTCCGGGTAGCAGCGCCACGTTTGGTTCTGGGCACCCAGGACGATCATGGGCACCGAGTCGGCAAACGCCGCATAGACCCCCGGCACCAGGTCAGCCACCCCCGGGCCGACCGTGCCCAGACATACCCCGGCCGTACCGGTCACCCGGGCCCAGGCGTCCGCCATGTGCGCTGCGGCCTGTTCATGCCTGGTGGTGATGAAACGTATTCCGCCATCCCGGCCCAGGCGGTGCACCGCGTCCGTTATCGGGTTGCACTGATCGCCCGGGATGCCGAAAACGTACTTTACTCCTTCACTTATCAGGCAACGTACCAGGATCTCCGCGCCGTTTGTTGTAGCCATCGAACCACCTCCTCATCTTCTTCGACAAGCGAATTATATCAGACCCCCCTGAGCAGGCTGCGCCAGCCCTTCCGCAAAGGCAAGCCAGCGGCAATCTGCCACCAAACACTGGTCCTGGCGCGGGGACACGGGTGTGTGAAAGGGATATAATCACTTTGACGCCGGGCCCTCAGGACAACGAGGAAAACGGCGCGGCTTCGTGCCGATGCGACTGTGATAGAATAGCCAGAGTCATCAAGAAGGAGGCAAGATGCTGATAGCGGCAATGGTCCTGGGACTCATCGGGGGTATCACGTACTTCGTGGGAGGTGGTGCGGGAGCCATAGGCTGGCAGAGCGGCGACTCAGCGCCGTGGTGGGTGATCTCCCTGGTGCCAATTGGGGTGCTTGGCGCTATGGGTGCCGCGATAGCGCGGACAAAGCCGATGACGGCAGGCGTAGTAATGCTGCTGGCGGCTGTAGCGGCTCTCGGAATCGGGTTCGCCTCTTATGAGGAGTACGCCGCCGACTACATTGCTCTGGAGTGCGTGCCTGCCACGTTGCCTACCCATGCTTTTGCCGGCTCGCTGGTCTACTTCCCTGTTCCGCTGCTGACCCTGATCATCGGCGGGGTGTTGGCGCTGGCCTCCGGGAAGAAGTCGGCGGCAGAGGACTAAGGCAGCCATCCGCTACAGACTTCTCTCAGCGACGCCAAAGGCACGGTAGGCTGCCTGTGGGCTGGTGGGAATATCGGGCCAGCGATGACGCTGGCGGCCTCCGTGGGACACTTGGCTCCCCCTATGAATACGTGGACGATTGCGATATCATGCGTATCCAGACGGAATTGTCGACTTCCTGGTGATCACCGAAACGGCCGTCGTCCTGGTTGTGCGGGTCATGCCACCAAAGCGGAAGGCCGAGTAGACTAGATATGGACGTATCTCAGAAGCTCCAGATCGTCACGGCGAGCGCCAGGTTCGACATCTGCGGCTATGACGCGGCCAGGAGCATGCAGCTCGCCACCCGGGATCCGCACCGGTTCATCTATCACGCCAAGCTGCCCGGCGGCGGATGCATGAGCCTGTTCAAGGTACTGCAGACCAACGTTTGCACCAATGACTGCGCCTACTGCGTCAACCAGGTCGGCCGCGACCGCCCCCGCGCTTACTTCCGGCCTGAGGAATTGGCCGGGCTGTTCATGGAGCTCCACCGCAAGAAGCTGGTGCGCGGCCTGTTCCTCAGTTCGGGTGTGGCCGGCAGTCCGTCACGGACCATGCAGGAGATGATTGACACGGTGCAAATCCTGCGCCAGCGCTATCAATACCAGGGATACGTCCATCTCAAGATGATGCCGGGCGCGGGCTACGACTGCATCGAAGCCGCTTGCAGAGTGGCCAACAGAGTGTCTATCAACATGGAGGCCCCGACGGCACACCATCTGGCCAGGCTTAGCTCCAGGAAGAACCTCTATGACGGGATCGTAGAACGCATGCGCTGGGCGAAAGAGATTATGTCCCAACATGAGGGCCTCGTGCCTTCCGGGCAGACGACGCAGTTCGTGGTAGGCGCCGCGGGGGAGTCGGACAGGGACATCCTGCGGACCACTGGCGCTCTGTACCGGGAGATTGGATTGAGGCGCGTCTACTTCAGTGCCTTCCAGCCGGTCATCGACTCTCCACTCGAGGGCCGCAGCCCCACCCCGCCCCTGCGGGAGCACCGCCTGTACCAGGCGGACTGGCTGCTGAGAGTCTATGGCTTCTCTCCACAGGAACTGGACCTCGCCCTGAATGACAAGGGCAACCTCTCTCTGAGCCGGGACCCCAAGATGCTCATTGCCCGGCGGCAGCCGTGGCTGTTCCCGGTTGATGTCAACCGGGCTTCGTACGAGGAACTGCTCCGCGTCCCCGGTATCGGGCCCATATCCGCGGCACGGATAACGGTTGCCCGTGCCGAATACAGCATCGACTCCCTCGAACAACTGCGGAAGATGGGTGTGGTCACTAAGCGGGCCGGTCCGTTCATCTGGTTTAGCGGCGCCTCGGCTCACGAAAAGCAGTTGTGCTTCCTGCAGGAAATCGAAGATGAACCAGGAGACGTGCCGTCGCTGGCCGGCGCTATTCAGTAGCTACCTGGATTGAGGAGGTTTGAAGATGTACCAGAGAGTGCTGCTCCCGCTTGACGGATCCGAACTGGCCGAGGTGGCCCTGTCCTACGCCAAAGGAATCGCCAGCCGGTTTGGCCTGGAGTTGCTGCTGCTGCACGTGGCAGGCAAAGGCGAAGCCGAATCGCTGCCATTGCACCGAGCCTACATCGACCAGACGAGCGAGAGACTCAGGAAGGAGATGGCAGAGGTCCAGGCAAAGACCGGGGGGCACGCGGTGGTAGTGAAGGGAGAGGTGGCGGTGGGCTATCCGGCTGACGAGATCCTGCGTTATGCCGCTGAGAAGGACGTGGACCTCATACTGATGGCCACGCACGGGCGGTCGGGGGTGAGCCGCTGGGTATTGGGGAGCGTAGCGGACAAGATTCTGCGGTTGGCGGCTTTGCCGGTGCTGCTGGTGCGGGCTGGTATGCCCAAAGACACCGCCTACGAGAAATGGTCCAGCCCAAGGATACTGGTGCCGCTGGACGGGTCGGAGCTGGCGGAGCTGGTATTGCCGCACGTTGAGGCCCTGGCTTCGACCCAGGGTGGCGCAGGGGCCGAGGTGGTGTTGATCGGGATTTGTGAGCCGCTGGTGCTGCCTCCGGTGACCGCGCCTGAGACTTCGGTGAACTGGGGAATAGCCGCCCAAGAGTTCATGGAGAAATCCAAGAAATCAACGGAGGCATATCTCGCCAGGGTTCAGAGGGGCCTGACCGACGCCGGCCTCAAAGTGAGTTTCGAAGTCCTTGAGGGCGATCCGGCCACCGAGATCATCGAGTACGCCGGCAAGAGACAAGTCAACCTGATTGTGATGGCGACGCACGGGCGGTCGGGCATCGGCCGATGGGCCTACGGCAGCGTGGCTCAGAAGGTTCTTCACGGAGGGTCCAGCCCTATCCTGCTGGTGAGGCCCCCCTTATCCCCAAGCATCACCCCCAAGATAGTAGCAGCCATACGGAGCTTGCCGCCGATCTAGGCATCATCGAAAGGCGTACGGGCAGCAGGGCCGACCCGTTTACTTGGGTTTGATCAAGAGGATGGGCCGGCCTGACTTCCTGACAACGTAATCAGCGACGCTGCCAAAGACCAGCCGCTTCAGCCCGCTGCGTCCGTGAGTGGCAATGGCCACCAGATCGAACTTGCCCTCCTCCGCATAGCTGACGATCGACTCGGCGGGGTGTCCGATCTTGGCCACGCACTGGACCTTGATCCCTTTCTCCCGCAGGGGGACCGCCAGGCCCTCTAAATACTCCTTCGCCGCCGCTTCTGCTTCCGCCAGTTGGACGTCCGGCACGGCCACCGGAACAGATTCGATCCCCGTGGGAGTCGGAAGGCTGGCCAGGCTCACAACCTGGAAAAGGACGAGGCTGCTGTCGAAATGCGCCGCCTGCTCCGCAGCATAAGGCATGATCTGCTCAGCGAGCTTTGACCCATCCAGACACACCAGAATCTTCCGGAACACAGCCACCTCCTTGACGAATTATACTACACGGGATACCATGACCCTCGCCATCCCATCCCCACTGTGGTCGCCCACGCTTGTTGCAGGGAGGAGGAGTGATGAAGGACTACGATCTCGTTGTGATTGGTTCGGGGTGTGGTGCCATTGTCTCCGATGAAGCCGTGGGCCACGGTTTCAAGGTGGCCCTGATTGACAAGGGACCTCTGGGTGGCACCTGCCTCAACTTGGGCTGCATACCATCAAAGATGCTGATCTATGCCGCCGACAGGGCCCTGGACATTCAGGAGGCCAGAAAACTGGGCATTGAGGCCGAGATCAAGAGTATCGACTTCGCGGGGATCATGGCCAGAATGAGGAAGAGTATTAAGAAGAGCCGTGACCATATCAGGGAGGGGATCAAGGAGTCGAAGGGCCTTGACTTCTACGAAGGAGAGGGGCATTTCGTGTCTGACTACACGCTGGAGGTCAATGGCCAGCAGGTCAGAGGCAAGACGATCGTGATCGCCTGCGGCTCCCGCCCCTTCATCCCGCCGATCAAGGGAGTGGATACCGTAGACTACTGGACAAACCAGGAAGTCCTCAGCCAGAAGTCGAGGCCCGACAGCCTGATCATCATCGGAGGCGGATACATCGCCGTGGAGTACGGCCATTTCTTCGCCGCCATGGGCACCAGGGTCACTATCCTGGAGATGGCGGACCGCCTGACGCTGGCGGAGGAGCCCGAGATATCTGCGCTGCTCAAGGCGGCGTTGAGCCGGCGCATGGCAGTCCACACAGGCGCACAGGCAGAGGAGGTGCGGAAGGCAGGCAACGGCAAGGTGACGGTCGCCGTGAAAACCGGTGATGGCAGGAGGAAGGAGTTCACTGCGGACAGGCTCCTGATAGCCGTGGGCCGGAAGTCAAACGCGGACTTGTTGAAGCCGGAGAACACCGGGGTACAGGTCGATCAGCGGGGCTTCATTAAGGTCAACGAATACATGGAAACGACGAAGAAGGGCATCTATGCGGTGGGAGATGTCAACGGCCTGCAGATGTTCACCCATGCCGCCAACCGGCAGGCGTCAATGGTAGCGGAGGCCATCCTGCATGGCGACAGGACCAAGCTTGACACCAGCGTCACTCCCCACGCCGTGTATTCCCATCCCCAGATCGCCTCGGTGGGACTTACGGAAGACAAGGCAAAGACGAACCATCAGATACTGGTCGGCCGGGCGAGCTACGCCAGCATCGCCAAGGGAGAGGCCATGATGGAGGAAGAGGGTTTCGCTAAGGCCATACTGGACAAGGAGACCAACAAGATACTGGGATTCCACATCATCGGCCCCTTCGCTCCGGAGCTCATCCAGGAGGTGACCAACGCCATGGCCGCGGGCGGTGATGTCGGGCACATACTCGGCGGGATGCACATCCACCCGGCACTGAATGAGCTCATCGAGGAGGCGCTGGGCAATCTGCAAGAGGTGTAGCCGCGGGCCAACATGATTGGAGCACTGGCATGGTCAAGCCCGCCGGAGCAGCCTGTGTAGCCCCGCGGTGGGCCTGATGAACACCGCCGGGCGGTAACGCGCCGGCGCTTGATAGATGCCACAACCCACGCCATCTCTTTCTCATCCTGAGAACGGGCTTTGAGCTGCCTGACTACTCGGTCCCTCGGATGTGGGTCTGCGCCGGCGACTCGTTCAGATAGATGTGAGACAGCGGGTTGACCATATGTTCGCTGAGAGACTATGATGAGGGTGAACATCTGCTATCAGGCGGAACATGGCTCCGAAGAAGGACTACTACGAATTGCTGGGAGTGCCAAGAGACGCCTCTCAGGAGGAGATCAAGAAGGCTTTCCGGAAGCTGGCGTTTCAGTACCATCCCGACCACAATCACCACGACGGCGCCTCGGACAGATTCAAGGAAATAAACGAGGCCTACCAGGTCTTGAGCGACGCCCAGAAACGGGCCCACTATGACCACTTCGGCCACATGGGAACCGGGCGTGGTTTCGAGGGCTTTGATGATTTCTTCGGCCTGGGTGACATCTTCGATGCCTTCTTCTCCGGCGCCACTGAGGTCAGGCGGCGCACGCCGCAGCCGGGAGCAGACCTGCATTACCAGGTGGAGCTGACCTTTGAGGAAGCTGCTTTCGGGGTAGAGAAGCAGATCGAGGTGCTGCGCACCGCCTATTGCTCCCGCTGCCAGGGCAAGGGCGGGGAGCCGGGGACAGGGCAGGTGAAGTGCCCCACATGCGGCGGGCTGGGAGAGGTGAGGCGGGTCCGGCAGAGCGTGTTTGGACGTTTCGTGAACAGAGCGGTGTGCGACCGCTGCCATGGTGACGGAGCGGTAGTCAGCCACCCGTGCATACAGTGTCAAGGGACGGGGAGAGAGCGAGGCATCCACACGGTGAACGTGAAGATCCCTGCCGGAGTCAGCGACCGTCACCAGATCAAGCTCAAGGGAGAGGGAGATGCGGGGACTCTCGGCGGAAGCCCGGGCAGCCTCTACGTCAACATTTCAGTCAAGAAACACGCTTTCTTCGTCCGGGAGGGCAATAACGTTATCTACGAACTCCCCATTAATTTCGCCCAGGCTGCCCTCGGGGATGAGGTAGAAGTGCCGACGCTTGAGGGCAAGGCGCGGCTCAAGATTGTTCCCGGCACACAGACGGACACGGTCCTGTCTCTAAAAGGGAAGGGTATACCATATCTGGACCGCCAGGGTAAGGGCGACCAGTTGGTGAAGATAAAGGTGGTCACGCCGGATAAGCTCGACGATGAGCAGCGGAGGCTTTTCCTGGAGTTGGCGAGGAGTCTGGGCAAAGGCAGGTCGGCGAGCGAGTCAGGCAAGAGAATAATGGACCGCCTCAAGAAGGGCATGAAGTAGTGCCCCTGAAGAAGTCTGCCCTGACTACCCTGCTTTGTCTTCGGAATCCGGTGCCTCGGGCAGCAAGCTGGGCGGCTGGTACCATCTCACCCTGAGATAGTCCAGCAGGAAGCGCAGCAGCTTCGTGACTTCCAGCGATTCGCCGTCTACCGGGTACTCCACCAATTCGCTGGCCGCCTTCCTGACGTCCAGCCCCTCGTAGAGCACCTTGTAGATTTTCTCCACGATGGGCAGGCTTAGACCCGCCCTTTGCCCCAGTTGCCAGGCTGCCCGGGCGGTGGACACGCCTTCAGCGACATGGGGCATGGAGCTGGTGATGTCCTCCACTGTGCGCCCCTTAGCCAACTCTTTGCCCACATAGTAGTTCCGGCTCAGGGGGCTGAAAGAGGTCACCACCAGGTCTCCCAGGCCGCTCAGCCCGATGAATGTCAAGGGATTGGCACCAAACGTTGTCCCCAGCACAATAGCTTCACTGAGACCCCGGATGATCAGGGCAGCCTTGGCATTGCTGCCATTGCCCAACCCGTCGACCATGGCCACTCCGATGGTGATGACATTCTTCAGGGCGCCGCCCAGTTCCACGCCGGTGATGTCGGTGCTGGTGAAGACGTAGAACTGGTTGGAGTTGATGAGTTGTTTCACTCGCTCGGCTGTAGCCGCATCACGGGCGGCAACCACTGTCACTGAGAGCATGCCCTGGGCGGCCTCATGCGCGATGTTGGGGCCGGCGAGGGCGCAGATATTGGCGTGAAAGCGGGGGTCGATCTCCTCGGCGATCACTTGGGACATGCGGTTGCCGGTCTCGACCTCCAAACCCTTGGTGGCGCTCACTATCAGGGTGGAATCGGTCAGGTAGTCCTTGGCCAGCCGGATGTTCCTCCGCATGGTCGCGGAAGGGACAGCCAGTATAACCATATCCGCCTTGTCCATCGCCTCCTCCAGGGAGGCGGTGGCAGTGAGGCGGGTGGGGAACCGGGGGCCCGGCAGGTAGACGACATTCTCTCTCGCTTGGTTCAGTTTGTCAGCCGTCTCCTGGTTCCGTGCCCAGATCTTGGTCCAAATACCGTTCCGCGCCAGGATTATTCCCAGCGCAGTACCCCAGGCGGCACTGCCGATTATCGCTGCCCTAGCCATGTAACCCTCCCGGGCCGGGCCTAGGCGTTACGGTCTGGCTACAATACGCCATGTCATGCACTGAATAGAGATACGTCAAGATGTACCTCTCAGCCTATTATCGTCGGTGACCATGAGCCGAGTCAAGACTTACCTTGTTTCCGCCCTGCCACCCAGCTTCCGCTCCGTTCCTTTCAAGAGCCGCTGCACATTGTCCCGGTGCTGAACTAGGATGATGCCTGCGGCCAGGCCGCAGAAGACCACCTGCACCGGCTGCACCACCGTCAGGTAGATGATCGGAGGTCGCATCCCCCAGACCATCAAACCCAGCATGGCCAGGAACGAGGCCACCATCCCCACTATAGAGCCGAGCGACATGTACCGCGTCAGCCGGCCAATGCCGAGTATGAGCACGGCAGTGCACAATCCGACGAGCCAGTTCATGGCCATGAGGCCGCCCACATACGTGGCCACCCCCCGCCCGCCTTGGAACCTTATATAGACCGACCAGATGTGCCCCACGACGGCAGCCAGGCCCGCTACGACCTGAGCAGTGTGAGTGTGTACTATTGCCCAGGCGATCATAACCGCTGCACAGGCCTTGGCCAAGTCCAAGATCATGGTAACGAGGCCTGCGCGGCCCCCGGCCGCGCGGATCACATTGGTGGTGCCTGTCTTGCCGCTGCCGAACATCCTGATGTCTATCCCCCTGGCCATCTTGGAGATGATTATGCCAAAAGGAATGGCACCCAGAAGATAGCCGATCAACGCAGCGGCAAAGTACTCAAGCACAATCATGCCGGACACCGGTTCCCTTCCAGTGACTCACAGGCCCCCCACACAACTTCCGCACTCAAGGCACCTGCTGCTCATCGCCCTTCTTCTCCCCTTTGCCCTTGAATATGAGGCGAAGAGGAGTGCCCTTGAATCCACAATACTGACGCAACTTGTTTTCAAGAAAGCGCTGGTAGGAGAAGTGAACCAGTCTGGCATCGTTCACCAGGAATGTGAAGGTGGGCGGATTGGTCGCTGTCTGCATGGCCTTGTAGAGCTTGAGCCGCCTCCCTCCCTGCTTGGGCGACTGCTTCGCTGCCTCTGCCTCCAGCACAATGGTGGTCAGCAGAGCGGGATCTAAGGACCGCATCCTCTCCTGATAGATCTTCCTGGCCAGCGGCAGAATCTTGTCCACACCCTGTCCTGTCTTAGCGGATATGAAGAGCGTTTCGATATACGGCATGAACCTCGCCTTACGCCGCACCAAATCTGCCCACGAGGACGTATCCTTGACCTCCACCAGATCCCACTTGTTGATCAACAGGATTGAACCCTTGCAGGCCTTGTGGATGTAACCCAGGATGTGAATGTCCTGAGCGGTGATGCCTTCTGTTGCGTCCACCACCAGCAGAGCGATGTCGGCCCGTTCGATGGCGTCGCTGGTGCGCTGGAAGCTGTATCGCTCGATTCCCTGGTCGATCCGACCCCGCCGCCTGATCCCAGCGGTGTCGATCAGCGTCACCCTCTCGCCCCTGTACAGCGTGACGGTGTCTATGGTATCGCGGGTCGTTCCGGGGAGCTCGTCCACCACCACCCTCTCCTCCCCCAGCAGCGTATTCAGCAGCAGCGACTTGCCCACATTGGGGCGGCCGACGATGGCAATCTTCATGGAGCCCGGTTCCGTTGTTGCTTGTGCACTGGTGGGCAGTCTCTCAACGACCTTCTGCATCAGTTCGTTGATGCCCCTGCCATGGTACGCGCTCACCGGCACTGGATCGCCCATGGCCAGCGAATAGAACTGGGGGACCTCGACCTCCTGTTTGGCCGTATCGACCTTGTTGACCACCAGGATCGCCGACCTCCCGGACCGGCGCACGATGTCAGCCGTCTCCTGATCGGCCGGGAGTACCCCCTCACGGGCGTCCACCATGAACAGGATGATGTCGGCCTGGGCCAGAGCCCTGTCTACCTGATCCCTCACCTTGCGCCGGATGGCAGCCGCCGGGTGGGCTTCCAGGCCGCCGCAGTCTACAAGCGTCAGGTCATGCCCTTCCCACGAAATGTCATGACTGATCCGGTCAACGGTTGTCCCCGGCAGGTCCTCCACGATGGCTTTCCTCTTGCCCAGAAGCCGGTTGAACAGCGTGGACTTGCCCACGTTTGGCCGGCCGATGATGGCCACTACAGGTTTGGGCATATGGCGCCCTCCTAGGCAGGCTTCCCGCCCAGGGCCCTCACGAGGATGGCCTTCTGGATATGGAGCCGGTTCTCGGCCTGGTCAAAGACCACGGACTGGGGATGATCGAGGAGGCCTTCGGCAATTTCCTCTCCGTGGTGACCCGGCAGCGGATGCATGAACACGGCCCCCTCCTTCGCCTTGGAGAGGAGCGCAGCGTCAACCTGGTACGCGGCGAAGGCCCGGCGGCGCATCTCCGACTCCGCCTCCTGACCCATGCTGACCCAGACGTCCGTGTAGACCACGTCGGCGCCCGCCACGGCGCGCCGCGGCTCCGACACGGTCGTGATCCTGGCGCCGCTCTCCGAAGCCAGCTTCTTGGCCTGGCGCAGTGTCTGCTTGTCGAGTTCGTAGCCCGGCGGCGAGGCAATGGCGAAGTCCATGCCCACCGCCGCCGCCCCTAGGATCAGGCTTCTGGCGACATTGTTGCCGTCACCCACATACGCCAGGCGCAGCCCCTTAAGGTGGCCCTTCTTCTCCTGGATAGTCAGCAGATCGCCCAGAGCCTGGCAGGGGTGTTCATGGTCGGACAGCCCATTGATCACAGGCACCGAGCCGTATTTCGCCAGCAACTCTACTGTCTCGTGGGCGAAGGTGCGGGCGACGATGGCATCCACAAAACGGCTCAGGGTCCGCGCCACATCCGCGATGCTCTCCCTCTTCCCCAGGCCGACCTCTGCGGGGGACAGGTAGATGGCATACCCTCCGAGCTGCCACATGGCCACTTCGAAGCTGACACGGGTGCGCAGTGAAGGTTTCTCAAACAGAAGCGCTACGGTCTTCCCTTTAAGGAGGGACCTCGACTTGCGCCTGCGTTTGAGGAAAGCAGCACTCTGAATGAGACGCTGGGTTTCTTCCGGAGTGAGATCGGCTATTGAGAGCAGGCCTGTTGAAATTGCCAAGATTTGCCTTCTGTCCTGATGGATGGCGCGACGACCATCTCCACGTCATGCATTTGCGAAATGGTGGCGGCTCCGCAGACACCCATGGCGGTCCGCAAGGCCCCGACGAGGTTCTGGGTCCCGTCGCTGACTGTGGCCGGACCGAAGAGGATCTGTTCCAGGGGAGCCTGAGTATCCACTTTGATGCGCCTTCCTCGAGGGAGCGCCGGATGCGGGCTGGCCATGCCCCAGTGATAGCCGCGCCCCGGAGCCTCGGTCGCCCGGGCCAGGATGGCGCCCAGCATCACACCATCAGCGCCGGCGGCAAAGGCTTTGCAGAGATCGCTCCCGGCATGGATGCCCCCGTCCGTGATGATGGCCACATACCTGCCACTCTTCTTGAAGTACTCATCCCGGGCGGCGGCGCAATCCATCGTCGCCGTCACCTGTGGCACGCCTATGCCCAGGACCTGACGGGTGGTGCACGTAGCCCCCGGCCCAACACCCACCAGCAGGCCGGCGATGCCGGTCTTCATCAACTCCATCGCAGCACTGTAGCTGACAGCGTTGCCCACGACCACCGGAATCCGAACCGACTTGCAGAGTTCCGAAAACACCAGCCCCTTCAGGCTCTTCGACACATGCCGTGCCGTGGTGACTGTGGACTGCACCACCAGGACATCAGCCCCCGCCTCAGTGACAGTCGGCGTCAGCTTCTTTGTGTTCGCCGGCGTCACGGAAACCGCACAGACTCCGCCGTTGCTCTTGATCTCTCTGATCCGGTCGCCCACCAGCTTCTCCTTAATCGGCTCGGAGTAGACCTTCTGCAGCAGGGGCGTTGCCTGCTCTATCGGCACCCGGGCGATCTCAGCCAGGACTTCGTCCGGCTTGTCGTAGCGGGTCTGAATACCTTCGAGGTTCAGCACTGCCAGGCCACCCAGCTTGCTGAAGGTCACGGCAAATTTCGGATCCACCACGGCGTCCATGGCTGCTGCCAGGATAGGAATGCGGAACGTCAGGTCTCCCAGCTTGAGCTCGGTGGAGGTTTGCTCCGGGTTGACGGTGACGTCGCCAGGCACTATGGCAACTTCTTCGAAACCATAGCAGCGGCGCATTTCTCTGAACTGGCGGACGGGCATGATACCTCGCAGAACCAGGGGCTATTTAGCACAACAGGATATCAAAGGGCGTCTGCAAAGTCAATTTGCGCCAAGCGGGATTGACGCTGGACAAGGGCAAGGGACTTGCCCCCCAAAAGCTAGTATACTGAAGCTCGACCGGGAGTGTCAGATCATGCACGTGCTATACGTTGTGGCTACTCCTATCGGCAATCTGGAGGACATATCGCTGCGGGCGCTCCGCCTTCTGAAGGAGGTGAGGCTGATCGCCGCCGAGGATACGCGGAAGACGAAGCGTCTGCTGGATCACTACGGCATCAATACGCCCATGACCAGCTACTATGAGCACAACAAGATCACCAAGTTGGGCTACCTGCTGCGCTTCCTGGAGACAGACGACCTGGCCCTGGTGTCAGAGGCGGGCATGCCAGGAATCAGCGATCCCGGTTACGAGCTCATTGTCGCAGCAGCCGGGCGAGGCATAAGGGTGGTGCCCGTTCCCGGACCATCCGCGATCACAACCGCCGTGGCCGTGGCCGGGCTGCCCACCGATCAGTTCGTCTACCTTGGTTTCCTGCCGCGGAAGAAATCCCAGCGCCTCAGGCTGCTGGAAGAAGTATCAAGAGAGCGGCGGACCCTGGTCGCGTTTGAAGCCCCTCACCGTCTCACGGAGTCGCTGAGCGACATACTTGCGGTACTCGGGAACAGGAGGGTCGCCATCACCCGGGAACTGACCAAGCTCCACGAGGAGGTATTCCGGGGCACCATGAGCGAAGCCGTGGAGCACTTCCAGCAGCCAAAGGGCGAGTTCACCATCGTGATCGACGGCAGACATGAGAAGCCCACACCGTCCTTGACAGGACAGATAGAGCACGAGATTGCGGCTCTCCAGCGGCGAGGTGTACCAGCCAGAGAGGCGATTGCCAGTCTCTCACATGCCACCGGTTTGGCCAGAAAAGATCTCTATCGGGCCTGGTTGAGGACGAAGAAAGGCGCCAAAGAGGACTAGACGAGCCTCTTGGCCACGCGATCGATCCCGAAGCTCGCCCGCGTTCGGTGCAATGGTACTGAAGCTCCAGCCTCTTTCAGCGCCTGCCATTTCACTTTTCACCGGCAGACCCATATCGATCACGTCATGCCCTCCGCACTCGAATAATGGTAGAATATCCCCCAGAGTCAAACCTCCATGGAGCGAATTCTCGTTTGTGTAGCCTGGCCGTACGCCAACGGCTCACTCCACCTCGGCCACATCGCCGGAGCCTACCTGCCGGCGGACATTTTTGCCCGATACCACCGTGCCAAAGGAAACAGCGTCCTCATGGTGTCCGGCAGCGATCAGCACGGGACCCCCATAACCATCCGCGCGGAACAGGAGCAGAAGACGCCTCAGGAGGTCGCGGCCAAGTACCACAGTGAGTTCCTGGATTCGTGGCAGAAGCTAGGCATCGAGTTTGACCTTTTCACTACCACCGGCACCGCAAATCATGCCCGGGTAGTGCACGACATCTTTCTCACTCTCCTGCAGAAAGGCCATATCTATCGCGACAGCATGCCACAGCCCTTCTGCCCCAAGTGCCAGCGTTTTCTTCCTGACCGCTACGTCAATGGAACCTGCCCCTTCTGCGGCTTCAAAGAGGCCAGAGGTGACCAGTGTGACGGGTGCGGCAAACCCACGAATCCACTGGAGCTGAAGGAGCCCCGCTGCCGCCTGTGCGGAAGCACGCCGCAGGCAAAGACCTCGGAACATTTCTTCCTGCGCCTGAGCACCTTCCAGGAACCTTTGCTCAATTGGGTCAGGCTGCAGAACCACTGGCGGCAGAACGTGCAGAACTTCACCCTGCGCTACCTCGAAGAAGGACTGAAGGACCGGGCGATCACGAGGGACATCGAATGGGGAGTGCCGATTCCACAGCCTGGCTTCGAGCAGAAGCGGATCTATGTCTGGTTCGAAGCAGTCATCGGGTATCTCTCCGCCAGCCAGGAATGGGCAAAGCTTCATGGCAAAGATGATGCCTGGTCACCGTTCTGGAAGGAGGAATCCAAGAGCTACTACTTCATCGGGAAGGACAATATCCCCTTCCACACCATGATCTGGCCGGCAATGCTGATGGGCTACGGTGGGCTCAATCTGCCCTACGACGTCCCGGCCAACGAGTTTCTGACGATCGAAGGGAAGAAGCTCTCTACGAGCCGCAACTGGGCGGTCTGGTTGCCGGATTACCTGGAACGCTATTCTCCGGATCCGCTGCGCTACTTTCTTTCGGCCAACATGCCCGAGACCTCGGATGCCGATTTCTCGTGGCGGGAGTTCGTGCGGCGCAACAACGATGAACTGGTGGCTACATATGGCAACCTGGTTCACCGGGTCCTGACCTTCACCGTCCGGCATTTCGATGGCTGCGTACCGACACCCCACGAACTGGACGCTAGCAGTGCGGCGCTGCTGGAAAAGGCCAGAACAGCATGTGGCGCTGTGGACTCTCTCCTCTATAATTGTCATTTCAGAGACTCCGCCAAGGCAATCATGTCGCTGGCCCAGGAAACCAACCGCTACCTCGATGAGAAATCACCGTGGAAGACCGTGAAGACGGACAGGGAGGCATGTGCCACCGCCCTCTTCGTCTCGCTTTCGGTCATTGCGAATCTGAAGACGCTGTTCTATCCTTTCTTGCCGTTCAGCTCAGAGAAGCTGCACAAGTCCCTGGGCTTCAGGGGCACGGTGAAAGACGACGGGTGGGGGTTCCGCGAACTGAAGGCTGGACAGAAGCTGGCTCCGCCGGAGCCGCTCTTCACCAAGCTCGACGAGTCGGTGGTAGCCAGGGAGAACGCGAGATTGGGTCAGGCACCATGAAGTGGGCATTTTGGACGAGGGCGAAAGGAGCAGCTTGAGCGTTACCTGGACCTATGAGCCGGTCAAGTCCGACATGTCCAAGGTTGACCAGGAGATCGAGGAGGTCGCCCGCCTTGCTCCCGCGGAGATGACCGAACAACTGCAGCACGCCCTGCAGGGCGGGGGCAAGAGAGTCCGCCCGGCCCTGACGCTCCTGGCCGGCAAGTTCAAGAGATACAACGCACGCGTGCTGGTGTCCATGGCCGTGGGCGTTGAGCTGCTGCACACGGCCACCCTGGTTCACGACGACACGATAGACGACGCTCAGATGCGCCGCGGCAAGATGAGCATCAAGCAACGCTGGGGCAACAGCAATGCCGTGCTCATCGGGGATTACCTCTTCGCCAGTTCCGCCGGGTTCGTGGCCCGGACCAGGAACATACGGGTCATCAAGCTCTTCGCTCAGACTCTGATGACCATCTGCAGCGGGGAGATCCAGGAGTCTCTCAACGCCTTCAGCAGCGACAGGGACCGCTATTTCCGCACCATCGCCGACAAGACTGCGTGTCTCTTCGCCGCCGCCACCGAGTCAGGAGCTGTACTGGCCAATTCGCCCGAGGAAACCGTCCAGGCTTTGAAGGAATATGGTTTCAACATCGGGATGAGTTTCCAGATCGTCGATGACATCCTTGATTTCGTGGGCCAGAAGGAGACCCTGGGCAAGCCGGTGGCCAGTGACCTAGCCCAAGGCGTTTTCACCCTGCCCGTGATACTGCTGCTGGAACGGCCGGAGAGCGCGGCGGTGAAGGAGATCCTGAAGAAGAACCGGAAGAAGGGGACGCAACTTTTGATGGAAATGGTCCGCAGCTCTTCCGTGATCGATGAATGCTACGAAATCGCCCAAGGCTTCTCTTCACGGGCGGCGGCAGCCATCGCCCACCTCCCCGACAACCCCGCCCACGAATGCCTCGACAGGTTGGCCACCTACGTGACGGAACGGCGCAGTTGACCGGCCACGCGAGCGCTAGGCCGGCTCCTCCAGGGTTTCCATGGTCCACTGGTGCGATACTTCTTTGAAGCGGTCGATGGCATACTGGCAGGCTGCAAAGGCCTCCGCACGGTGAGGAGCACCGATAGCCACCACCAGCAGTATCTCTCCTGTTCTCAGCTTGCCGATACGGTGGATGACCGCAACATCCTCCAGGTGCCACTTGAGCCTGATCTCTTCAACTATCTTCTCCAGTTCCTGCCGCGCCAAGTCCTGAAGAGAGGCCTGGTGTTCCATGAAGATCACCTTGCGGTCGTGAGAGACGTCCCGCACCGTGCCAACGTACGCAATGACGGCACCGTAGGCTTTCTTGCGGACGCTCTCAATGGCGGCTTCCGGGCGGATGGGGTTCCTGGTGATCCGGATCACAGGATGAACCTGCCCAAGCTAAGCCTGCGCTGGCGCTGTGGGAACGGGCTCATTGAACAGCTTCTCAAGCCTTTCGCCTTCCAGGCTCTCCTCAGCGATCAGCCTCTCCGCAATCTGCACCAGTTTGGCCTTGTTCTCCAACAGGATCGCCTTGGCCACATCGTAGGCTTTCTGAATGATAGCGCGGACTTCTCTGTCGATCTCCAGAGCCACTCTCTCACTGTAGTTCCTCTGCTCTGAGATCTCCTTGCCCAGGAAGACCAGCTCCTCCTTGTGGCCAAAGGTGCGCAATTCCAGCCGGTCGCTCATGCCGTATTCAGTCACCATGGCCCGCGCGATCTTGGTCACCCTGTCGATGTCATCATGCGGCCCGGTGGTCTTCTCATTGAAGATGATCTCCTCCGCGACATGGCCTGCTACTAGTACCGAGAGCCGATCCATGAGCTGGGACCGTGTTATCATGTTGCGGTCTTCAGTGGGCAGAAGTCGGGTATAGCCCCCCATCATGCCCCGGGCCACTATGGAGACCTTATGCACTGGGTCGGCATGGGGCAGTTTCCGCGCCACCAGAGCATGCCCGGCCTCGTGATAAGCCGTTATTTCCTTCTCCCTGGCGCTGATGATCCGGCTCTTCTTCTCCGGCCCAGCGATGACCCGGTCAATAGCTTCCTCAAACTCGATCATGCCTATGGTCTTCTTGTTGCGTCTGGCTGCCAGAATGGCCGCTTCGTTGACAAGGTTGGCCAGATCGGCTCCACTGAAGCCCACCGTCTGCCTTGATATGGTTTCCAGACTGACGGAGGGATCCAGCGGCTTGCCTTTGGCATGAACCTGCAGGATGCCCGTCCGGCCGTTGATATCCGGCGGGTCGAGGACCACACGCCGGTCGAACCGACCCGGTCGCAGCAGAGCCGGGTCCAGTATGTCCGGCCGGTTGGTGGCCGCCAGCACGATGACATTAGTGGAGGTGTCGAATCCGTCCATCTCCACCAGTATCTGGTTCAGCGTCTGCTCTCTCTCGTCGTGTCCCCCACCCAGACCCGCACCCCTGTGCCGGCCAACGGCATCGATTTCATCTACGAACACGATGCAGGGCGCATTGCGCTTGGCCTGGTCGAAGAGGTCCCGCACCCGGGAGGCACCTACACCGACAAACATCTCCACGAACTCGCTGCCGCTGATGGAGAAGAAAGGTACGCCGGCTTCTCCGGCAATGGCCCGCGCCAAGAGTGTCTTGCCCGTCCCGGGCGCCCCTATCAGGAGCACGCCCCGCGGGATGCGGGCGCCGAGGGCCAGGAACTTCTCCGGCTGCTTCAGGAATTCCACGATCTCCTGCAGCTCCTGCTTGGCTTCTTCCACACCAGCCACGTCGCTGAAAGTGACCGTGGGCTTGGCACCGTCGGCCAGCCGCGCCCGGCTCCGGCTGAAGTTGAACGCCTGGCTGTTGGCGCCCCTGGCGCCGCGCATGATGAAAATGAAGAGCGCCACCAGCATCAGCAGGGGCAGGACCGTCAGAAGAAAGCTGCCCCAGTTGAATCCGCTGGAATACTTGACCACAAAGGGAACATTGTTCTCTTTGAGCAGCTTGATGAACTCGCCGACATACTCCGTGGATATCGTGGACTTGACCTTGCCGCCTTCGGCGACGTCGCCTCCCGTATCTGGCGTTACCGTGGCCGCCGTGGTGATGTTTAGCGTCCTGTCATCGACTATCTCCACGCTGGCGATCTTGTTGTCCGTCGCCCACTCGGTGACCCTGGAAAGGCTCGCTGTCGGGGTCTGCTTGCCGCCGAACCAGTCATCGGCAAAAACGATGACCAGCGCAATGATGGCGGCGAAGATGAGCATGTATATGATAACGAGGCGTCTGTTCTTCCCCACTCGTTCGGATTCCTCCCGCGAAGACATTATAGCACAAAGAGAGCGCGTAACCCGTACATAAATGACCCCCGCGAGGCGCAGTCCCGTTGCAGTATCGGACTACCGATTCATTGAAGCAGCCCGCCTCATCCGCTCCGATCCACGCATCACACCGGCTAGAAGCATGGCCAGCGGGGCGGGGGTGATCGGCACCCGGATCACAGCGCTCCTCTGGGAAGGAGATGACAATTCACGTATTGGGGGGGCGTGCACCAAACGATCGCGCCTCCGCCCAACTGGGGAAGGGGAGACTCGAACTCCCACGCCTCGCGGCACATGATCCTAAGTCATGCCTGTCTGCCAGTTCCAGCACTTCCCCAAGCACGACCGAACGCGATATTTTACCATTTTGGCCAACACCGCGCCCGCACCGCCAGAGCTTATCGAGCGGGGAAGTTCTCGGCACAAAATCGGGGAAAACAAAGTGAGGAGCAGACGATCAGTACCGCACCAGCGAATACACCGGGCAGTCCAGCAGACCCCGGCCACCAAGACCGGTCAACTCCACCAGGAAGGCCGCACACACGACCTTGCCCCCTGAGCTTCTCACCAGGTCAGCCGTCGCCTTGGCGGTGCCGCCGGTCGCCAGCACGTCGTCGACGATGAGCACGCGCTGTCCTTCGTCAATGGCGTCGACGTGCATTTCCAGCGTGCCCATGCCGTACTCCAGCTTGTAGTCCATGGTCAGCCGCTCGTATGGCAGCTTGCCTTCCTTGCGGACAGGCACAAAGCCGCACTCAAGTTCATGGGCGAGTGCGGCCCCCAGGATGAAGCCGCGGGCCTCCACGCTGGCAATAAGCGAGATCTCCTCGTTCTGGAAACGGTAGGCCATCCTGTC
>JAUCPZ010000152.1 GCA_030372995.1 Dehalococcoidia bacterium
GGAATATACAGGTATTTTGAACCCAAACGGGGATACAACCGGACCGGGGCTCTGGACACCCAACGACGCAAGAATACAGCAACTTACTGGCATGAAGACCGATGAAATCGACGAACTGAGCACGCTAACCCCGGAACAATACGATTTTGCTAGAGCTTTTGCCCTCATGGGGCAAGATGAGGCTTCGGCTAGTGCCGTTCGGGACCACGCCACGAGCCTTTATAGCACGGAATTCTCTGAGGGTGATTTGCCGAAAGCGATTTTGAAGCCGCTTGAGGCGGTCAAGCTTTTGAAGATGGTCAAAACGACAGCCGGACGAGGGGCCAAAGCCTACAGGATCAAAGCGACTGACAGACTGAAGAACGAACTACTGTTTCCGATCTTGAAGCAATCCCGAAGCTCTGTCGGGCCGCAATATCGTTTCCTGTCGCGGATGAGCTACGACGACATTCTAAAGGGCTTGAAGGATAAGGACACCCACAAGAAAGGGGTAGCTCTTGAGGCTCTGGCGTTCTACTTGAGCCGACTGCTTGACCTCACCTTCGTGAAATGGCGACACCGGGCCTCCCAGACGGGCGGGGCGGAGGTTGACGTTTTTGTTGAAGGGGCACTGCTGGTGTTCAGCCGATGGCAAATCCAGTGTAAGAACACCCCACAAGTAACCGTTGACCACATAGCCAAAGAGGTGGGAATAGCGACAGCCACGAGAACGAATGTCGCCATGATGGTCACAACCGGCAAGGCCGGACAAGCGGTCAAGACCTTTGCAGAACTAGTAATGCAGAACACGGCCATGCAGGTTATCATTCTTGAGGGTCGTAACCTCGAGGCAATCGGCAAAGATCGGTGCGCCCTCATCCGGTTCCTCAACGATCAAGCGAAACAGGCAATGACGATCAAACGCCCACAGATTGAGAAAGTGAAGGAATAGCCATGCCCCCGGAAAGGATTCCTAAGACGATAACAAAGGGCTTCCCCAAGCCTCCGGCCTATGCCACGGATTGGGGAGCCATGTACTGCGGTGACAGTCTGGAGCACATGCGGTCCATGCCAGGGGGTTGTGTCGATCTGGTGGTTACATCCCCGCCGTTTGCGCTGGTCAGAAAGAAAGACTACGGAAACCTAGAAGCGGAGCGATACGTAACGTGGTTTGCAGAGTTCGGCCATGAGGTCAAACGAATACTTAAGGAGACCGGGAGTTTCGTTATCGACATTGGGGGCAGTTGGCTTCCGGGCTCTCCCGTCCGATCTACCTACCATTACAAGCTGCTGATCGAATTGACCAAGCCGGGAATGCTCTACCTCGCCCAAGATTTTTTCTGGTACAGCCCCAGTAAATTGCCCACGCCAGCCGAATGGGTGACGGTGCGAAAAGTGCGGGTTAAAGATGCCGTAAATACTATTTGGTGGTTGTCCAAGACCCCATTTCCCAAGGCCAGCAATGAGCGTATGAGCGTCGAGTACTCCGAAGCCATGCGGGACCTACTGAGGAACGGTTACACGGCCAAGAAGCGGCCAAGCGGGCACGACATTTCCACGAAGTTCCAGAAAGATCGGGGCGGGGCCATTCCGTCGAATTTGATTGTAGTTTCTCACACCACCTCGAACGACTATTACCAGCGAAGATGCCGGGAAACGAATGTACCGGTTCACCCAGCCAGGTTTCCGCTAGACATACCCCTGTATTTCATAAACATGCTCACCGATGAGCGGGATTTGGTCCTGGATATCTTTGCCGGCAGCAATGTGACGGGCTGGGTGTGTGAGCACATGAAAAGACGATGGCTGGCATTTGAGCTTGAGGCGGATTTCGTGAAAGGCTCAACGTATCGCTTCGAGAAGAATTCCCCGGCGCTAAACGGGATTGAATATATAAGCGGCAAAAAAGAGGTTAAATTTCGCCGTTTGAGGATGACCAGTTCACCGGCAAAACTGCCTACAGGACAGAAGCGGGGCATGTGAAGGTCACAGAAGTATCATGTCCGAAACCCCGCGGATAATGCCTTCGGGAGTCTCTGAGTCAGGGCGATGAGCGTTTGTGGACAATTTGCCTTAGCCTCTCGATCGAGATCGGCGGTGTCTCCCGGTGCAGCATCGCGTGGCAGTTAGGGCAAACCGGACGGAGATCGTTCTTTGGATCAACCACGTACTCCTCGCCGATTTCTCCCAGCGGTTTCAGGTGATGAACGTGGATGTAATCGAGGCCCAAGGCTCCGTAGTAGTCCTCAAAGCGGAAACCGCACACGAGACACGAGTCACCCCAATGCTCCACGCAGGCAGCCCGAGCCGTCCGGTCCCGCTCATAGGCGTTGACGCAAATCCGGGTCACCGCACCCTCGACGTAGGTGCGGGAGTCTTCAACCTCTTCTGGCAGCCGCTGGGGCGTCGGCGTAGACACACGGCCGAGATGCTCTCGCCATAGTTGTTCCATCGCCTCGGCGGCATCATCGGAGAGCCCAAAGCCTGACGCCGGCATGCTGTTCCAGTGCACGCTTCCCAAGGGATCCGCCTGCACCAGGTCTGATACCGGCAATACTGCGTCGGGTGCCACCAGACTGTCGAAATCAACGTTGACGTAATTCGCTTTGTCCCCAGCCGCGGCGCGTACGCTATCCCAGTGGTCGTCCCGAAACACGTCGGACGTAGCCCAGCCGGAGCCCATGATCCCACGGGGTTCCTGGCCCTGCTTAAGCAGGAACAGCCGATCGCCCACGACGACGGATTTGGTATTGCCGGTGCTCCATCGATCAAGGGCAGGTTCGTTTCTGCGAAGCCTAGCAACCTGCTGGTCCAGCTCGTCCCACGACCATCTATCGGGATTCCATGTCAATATGTAGGTCGCCATTATCGATTTCCTCGACCACTCGGAATCACCCTGGCCTTCACGGCACCTTCCACACCACCTCCCCCTCGGGTCCGCCAGCCGGATCGAGGGCCCGGGCGTCACGCTGGAACCTGCCGCCTCTATCGCCGCCGCCGCATCACCGCCATCCCGCCGAGGGCCAGGAGCAGGAGCGAGGGGGGCTCGGGAACGTGCGCTACCCATCCCTCTTCGTATCCTTGCGGGTTCCGTCCGATGCCAACGATTGTCATGCCGTCTGCCGAAACGCTCATTGCGTTGTACAGAGCCCATCCGGTCACATCAAGGCCATACTCGCCAACGAGAACGTCTTGCAGGTTCCGCATCCCGTGAACGGCATCCCACACAAAGGCTTCATTCCCATTAGAGGTAGTTCCTCTGCCCACGATGACCGCGCCGTCGGCTGATACATCGAATGCCTGACTTCCAAACGATCCCCCTGGCAGGTCGCCAAGCCCCACCATGCCCTCGGACATCGTCCATCGAAATGCCTCTCCGCCATTTGCGGAGATTGAAGAGCCAACGATCACCCGGCCGTCATCGGAGATGCTCTCGGCCCCGCTTCCGACGTAGCCCCCGGGTAGGTCACCCAGCCCCACCATGCCTCCACACCATTCGTCAGTCCAGCGAAACGCCTGAGTGTAGTATCCCGTGACTGGGTCGTATGCCCTGCTGTGTCCTACGATCACGGACCCGTCGGCGGAGGCCGATAGGGCCACCGTCTTGGGGTCAACAGAAACGAGATCGGGCAATGCCACCGTGCCTTCGGACTGGGTCCAGCGAAATGCGTAAGGTCCACTTGTGCCGACGATCGTTGTCCCGTCGGTCGACACTCCGTATGCACTTCCCTCAGCTTGGCCAGGGAGATGATCCAACACAACCGGTTGCCCTTGCGGCGTCCAATAACAGGCCTCATCTCCTGTCGGACCAAGGCTCCGTCCAACGATAACCTCCCCATGTGCTGAGACACCAAGCGCATTGCTGTAGAACTTCCAGCCCGGAACATCGCCAAGCCCCCTCATGCCTTCCGACGCTGTCCAGACGAAGGCCTCAACGGACTCGTCCACGCTCGATGCTGCTGAGCTGCTGCACCCAACCACCGTCAGGCCGTCAGCCGAGACGGCGTTGGCCTGACTCATCGTGCCGCCGCCAGGAAGATCGCCGACGCCACAGAAGTAGGAAACGGGGGCAGCCCCAACCGCCGACGCGACAGACAGCGCCAATGCCGCCAGCAAGAAAGAAGTTCTCATGACACGTTCTCCTGCAAGGTCTCCCACAGGCGTGCCGCGGTGCCGTCACGTGCGGCATAGACATGAAAAAAGAGAGCACGCCTTTCGACGTCTCTCTCATCCCTGCAGCCATTCAGAATTGTGGGGGGCTGGATCAGACCACCGTGCCACCACCCACCATATGCTTCATTATCGCATAAAGCGGGCGCTGGAGTCAACTCAAATCGCAAGCCATTTACTGCCACCCGTTGACAATCGGAAGACGGCCTTTCCACAATGCGGTGCATGCCCGACGCCCCTGTCATTGCCGCCCCTAGCGTCGCAGACGCGGCCCTCGTCGGCGTGGGCCAGGCGCTGCTTCGGCTGCTCGTGCAGCCTGACACGGTGGTGAGATGACTGATGGGAAATTCGATTCCGCGAGGGGCGGCGGCGCGGGCCTGGGGGTGGGGGGTTTAAACGGGGAACTGCCTAAAGCCAACTAACCCCGAAAGTACCTTGACCTTTCGACGGGAAATCTGGTATACTGACCGGCCACGTAGACAATCAATCGTATCGTCCTGGGCAGAGAGAGCATACCAGGACACATGTCACGACAAAGGGAGAGAAACCATGAACACTTTCAAAGCATGGGTGTTGCTTTGTGTGCTGGTCGGCCTGCTGGGAAGTATGGCCTACGCCGACGTATTCAACATGGGAGGGACGCGGAACCCGGACGGGTCATGGAACGGGCTTGCGAGCCTGGAAACCGTGCCGGTGGGCAACCCAGGTAACGTGGCAGACACACGGTATTTTTCGCCGGGTTTCGGTTCGGTCGGCTACACGTATAACATCGGCAAGTACGAGGTGACGGCGGGACAGTACTGCGAATTCCTCAACAAGGTGGCGGCGACCGACACGTACGGCCTGTACCACACGAACATGCGGTCTTACTGCAAGATCGAGCGCAGCGGATCCTCAGGCAGCTATACGTACAGCGTGGCCGCCGACTACGCCAACCGCCCGGTAAATTACGTCAGCTATTGGGACGCCTGCCGGTTCGCAAACTGGCTCCACAACAACCAGCCCGCCGGCGCCCAGGACGCGGGTACGACGGAGACGGGCGCGTACACGGTCAACGGATACCACGGTGCCGATGGCGCGACGATTCAGCGTAACGCGGGATGGAAGTGGGCGGTGACCAGCGAGGATGAGTGGTACAAGGCGGCGTATCACAAGAACGATGGCGTGACAGGCAACTACTACTCCTACCCGACGAGCAGCGACAGCATTCCAGGCCGAGACCTGAACGACACCTCCGGCAACAACGCCAACTATCTCGCTGATACCGGCCTGTATCCGATCGATTGGCCGTACTACACGACCGTGGCAGGTGAGTTCCAGAACTCCCACAGCCCGTACGGCACGTTCGATCAGGGAGGTAACGTGTGGGAGCGGACCGAAGCTCTGTATTTCGGATCGTATCGCCGTTTGCGGGGTGGGGCATACCTTGCCGGAGACTACTGTCTGGGCGCGTCGTATCGGTACAACGAATTCATCCTGCCAACGCACGAGGGCGGCAGCACCGGGTTCCGTGTCTCCCAGGTTCCTGAGCCGACACCCGTGGCGGTACTCGCGTTGGGTGGTGCAGGGCTGCTGGTCAGGCAAAGGGGGGCGGGAAGGTTTAGGCGTCGCGCCATGATGCGGCTACCGCTCTCGATGTAGCCTGCCGGAGGCCCGGCTGAAACCGGCTCATACGCCTCCTGAACCGAAAAACCGCTCCCAGTGATGATCCACCGACAATGCGTCACTGTGGTGTGGCGGAACAAGTCACTTCGATACACTTTCGAAGGCGGCACGTCGATGTGAGGTCTTCGCAACTCGCGAATTCAGCTGAAGTTACGAATAGCCGCCCAACAAGTACCCCGTCGGCGCGGCCTACAACAACGCGGATCCGTACCACCGGCTCGAAGTGTTCTACTATAGGCGCCTTGTCTTGCGGGGCGTACTAACCGTATGGATTCTGATAGAAGGTGGGATAGAGCCCCAGACCGTTCCGAAATGGTAGGATGACGGCATGGCCCCACTGGGAAGAAAAGGGCGGATACTCAAGTGGACAGGACTGGTCGTCTGCCTGATGACCGTAATCGTGTGGGCAGCCTCGATGTTCTGGGCAGTGGACTGCGTGACCGCCGGTAGAGTAGAGCTTGCCAGTGCGATTCAGGGGCGTACTACCTGCACTCTGCACTCCGGCACGCTATGGCGGTTTGATTACGGAAAACTCGATTACTTCCACACCGAACTCTGCAGTTCGACGGGTCCGCCAGGGTGGGGCGCGGGCCGGAACCACCCGTTTCAGTGGTATTTGCCAGGGTTGCCGTATGTGCGAACGCGCTCAAATGGCGTCCGTGAGGCGATGGTGCCTCTGTGGCTGCTCCTGGTGATCGTCGCGCCACCAACCGCGTACCTCTGGTTGCGTGATCGCCGCGGCATACCGATTGGTCATTGTCAGAAGTGCGGGTATAACCTCACGGGCAACGTCAGCGGGGTGTGCTCGGAGTGTGGCGAAAGGATTTGACTCATGGCACGGCTGCACTGGTTCTGGCGAGCGGCGATTGCGATGTTCCTGGGAGGCGTGACTCAGTTCGTTTTGATCGTTCTCGCAGAACGCTATTTGCCGCCGCGAGGCGTAGGAGTTGACCTCGGTGAGTTGGCCGTCGGCGCGTTTCTTTTCTTTCTTCCACCCGTGACGACTCTTGCAGTCCACGCTGTCCTGTCCCGCCGCTACGGCGATTCTCCTCGGGAAACCCGCTGCCGCAAGTGCGGCTACATCCTGCGGGGCATACCTGAGCCGCGATGCTCCGAGTGCGGGGAGAGGATATGAGACGACTCTCACGAATTCGGCGGATACTCAAGTGGGCGGGCTTGGGCCTGTCGGGCGTCATCCTCGTTCCCTGGGCGGTGTCGGTTTGGTGGACCTTTGCAGCCTGGGGACCCGTTGGTGAGAGTTTTGCCCAAGTAGTCTGTGCGTGGGGCGTCGTGCTGACCACCGTTCAGACTCCAGGCCGCTCCGAGCCTCGAGGATGGTACTTCCTCCCGCGCCCGAGTACGATCAAGCCCGGATGGATGCCCTCTTACGTGCGGCGCAATCACGGCTCCTCTCTTTCTGAATGCATTATCTTCCTGCCCCTCTGGATTCCATTCCTGATCGTCGCCATCCCGACCGCTCTGCTCTGGTGGCGTGACCGTCGCCGCATCCCGCCCGGGCGCTGCCAGAAATGCGGCTACAACCTGACGGGCAACGTCAGCGGAATCTGTCCGGAGTGCGGGCAGAGAACTCAAGGAGGTTGTCATGAGAGCACACTTTGAGGCAATCCTGTTCTCACTGGTCGTCGTCCGCGAGGACGACAAGTACGTGCTCGTCGAGGAACATGAGCCGGACGGCGAGACAGCGTGGTATCTGCCTGCAGGAGGCGTGAAATCCAATGAGGATTTTCTGGCCGCCGCCGTTCGCGAGGCCCAGGAAGAGGCAGGCATCAGCATCGAACCGCTGGGGTTGCTGGGAGGCGATCAGGTCGTCGCAGAGGACGGACAGACTACCAAGATCAGGATGGTGTTCCTTGGCAAGATGGTGGGCGGTTCGCTGAAGACCAGCCCCGACAAGGAGTCGCTTCGGGCGGCCTGGTTCCGCCCGGATGAGATACGGAATCTGCGACTACGGGATGACGAGGTGATCGAGTGGATCGAGGTCGCCGAGAGGCTCAAGGGAAGCCCTTTGCCCTTGTTGACCTTCTATAACCGATCCCGCCCATCGCCCTGATTGGCAAGGACAGACGCCCGAGGTGGTTGTTGCCACTCTTTCTGATAATCTGCATGTCGGTCACGGCTGATCGAGCCGGCACCATGAGGCCCTTCAGGGTATCAGGTCACGCCTCCCCCAAATCCTTAATGGATTAAGGATTTCGAGATACCCAGAATCGCCTCTTATCGAGTCCATTAGGGGGCAAAGGAGGCGCCTTGGCTTCGTGATTCAATTCTGCCCCGCCGTCATTCTCGTAAGCGCCGCCACCAGATCCTCGATATTCAAGCGGAGAAAGGGGTAGTCTGACGGAGCCATCTTCTCTACCTTGTGGGCGATCTCGACAACCTTCGGATCAACGGGTTTGCCCAGAGCCTTGAGCACCGCAGGCATGTTCACAGCAAAATGCGGTCCCATCCAGTCCTCCAACGCCCACGCCTGCATGAACCGCCCCTCAGCCTCCATCGGTTTGCATTCCGTCTGGTCGCTGAAGCTGACTATCTTGTTCTTGGCATCCCTGTTGAATCGGCTGGTCCACCAGAAAGACTTCTCGCTGTCCTTGACGCTCAAGGTGGCAATCAGCATTTCCTGTCGATAGGGGTTCTGAGAAGGGGGGACGGTCTCGGTTCCGCAGGCTTGGCAGCGCCCATCACGGGTCTCGGTGACGCTGGCTCCGCAGCCTGCGCAACGATCAGACATCCAGCATTCCATGACATGCAGGACCGCCTTGGCGTCGAGGGCCAGGGCACACATTCTGACGAGCAGGGCGTTCACATCCTTGTCGTCCAGTGTGGGGTGGTTGGCGGGTCCACCCATGAGTCCGAGGATCTCCTTTTGCCCATGAAAGAAGAAGAACTTCATGGGGTAGACGGTGTCGGCGGCGCTGCCGATGCGGTCCTTCTTCTCCTTCGCCATGACGAATTCGGCGAAATGGATCGCGTCCATAATCTGGTCGGGAATCATGGTCATGGAGGTTCATGCTACTCGGGTATGAATCTATCGCCAAGACTGAACAAAGGGAAAGGGTACCACCTATCCTTCCCTCTACCCTGGCCAGATTATTAACGCGACGCCGTGTAATCTGGAGAGCATGGCCGCATTGTATGTCCGTTCATGGCCTCGTCAAGCAAGCAGAAGCGCAGGGTGGCTGAGTTAGTGAATTGGCGGGCCGTCTGAACCCGTTACGCCGATGACTTGGCCTCAGGTATCTGGCGTGGTAATGCCGTCAACTCAGTCGAGACGCTCGCCTCATGCAACAGGAGTTCCGGGGTCAGAGACAGACCCGCCGATGACGATACCAGCCATACCGGTCCTGTTTCTGTTCTTCGGGCCCAACTGCCCGGGTAAACCGCCATCAGTGGTTTGAGGATCCTTATCCCACTTGCCAAAAAGAGATGGATCCCCTTTTTCGATTCGCCCCAAGTTTCTGCACTGTGAGAAGATGATCCTCCCGTTTGCCGCATACCTCGCTCGACGTTCGGCAACTGGGCTCCGTGGGCGGCGGACTCGGTCTCCGCAGCCCCTGCGGGTGCCCCTCAGACTCGCCGTGTTGCACACAAACCTATTAGAGCTGCCAGAAGCACCAAGCTGGCCGGTTCCGGAACCGGATACACATGGCCAGACCCGGTGGTCGTGGTGAAGGTGTTCACTGCGGCGCCGGCGGAGTCGGCGACCGCGTAACCGGTGATCGCGGCGGTCGACTCATAGAATGCCGCACCGGGACTGTTGCCCTGAAATCCCATGGCAGACACGATCAGGTGGAAATCGAAACCGAAGGGCTGTCCGAACACGAACGACTTGCTGAAGTTGAAATCACCACCCTGGCAAGGCTGGTTTGCGTAGTAGTCCCAACTGCCCACGGTTGAAGTCCAATTGTCGAACGCGAGGGACCACCTGGATCCGGGAGAGACGCCCGAAACGTAATACATCCCGATAATCATTCCCTCGACGTGCACCTGGAACGAGACCGTACCGGTCTGTCCGTTGTGACCAGGGCCATTGATCGTCCAGATGTCATAGAACTGGGTGGTTGCATCGCTATAGCCGAAGGCGTCATAGCCCGCGGCGGAACTGCCAGTCGCCCACGCCCCGACGCCCAATGAGCCGTAATCCGCCCAGGATGTGGCCCGGGCCGAGGAACTGCACCCATAGGTGGCGCTGGTGCTCAGCAGGCCCGAGTCTTTGGTCAGCGGGCCGGTGGGCGACAGAATCGGGTTGGCGTTTCCCTCCTGCGTCTCAAGGTACGTGTCCCCTTGCGTCACTACCGCCAAAGGGTGGGTGCTTACCGCCACGTACGGGTCCCCCCAGGCCGGTCCGGCCCACAGGGCAACCACCGCGATGCTCACTGTCAACGACCTCAGAATGGTTTGATGCAAATCAGACATGATGAAAACCCTCTGACTTGAGTGGGCGTTGAGCACACGCGAATACACACCACCCCAACATCCGATGGCCGGAAAGGCGAGCCGCTTCCGAGACTCTCCGGATCTCGAATGGAGTCGATGTTGCCTCCGATGCGCTCTCTGCCGCTCAGTCTGCCCTCTCTCGTCCTTCAACCGACATGTCCCAGATGCTTTCCCCCGCGCAGGTTAGCAGGACTCGCTCGATCATTGTACAACACTCCCCCCAGCCGCGCCTATGTCTTTTTCCGAATCATTCGGGTATCGAAAGCAGAATCAGGCTTCTCGGGCTTTTTATACCGAGCTTGCCAATCGGGTCTTGACATCACGTCAACAAAGTGCCCCCGCTCCAGACGGTGAGAACTGCGAAAAACGACGAATTCCGCGCACAAAACCTTGCCGATTCGGCAGTTACGGTTGCTACTGGCGCTTGGACCTATGAGCAGGAGTTGGTGTCCGCCGACCAGCAACAATCTAAGTTGGCTGCTTTCAAAGGCTTATGATTCGGATGTTGGGGAATGGTCCCCTGGAAGACGAAATCGATGCCGCTGATCGCCAGATGCTCGTGGATTTGTTGGCCGCAGGCGAGGCAGGGTATGAGCGAGCGGGCGTCTGGGTCCATGGGAGATATCACGACAATAGGGCGATCTGGGAAGGTGGTTGTACACACATGCGCCGTGCTGAACGGATGGCTGAGGAAGGAGTGTGTATTACAATATAAGACGGTTTTTGGATGCAGAGAATGCGTTTTTTACTAACATAATCCTAACGTGTCTGACAAAAACCCTGACAAAAAGTGAAAAACGCCTCTCGTAAGTCATTATTTGACAGTACTTTATAAAATGGCATTTAGGTTCGAGTCCTACTCGGGGAGGTTCAATCACGGTTGCGAACCGAGCGATCGACCAGTTTACAGACGACCCCGGGCCACAAGAGCGCCCGGGGCCGTTCGTTTATCGCCAGTATTCGCAAGATGTTACCGCATCGGCTTGTTCGGTTCATTGCCCCAGAGGGCCCGCCGGCACCCGGGTCCACGCCGGCGTGGGGGTTTGCCGCCCGATCCGAGGCCAGGAACTCTCGGTTTCTCTCGTTAACAGCATGGGTCAGGTTTACTCTTCGGGTTCCGAACGGACGACCTGTTAACCCGTTTCGCTTCGGGGCCGCGAGAGCAACCGCTACTGATAGGAAATTTGATTCCGCGTGGGGCGGCGGC
>JAUCPZ010000153.1 GCA_030372995.1 Dehalococcoidia bacterium
AGGTATAAAGAGTTGACAAAAATCATGGCTGGAAAAATAAAAAAATAATAAAGAAGCCCGCTCAAGTGCGCACTGGCACACTGTCATCACTATCTTGAAATTTTAAGTGCCCATTGAAAACATTTTAATTACCGGTAATGATCCTCGTTAATTACGCAGAGCATTGTAAATTTCAAGGTTTGATGATATATTACTTTCAATTCGCTTTTCTCTCTTTAAAATTTTCCAAAATCCACTGCCAACACGGCGGGATCCTTTATATTAGCCAATCATCTCTCTGGCAATTCTTTCACCCAAATGACCCCTCATTTTTTGCAACTCGTCAACTTCAAACCCTGTAATGACCGGACTGAGTACCCGCGTATATTACGCCGCGCGGAATGGTCAGTCCGTCATGTGCGCGGCGAAGCTCATTGATATTTTTTATTGACAAGCACTCCGGGAACGTTCCCGGTCCTCAATCCTCGCCGCCCTAAAATCAGATTTCAGGAGGTGCAGGTACAACAGATAAAAGATCATCAATTTTCAAACCTTAACAAACTAATCAGAACCGCTATCGGTAAATGGTACACGTCACTGTGGAGCGGGTTCCCGCCCTCGCCATTTACCCAACAATCAAAAAACTTTAGAAGGAGAAGGCCATATGGCTAAGAAGATCGCTTATCTTGTCACCCTGATCATCGTCGCCAGCATGATCCTGGCGGCCTGCGCCCCCGCGGCTACCCCTACCCAGGCCCCCGCCGCCCCGGCCACCGAAGCCCCCAAGCCCGCCGAGCCCACTGAGGCCCCCAAGGCTGTTGAGCCCACCGTTGCCCCCACCGAAGCTCCGGCGCCCACCGAAGCCCCCTCTGACCCGGCTTCCATCGCCGCCGCCCTGCCCCGCAAAGAGACCCTGTACTTCAATGGTCAGCAGTGGGGTTCGGTGGTTGGTTGGAACCCCTATTCCTCCAACAACAATAACGCCATGGCCGTGGCCCAGCAGGACAGCTCGCGCGTGACCATGTTCGAGACGCCCTACATGTACAACATGCTCGACGGCAAGCTGTACCCGCTGCTGGCCGATGGCGACTACGCCTGGAACGACGCCATGACCGAGATCACCTTCAAGATCAAGTCCGCCGCCAAGTGGTGGGACGGTACCCCCGTCACCGCCGATGACGTCGCCTACACCTGGACCGCCAACGTCAAGTACGAGACCTCGGCTGGCGTCGGCAACAAGGACTTCATCGAGACCGTCGAAGCCGTCGATCCCCAGACTGTGGTGGTCAAGGCCAAACTGACCGAGGATGGCAAAGCCGTCAACCCGCTGCAACTGCCCGCCTACATCAGCAATGTCTACGTTGTCCAAAAGGCCTGGACCGAAGCCCTCGAAAAGCGCGCCAATGGCGACGCCACCGCCTTGAAGAACGACCCCGCCGAAGACGTGGTCGCCTCGGGCCCCTACAAGCCCTTCTTCTGGGATGACTCCAAGGTCGTGCTGGTCCGTGTTGAGGACTATTGGGGTCAGGATCCCTCCATGTGGGGCAAGCTGCCCGCCCCCAAGTATCTGGCGCACACCATCTTCGCCGACAACAACGCCGGTTTCGTGGCCCTCAAGGCCGGTGAGGTGGATGTCTCTCAGCAGTTCAACGCCAACGTTCAGGATCTGTGGCTGAAGGACAAACTGCCCATCTCGACCTACATGGAAGAGGCCCCCTACGGCGTTTCCGCCAGCCTGCCCACCGCTTACTTCAACCTCAAGTCCTATGGCCTGGACAATGTGGCTGTGCGCAAGGCCATCGCCATCGCCGTGGACTACGACACCATCATCGCTAACGCCATGACCAACCAGTCCCCCACCTTCGCCCAGGTGCCCCGCTCGATTATGAACCCCACCGCTGGCGAACAGGCCCTGTATGACAAAGAGGCCGTCAAGGATCTGCAGTGGGTCGGCAATGACGTCGAAGGCGCCAAGAAGCTGCTCGATGATGCTGGCATCAAAGACACCGACGGCGACGGCTGGCGCGAACTGAACGGCAAGAAGCTCAGCTACAAAGCCTCCTGCCCCAACGGCTGGTCTGACTGGCAGGCCGCCATCGAGATCGTCGCCGCCGCTGGCAAGGCCATTGGCATCGACATCCAGACCGTCTACCCCGAATGGTCTGTCTACCAGACGGTTGCCGTCAACGCTTCCCAGACCGACTATGACATCTTCATGTTCTGGTCCAACGGCGCTGGCCCGACCAATCCGTGGGGCCGCGCTCGCCAGCTGATGAGCAGCGAGTTCGCTGGCACCGAAGGCAACTGGAACGGCAACTGGGGTGGCTACGTCAATCCCCGCGTGGATGAACTGCTCGCCCTCATCCCCGGTGAGACCGATCACGCCAAGCTGGTGGAATACTACACCGAGCTGACCAAGATCTACCTGACCGACGTCCCCTCCTTCACCCTCATGTACCGCCCGCAGTCCTTCCATACCGTCAACGAATCGGTTTGGACCAACTTCCCCACCGCTGACGATGGCCTCAACATCCCCCCTCTCGACCTCACCGATGGTTACTCCATCGCTGGTCTCTACAACCTCACCCTGGTTGAGCCCTAAGTC
>JAUCPZ010000154.1 GCA_030372995.1 Dehalococcoidia bacterium
GCCGCCGCCAATCTCCGGGACCGGCTCCTCGTCCGGCTTCTTTTCCATCTGGGCTGCCGGGTGAGTGAGGCGCTGGGCTTGACCACCGACGACGTAGACTTCGCCCAGGGCACAGTCCGCATCCGGCACCTCAAGGCGAGAACCGGGCTCTTCTGCCCCGGGTGCAATGCCCGGCTGGGCCGAACCCACACCTTCTGCCCCAAGTGCGGCAGGAAAGCGGGCCAGGCACTCCTGCGGGAACGCGAGCAGCGCCGCATGAGGGCCCTGCCCCTGGATCCGGAGACCATGGAGATGCTCCAGGACTACATCCGCCGCGGCGGACCCATCTGCCGTGATGGCCAGAGGCTGATCTTCGGCATCAACCGGCACCGGGCCTGGCAGATCGTCACGGGGTGTGCCGCCAGGGCGGGCCTGGGCCAGCTGGCAAACCCTGAGACGGGCAAGGTCCACAAAGTGAGCCCCCAGCGGCTGAGGGATGCCTTCGCTGTTCACGCGGTGAAGGCGGATGACTCCGGGGATGGCCTCAGGCTCCTGCAGCAACACCTGGGGCATCGGAGCTTTGATACCACGGCTCGATACCGGAAGGTGGCGGGCGAAGAGCACCGGCAGTGGTACGAGCGGCTGTGGCGCCATGAGGCTGCCGGCAAGGAAGATAGCTAGTGGTTCAACCGCTTCGGCCCCGTAGAGGAGGCTTCGTCAGACCCTTCGGCTGCGGTTGGTTCATCCGGGAATTCCTCCTGGGACACGGCCCGGAAGGGTCACCCAGGATAGACCCCGAGGTGGGGGCTGCCCAGGCGGACATCTTCCACCACTACAAGATGGCTCTTATCAAAGCCACTGCCGTGGACAGGGCCACCAGACACGAGGAGCAGGAGGCCCGGCGTGAGGGGAGAGCCATAGACCCCGGTGAGATCGACAGGCTGACCGGGCAGTATCTGGCCCGCCTGCCCTATAAGTCCACCGGCTGCCGCTTCCACTCCTTTGTGGTCTACTTCTCCACCCTCAGGAGGCTGGGCTGGGTGGAGCCCAGCGGCAAAGAGGAGCCCTCTGAGTTTCAGCAGAACTACCCGCCGGGGCCAGCCAGGAGATACTTCCGCCTCACCCAGGCCGGCAGGACGGCCTCAGCCTCGGCCTGGGCCGACCCCTTCCACGCCCTGTACGGCAGGGGGTAGCCACAGCCGCAATCTGCTGGTGAGACCTTCCCTGCATTCCACCTGACCCATTCGAAGAATGCTGCCGTTTTCGCTTCCCCGGTCAAAATGAAGGTTCATTCTGTTAGTGAACCGAAAGGCATATTGTGCAATCCTCGAATGAAGGATTTCGCGGCACATTGACAATCGAATATCGAACCGAAGCCACCACCTGAACGCTTGCCCGAAGGAAAGGGGGAAGCATGGAAGGCTCGTGCAGCCAGTGCCACCGCATTTGGAAGCTGGAAACATGGCAAGGCTTATGCCAGTGGTGCGGTAAGTTAGCGACCTGCCAGACCACACGGACAAAAGCCTTGCGCAGCCTCAAGTCTAGCCGAAGGCGCAAAGAGAGACAACCTCAAGCCGTGGGCCACGGCTATGACCGTCTGGAAGGCCAGTGGCTTACCTATTACAGGGTAGCCTCACGGTTCGCCCACAAAGCGCAGAGCCAGGACAGAGAGGACCTTCTCCACGACATCATCCTGACGCTGGCGCTGGTGGAGCGGAACAACGGTCACAGGCCCTTCACCGAACTGGCCATGTGTCGGATAGCCAGCCGCAAGGTAGCCGATTACTGGAGAGAGCACTACCGTCTCACCAATGGCTGCGACTGCGGCCACTGTAGCCAGAAGCAGAGAGCAGAATGTCTGAAGGACTGGCTGGGCCGGGATTACGGGAAGCTGAATTGCCCCAAGGCCATGAGGGTTGACCTGCTGTCCCAGCCCATCACAGACAGCGAGGGCCACACCACCGAACTGGGAGAGCTGATAGCCGACGACAAGGCCCTTGACCTCGATGCTTGGCTCGATGCCAGGTCTTTCCTCTCAGGCTATCCGCGAAGGCTGATAGAGGTGGCCTCTAAGGTGAGAGACGGTCA
>JAUCPZ010000155.1 GCA_030372995.1 Dehalococcoidia bacterium
CCCCCCCCCCCCCTTCTCACTTGGTTTCGTTTCGTGAAATTGTACGGGGCTAGTGCAGCCCTGATGCGGTGCCGGCCGGTTCCCGTATGGGTTCAGCCTTCCACATCTGTTTCTGCTGCGGATCCACGAAGTAGTCTATGCTCTCGCCGCAGTCGGTGCACTGGGCCCGGGCAATACCTCTGGATGCGGCCAAAGTGGAGCCTATCAGCATACCACCACTGGTGCTGAAACAGCGGGGGCACGGCCCGAACACGTGTACGTCACCTTCCTCACAGACTAGCCAGCGCAACATCGGCCCCGTAGCCGTCTTCTCGACCCTGGTCTTCTTGCTCTTCTTACCCATTCTGCACTCTCCAAACAAGGCGGCCATCAGGGCCGCACTACGGGATGTCTCTCACAGACAGGCTGCCAAAGATGCTCATTCCGCTGATACGCAGTGACTTGGCAGTGGGAGGCGGCATCTGCCTGGCTAGCGAACGCTTCACAGTGCGTGAACCCAGCAGCGAGAGCCCTGTGACGGTAACCGGCATGTCGGGGTTGACGATGACATGGTTGGCGCCAAAAATCGAATAGAGCGCCACCTCAGTGACTCCTTCAGGCAATTGGGCCTGGCGGAAGTCCACCTCTGTCGATCCCAGTACGGCTACCGATCGTACCTTCCTGGCCGCATGCCACGGTCCTCTGCTGCACTTCGAACTGGCAACCAACGCGAGATCCGTCATCTTGTCCTCTCCACTAGATCGTAGACTTCATTCATCCGGAATGGCGTGGGGGCGGTGTGTCGTCCCAGTCCACGAAAAGCCTACAACCAGCTTTTCACAGGCGAATCTCAGCATCGCTCGCCGCTGTCACAGTTTCCTCTCATGGCCCGCTTCGTCGCTGCCCGCCCAGCATTGCGCCCAAGACGCCAGAGCAAACGCTGTTGGAGGAGTCACAGGACCGTTGGGGAACGGCAAAGGTTGGCAGCGTCCGCAGGTCAAGGAAGAGATGCTAACCGGCCTGGGGCAGAGGCCACGGGCTAGCGCTTGATCGCTGTGGCTGCCTTGCACAGAGCCTCGATCACGGCCTGGTCTTCGCCGGGCAGAACCGTCCGTGGATCGAGCAGCAGGGCATTCCCTTCAATGCGCGCCACTACCGGGGGCCGGTTGGCGCGCAGGCTTTGTGCCAGGCTCTGGGCCAGGCTTGGTCCCTTGGTCGGTCCCTTGATGACGACCAGCTTGGTGGGCAGGGTGCTGCCCGGGAGGCTCCCTCCCCCCACCACCGACTCCCCGTCCGCGACGGCACCCAGCGGACCCAGGGCTTCCGCCCATGCCTTGGCACGCCTCTCGATCTCATCCACAGGCGCGGCTATCATCCGCCACACCGGTATCTTCTGCTCCGCTTCGCCCTTCAGGTAATGCGTCAGGGTGACCGCCAGCCCCGCCAGCCTTGTCTTGTCAATGCGCACCGCCCGCGCCAGCGGGTGCTTCCGCAGCTTGGCCACCAGGTGCTGGCGCCCCACGATGATCCCGGCCTGCGGCCCGCCCAGCAGCTTGTCCCCCGAGAACATCGCCAGGGCAACGCCCGCAGCGACACTGTCCTGGACCCGCGGCTCCGGGCTTAGCCCATACTTGGTGGTATCTAGCAGGCAGCCGCTGCCGAG
Organism: Dehalococcoidia bacterium; assembly: GCA_030372995.1. Taxonomy (GTDB): domain Bacteria; phylum Chloroflexota; class Dehalococcoidia; order UBA2247; family RBG-13-53-26; genus JAFGCL01. The sequence continues at coordinate 1,643 of JAUCPZ010000155.1, forward strand.
GTCGTCGAATACCGGCAGGTTGTTCTTGTTGCCCAGTTGCACCAAGTCGCCGATGGCCACGTCCTCAACAAAACCAACCAGCTTGAAATTGCTCGAATGGACGCGCAGCAGAGCGGCCGTGCGGGGTGTGATCGCCTGTTCATAGTCAGAGACGTAAGTGCAGTTGGTGGTGCCCACCTCCACCAGCTTGGCCCCGCTCTGCCGCATGACATCGGGGATGCGGAAGCCGCCGCCGATTTCGACGGCCTGACCTCTGGAGACAATGACCTCCTTCTTCTTGCAGAGAGCCGTCAGCGTCAGAAGCACCGCCGACGCATTGTTGTTGACCGCCATCGCATCTTCAGCGCCGGTCACCCGGCATAGAAGAGAGGTTATGTGTACGTCGCGGTGACCACGCACGCCAACCTGGAGATCGAATTCCAGATTGCTGTAGCCTCTCGAGGCTTCCTCCATGGCGGCGATCGCCTCCCGGCTGAGAGGCGCCCGCCCAAGGTTGGTATGGATGATAACCCCTGTGGCATTGACCACCTGCTGGAGAGTGGGTTCTACAAGGCCCCGGACACGGCCGGACACAGCCTCCACCAAATTGTCGGATGAAGGAGCAGGCTCACCACGCGATATCGACTGGCGGCAGTCCTCCAGAACCTGGCGGACGACTTCCACGACCAGTGAGCGGGAGTAGGAAACCTCCAGCTCCCTGATCCGGGCGTCGGATAGCAGTTTGTCAACGCTGGGAAGACTGCGGAACTCGCTCTTCATCGTTTGGACCACCCGGGCAGGCACAATCTAGCACAGGCCGTTTGAACGTGCAAACCGAATCAGCGGCCTTCGTTTTGACAGGCCCGAGTTCCAGATGGTACAAAGTAAGCCATCGAACGACGTGACATGACAGACTTGGCGGAGAGGAGGTGATGTTGATGAATCGCCGAACGTGAACCAGAACCGGTCAGAGAGCGTGGCTCTTGTCAACTCAATCCCTGAGCAGAACCGTCAGAGAAGAACCTTATGAATTCGCGGCGATTCGTCCCGTCGCTGACTCCGCATACGTCAGGCGCCACAGCCGGACTTATCTTCGGGGTCCCGGCATGCTTGCTGCCTAGCCCGGGCCACCCGGCCAACACAGGCTTGCCCTCAGAACCAGCACCGTACGCCCGCCTCGACATTCCATGCCCCGTTCCGGGCCGTACCGCCGCTACCCTAGCCTCGAGGTACTCACCGATCGGATACCGTTTCAGACCTCGGGCTCTTTGCGTTTGCATTTGGAGTCCGCTTGTTTCCACCAAACCGAAGAAAGGGGAAAACGTGTGACGCGATTCTGGAATGCACGAACCAAGATTATCCTAGCCGGACTCGTCTTTGGCGTCCTCGGCGCTTTGGCCGTCAACTGGGGCAACCCGCCGAACATGGGAATATGTGTAGCCTGCTTTCTCCGTGACATCGCAGGAGCCCTCAAACTCCACCAGGCATCCGTTGTTCAGTATCTGAGGCCCGAAATCATGGGGTTCACTTTGGGCGCACTGCTGACCGCCTTCGCCTTCCGTGAGTGGCGGCCCAGGGGCGGGTCATCACCAATCATCCGCTTTGTCCTGGGTGCTTTCGTGATGATTGGAGCCCTGGCTTTTCTGGGATGCCCCATCAGGATGCTGCTGCGCCTGGCCGGCGGCGATCTCAATGGCCTCAGCGCCCTCGGAGGCATGGTGTTTGGGGTGCTGGTAGGCATTATCCTGTTGAAGAGAGGATTCAATCTAGGCAGGGCGGGGAGGATGCCCGCAGCAGCCGGGTGGATACTCCCGCTGATCATGGTGGGGCTCCTCGTCTTCGCCACCGTCAAGCCGGGGTTCATTGCCACCAGCGAAAGTGGCCCTGGGTCGATGTACGTCCCGGTTGCGGTCGCTGTCGTCATCGGCCTGGCGGTCGGCTTCATGGCACAAAGGACAAGGTTTTGCTCCGTTGGGGCTTGGCGCGATATCTTCTTGGTCCGGGACTTTCATCTTTTCGGCGGCATTGCTGCCTTCTTTGTTGCTGCCCTCGTCACCAACTACATCGCTGGCAATTTCGGGGATGGCGGCATCTACCACTGGGGCTTCAAAGGCCAGCCGGTATCCCATACGGAGCATCTCTGGAACTTTTTCGGCATGGGATTGCTCGGCCTGGCGGCCACGCAGATCGGTGGTTGTCCGCTGCGCAACCTGGTGCTGTCCGGTGAAGGAGATACTGACGCCGCAGTAACCGTTCTCGGATACCTGGGCGGAGCGGCCGTGGCTCACAACTTCCTCACCGCGTCGAGCCCCAGCGGAGTCGGCACTTGGGGTCCGGTTGCTGTCATCGTGGGCTGGGTGTTCTGCCTGGGAATCGGCGTGTTGATGAGACAGAAGGCCTGAGACAGGAGGAAGATAGGATGATCGAAGTAGACGCCCGCGGTCTCTCATGCCCCATACCGGTCGTCAAGACCAAAGAGGCCATCGACAAGAATCCGAAGACGCCCATCACCGTCCTCGTAGATTCCGAGGTCTCCAAGGAGAACGTATCGCGCCTGGCCGGCAGCCGGGGCTACTCGGTAGAGGTGGAGAAGGTTGATGATGGCTTCCGTTTGAAGCTGAGTCCTTTAGGTAAGTAGGCTATAATCATACCCAGACGCCTTCAGTAGAACGTGAAATGATCTATTTCGACAACGCCGCCACGTCGTGGCCCAAGCCGGAAGCTGTCTATCTGGCCATGGACAGCCTGATGCGGAACACGGGCGCCAGCCCAGGCCGCTCCGGACATCTCATGTCCCTGACTGCCGCCCGCATCATCCACGAGACGCGTGAGGCGTTGTGCGAGCTCTTCAATATCTCCGACCCGTCACATGTCGTCTTCACATCCAACGCCACCGAGGCCTTGAACCTGGCTATCAAGGGCCTGCTCCGGCCCGGAGACCATGCCGTCACCAGCAGCATGGAACACAACTCTGTCATGCGTCCGCTGCGCGCCCTGGAGAAGAACGGCGTCGATATCACGGTAGTGAAGTGCGCTTCCGACGGATCACTCGACCCGCATGACATCGAAAAGGCCATCCGGTCCAACACAAAGCTCATTGTTCTGACGCACGCCTCCAACGTAGTGGGGACAATGCTGCCCGTTTCCGAAGTGGGCCGGATAGCCCGGGGCTGCAGCATACCTCTGGTCATTGATGCCGCACAGTCAGCCGGATGCTACCCCATCGACGTCGAAACCATGAACATCGACCTGCTGGCATTCTCCGGGCACAAGAGCCTTTTCGGTCCGCAGGGGACCGGCGGGCTCTACATACGGCAAGGCATCGAGTCCCGGCTGGAGCCTTTGAAGTACGGTGGGACGGGCAGCTACTCGGAACACGAAGACCAGCCGAATTTCCTGCCTGACAAGTACGAGAGCGGCACCCCGAACACGGTGGGGCTGGCCGGCCTCGGGGCCGGTGTGAGATTCGTCATGCAGGAGGGCCTGACCAACATAAAGAAGAAAGAGCAGAGGCTGACCAAGCTGCTCCTGGATGGATTGGCCTCCATACCCGGCGTTACGTGCTACGGAAACGGCGACCCTGCCAGACGCGTCGCCATCGTCTCTTTCAACATCTCCGGAATGCTTCCATCAGAGGTGGCGCTGCAGCTGGAGGAGGACTTCCGGATCATGTGCCGCCCTGGATTGCAGTGTTCGCCGGCAGCGCACAAGACTCTGGGCACGTTCCCTCAGGGTACGGTCCGATTGAGCCCCGGGCATTTCAACTCGAGCCACGATGTTGAGAGGACGCTGGAGGCGGTGAAGCAGATAGCTAGAAGGGCGAGGTGAGAGAATGTCCATGATCATAGACGCACGCGGATTGGACTGCCCTCAGCCGGTGGTGCTCACCAAGAAAGCGCTGGAGAAGGCAGATGACGTGACTGTCATCGTGGACAACATTACCGCCCAGCAGAATGTATCGCGGTTGGCCGAGAGCCATGGCCTCGGGGTAAAGGTTGAGGAGAAAGGAGATGGAATCTACCTGCGGCTGACCAGACCCGTCGAAGAGCCTCTGGGCGGCAAGTCGCTGCTCTTCGAACCCACCGTGCTTCTAATAGGTTCCAGCACCGTGGGCCGCGGGGATGACGAACTCGGGTCCGTATTGATGCGGTCCCTCCTCCACACGCTCGTCGAATCAGACATCAAGCCGCACAAGATCATCTTCATGAACAGCGGCGTCAAGCTCGTCGTCCGGGGGTCCGAGGTGTTGGACGACCTGCGCGCGCTGGAGAAGGAAAGCGTGGAGATACTGGCCTGCGGTACGTGCCTCGGGCATTTCGGGTTGAAGGATGCGGTGGAAGCAGGGCGCATCTCCAATATGTACGAGATCACCCTGGCGCTGATGAAGGCCACCAAGGTTGTTTCCATCTAGCGCCCACCGGTGACTGGCAGATGCAATACGGTGTCGTTCTGTTCTACTCCATCACCGGGGCGCTACAGGCAGAGAAACGTTTGAAGGGAAAGGGTGTGGCCGTCAAACTGATCCCGGTCCCGCGCCAGCTCAGCTCCGACTGCGGCGTCTGCCTGCGGTTCCAGCTACAAGAGGAGGAGAAGGTGAGGCAAGCGCTGAAAGAGGAGAGAATAGACATCCAGGGCATCCACGCTGTATAGAGGTGACCAAAGATAAATGGCTCAGGAGAAGGGAATGGAAGGCAAGCCGGCTCCCCGGTTGACCGAGATGGTACGCGGCGCGGGTTGAGCTTCCAAGCTCGGTCCAGGGGACCTGGACAAGGCGCTTTGCGGTCTGCCACTGGTGTCCGACCCTAACCTGATAGTGGGCCTGGAAAGGGCCGATGATGCCGGGGTTTACAGGCTTACTGACGACCTGGCCATCGTGCAGACCGTCGACTTCTTCACGCCCATAGTGGACGACCCTTACATGTTCGGCCAGATTGCCGCGGCCAATGCTCTCAGCGACGTTTACGCCATGGGCGGCAGGCCTCTCACCGCCATGAATATCGTCTGCTTCCCCAGCAAGACCCTGGACATCTCCTTGCTCAGGGACATCCTGCACGGCGGAATCGATAAGCTCCGCGAGGCTGGTGTTGTCCTCGTCGGCGGGCACAGTGTCGATGATCCAGAGTTGAAGTACGGTCTCTCAGTGACTGGCACGGTGCACCCGAGACGTCTCCTTACCAAAGCAGGAGCGAAACCGGGCGACCAGCTCATACTGACCAAGCCCCTCGGGACCGGGATTATCAACACGGCAGCCAAGGGAAGAATGGCCAGCGAGGAGGCCATCGAAACAGCGTCGCGCTCGATGGCGACTCTGAACAGGGCCGCTTCCGAAATAATGGTGCGGGTGGGTGCGAACGCCTGCACCGACATCACCGGTTTTGGCCTGCTGGGCCATGCCTGCGAGATGGTCGAAGACAGCGAGGTCGGCTTCAAGATACGCTCCTTCTCGGTTCCAATGTTTCCCGAGACCCTGGCTCTGGCCAGGATGGGAATGGTCCCCGGAGGTACCTACCGCAACAAGGAGTTCCGCTCCCAGATGGTGTACGCCACGGGCATTCCGGATACCGTCATGGACATCCTCTTCGACCCCCAGACGTCGGGGGGCCTTTTCATCGCGGTCGGCCCCGACAGGGCCGGGCTGCTGCTCAGCGGGCTGAAGGAAGCCGGGGTAATAGACGCCGCCATAGTCGGAGAGGTGGTTAGTGAGCCCAAGCAAAGGATCATTGTCGAGTAGGCTATGTTTGTCCTCGGTACCGCGGGCCACGTAGATCACGGCAAGTCGCGGTTAGTTCAGGCGCTCACGGGCATTGACCCCGACCGTCTCGCGGAAGAGAAGGAGCGGGGCATGACCATCGACCTCGGCTTCGCCTGGCTCAGGCTGCCCAGCGGCCGCGAGGTCAGCATCGTTGACGTCCCGGGCCACGAGCGTTTCATAAAGAATATGCTGGCCGGCGTCGGAGGTATCGACCTGGCCCTGCTGGTTATCGCCGCCGACGAAGGCATCATGCCCCAGACAAGGGAACACCTGGCCATTCTGGACCTCCTCCGCGTCAAGAGGGGCATAGTAGTGGTTACGAAGAAGGACCTGGTGGACGAGGAGTTGCTGGAACTGGTCACCCTGGAGATCAAGGAAACCCTGTCGGGCACAACCCTGGCCGAAGCTCCGCTGGTCACCGTGTCGGCGGTCACCGGCGACGGCCTGCCTGAACTGGTCCGCATGATCGACGAGATGCTGGATGCCACCCCACCCAAGAGAGACATCGGCCGCCCCCGGTTGCCTATCGACCGCGTCTTCACCATAGCTGGCTTCGGTACCGTGGTGACGGGCACCTTGGTAGACGGCAGTCTCTCCGTGGGACAGGAAGTGGAAATCGTGCCGCCGCGGCTTAGGGCGCGAATCCGCGGGCTTCAAACCCACAAGAAGAAGGCCGAGTCGGTGCCCCCGGGAAGCCGAGTAGCAGCGAATCTTTCCGGGTTGTCAACGGAGGACATCAAGCGCGGTTATGTGCTCACCACTCCCGACTGGCTGAGGCCGACGGCTATGGTGGACGTGAAGCTCCACCTGCTTTCGTCACTGGACCACCCGCTGAAACACAACGCCCAGGTCAGCTTCCACAGCAACGCCCTGGAGGTTATGGCCAAGGCTCGTCTTCTGGAACAAGATGAGCTGAAGCCCGGTGAGACGGGCTGGGCGCAATTGTCCTTCGCCGAACCGGCCGCCGTTGTTAAGGGGGATCTCTTCATCATCCGGTCGCCGTCTGATACGTTGGGCGGCGGCGAGATCATCGACGCGTACCCCAGGCGCCACCGCCGCTTCCAGGCTGCGACCATAAAGGGCCTCACCTCCAGAGAGAAGGGGAGCGCTGAAGATATTCTACTGGCCACGCTCGAAGCCAGGGAGCCGGTCGAAACGGCCGATCTCACCAACAGGGCCAGCCTTTCGCCGGAAGAGGCCCAGCAGGCAATAGAGGCTTTGGCGTCACAGAAGCGGGTGGTCATGCTTGGGGACAAAGGGCCCCGCACCCTGCTGTTTTCCGCGGCCGGCTGGCAGCGCCTTTCCCGCAGCGCGTCGCAGACCCTGACAGCCTATCACCGCCAGTTCCCCCTGCGGTCCGGCATGCCTAAAGAGGAACTGAGGAGCAAGCTCAAGGCGTCCGCAGCTTCATTCCCGCCCATGCTCCAGCTTCTGGCCAAGGACGGTGTGCTGGTGGAAGACGCGAAGTCAGTCCGTCTCCCGTCACATCAGGTTCAACTAAACGACCAGCAGAAGGCCATGGTTGACGCATACCTGAAGTCCCTCGGTCAGAGCCCGTATTCCCCACCGAGTGACATTGCCATCGCCGCAGAACTGCTGGACGTGCTGATTGAACAGAAGCAGGTGGTGAAGGTATCCGACAATGTTGTCTTCCTGTCGTCGGCTTATAAGGAGATGCTGGATCGCATCATGAGCCACCTGAAGTCGCAGGGCAGGATCACGGTCGCCGAGGTGCGCGACATGTTCCAGACCAGCCGCAAGTATGCTCTGGCCCTGATGGAACATCTCGATGAGCAGAAGGTTACCCGGCGCGTCGGCGATGAGCGCGTGCTCAGGTAGTTTTCGCTGCTCCTCAGGAGAATATCAGGAGCGTGACCGGAGCTCAATCGCGCTCATTGCCTTGAGTGCTGCGACGCGCACGCCGGAGTTCTTGTCTTTGGACGCCTCGCCCAGCCGGCCGAGAACGCTGGAATCACCTATCTTGCCGAGGACGACAGCGGCAGCGTAGCGCACACTCGATGACTCGTCGGCCAGAGCACCGACGACGGCAGGAATTGCCTGCGGGTCACCCATCCTGCCGAGAGCCTCGATTGCCACCCGGCGCACGCCAGGATCATGGTCACCAACGGCATTGATGAGCGGGGCGATCGACTGAGGATTCCCTATCTTTCCCAGAGCCTCGGCCGCGCAGAAGCGGACATCCGGCTGCTGGTCGCCCAATGCGGCTATGAGACTGGCCACTGCCGGCTGGCCTATCCGCGCTAATGCCTCCGCGGCCGCCTCCCGGACATCGAGGTACTTGTCTTTCAGCAACCCGACCAGCGGGGTGACGGCGCTGGCGTCCCCGATGCAGCCCAGCGCCTCAGCTGCCGCCTCTCGCACGCTCCAATCATCGTCCATCAGCGCCAGGATGAGCGGCGCCACTGCGCCGACATTTCCAGTTCTGCCCAGCGCTTCAGCAGCCACTTTGCGCACGCCGGCATCCTCATCTGCCAGCGCCCCGACAAGCGGAGTCACTGCGGCCGGGCTTCCCACCCACCCGAGGGCCTTCGCAGCAATGAGCCGCAAGTCCGGATTATCATCAGAAAGGGCCTTGGTGAGATATTTCACGGCCGGAGCACCGGCCGAAACCATGGCCTTCGCGGCTGCTTTACGAGCCTCCCAGCGCCGGCTTCTCAAACGCTCGAACAAGGTGTCCAGATCGCTCATTCGTGATCCTCCGCTACAGCCACTGGTGGGGATTCCCAACCCAGGGCCACTTGGCCATGGCCCCCATAGTCGGCCCGTCGATGGCGCAGATTATAACAGAGTGGACTGCGAAGGGTCCATGGAGGGTGGCGGACCGATGAGCAGCCGTCAGCACGGGGGGCTTCTATGTGCACGTCTTTGCCGCCGGGCTACCACTGTCCCCTGGTATTCTCCCCAGCTTCCAGCATGGCTTCCAGGAATGCCCTCACGGCCAGCAGCTTGGGCCTGTCGAGCGCCCTGAGCATCACCTTCGCCCGTTCGCTCCATGACCGCCATAGCCCGGAGATTACCTTCTCCCCCTCGCGCGAAACGCGGCAGCGGACGATGCGCCGGTCGTTGGGGTCGCTCTCCCTGATCACGATGCCCCTTTCCACCATGCGGTCAATGATACCCGTGGCCGTGGCCATGCTGACCCCCAGCGAAGAGGAGATGTCGCTCATCCTGGTGGGCCCATTGGTATACAGGAGAAGCAACGCCCGGAGCTGACCAGCAGTCAGGTCCAACTCCAGCCACTCTTTGGGCAAGAACGGGAAGAGCTCACGGAATCCCTTGTCCGCCAGCCGCAGCGTCGATTGGATGAGCTTCTCCTTCTCATCTGTTGTCTTCATAGGTGGCCTCCCCGGCTGCGATCGTATCGCCCACAGAGTGTCACGCGCATGTTCCGACCAGAGACAATCTAGCGTTAGAAGGGGACCGTGTCAACCAAGCGCGACGGGCAAGCGCTGGCAGGCTTCTGCAGGGTGTATCGGGAACGGCACAAGACGATAATCTTTGTGCGACGCACTCAAGAGATGGTGGAGCAAAGAAGACCGCACCCGCTGATTCCCGCCTTCTTGAGCCCTCCTGTGCGCCAGGTTAGCAACGCGGGATGCTGCGATCCCTCATGAAAGGCATCTCAGGGCAATTGACCCGGAGCGGCTGTCCCCTTAAGCAGCGTCAGAACAACAGCACAACGAGCAACGCGGCCGCCAGGACTGCGATGACGCCCGGGCAACATCCGAGTACGGTCAAACCTCTGCGCCTCATCCTCTGCTCCTCCCAGTTGGCTGCGTTTCCGGCTGGAACGATCGCCTGTTTGAAGCCTCCAGCCCTCTCCACGAGCCACCGGAGTTGATCCGCTGTCAGCGAGCAATGCCTCATTTTGCCATCGCGGAATCACCAGCACCTCTCGCACTAGAATCGCCTCCTCACATCTTCTTCTCACCCATGCGGACTTGTTTCTGCAACGGTGTGGAACCTCACCGCCCGCAGTACCTGTTTCTGCCTCGTGAGGTCTGCACGGGCAGCCGTGGAAACGGTCTGGATGCCCCCGTGACCGATTGACAGCCGGCGCCCAGTCTCTGATATCATCCGAACTGATCCAGGCATGGCTCAAGATCCGTTTCACTCCGTGCTGTCCGCAATGCAGCCAAGTCGCAGCGCTTGTCCACCTCTCGCAGGCCGACCCGCCGATTGAGCGATAGCTGTCATGAAGAAAGGTAAGCCGAGCTTCAGTGCAGAAGTGATGGCCTTCTACCGTGCCGCCGAGTCGGCCAAGCCCGAGGCCGAGCGGCTGTACTACGATCCACTTGCCAGAGCCTTTCTCAGAATGCCACTCCGCCTGCTGGCTGGCAGCAGGATGCTAGCCGGACTGACCATCTGGTTCTTGACTGAACGGTGGATCCCGGGCGGCGTTGGCGTTGTTCTCGCCCGCTCCCGGTACATCGACGATTGCCTCAAAGGCTGCCTCGCTGAAGGAGTAGGTCAGCTCGTCATCCTCGGGGCCGGTTATGATTCCAGGGCATACCGTTCCGACATCTTATCAAGAGATGTCAAGGTCTTCGAGGTGGACCATCCGGCCACCCAGCGGGCAAAGATCAGGAGGCTGATCGACTCGCTAGGCTATCTCCCCAGGCATGTTGCCTACACCCCGGTCAACCTGATGGAAGAGCCGCCCGGCAAGCGGCTCATCGAGAAGGGCTACGAGAGAAGTCTGAAGACGCTGTTCATCTGTGAGGGCGTATCCTACTACCTCTCAGCCAAGGCGATGGACGGCGTACTTTCCTTCGTGGCAGAGAGCTCGGCCCCGGGCAGCTCCCTGGTGTTCGACTACTTTGTCCAGATGACTGCGGACGAGGCGAGGAAGGCCAAGATGTCCCATTGGAGGCTGGAACGGATGGCACGGTCGGCAAGGCTTTCCGGTGAGCCTGTCCTCTTCCGCATGCAGCCACTTGCAGTCGAAGGCTTTCTTGCCCAGCGGGGATTCGAACTGAAAACGAATCTGGCTGCTCAGGATCTCAAGAGTATCTACTTCACGGGCAAGAACGAGAAGAGGCAAGTGTCTCCGCACCTCGCAGTGGCGCACGCCACAGTGAGGGGTCCAACACGTGATGGAGTGGGGTCATGCTGTTCCTGAAGGATTTCTCAGCCCGCTGCACCCAGCCGGGCCACAGCCAGCTCGCTGTAGATGGGGCCAGTCGGCGTCAACTGGCTCTTCATCAGCCGGATGACGTTGACTTCAAAAGGCAGGCCGGCCGGCGCCTCGATTGTCTGCGCGAATTCGGCGAACCGCCGCCTCTCGTCCGCGGTTACACGCTCGCGAAGGCGGCCCAGCGTCAGGTGCGCGCTGAACGGGCGGGATTCGGCAGGGAATCCGAGTGGAGACAAGGCAGATTCCAGTCCCTTTTGGAGACTGTTCAGCCTGTCCAGTTGTCCTCCCACCCCCACCCACACCACCTGGGGGCGCTGCCAGTTGGGGAAGGCGCCCATCCCGCCCAATCGGAGCCCAAACGGAGTGTGCAGTCTGGCCACGTTGGACATCGCCTCGACTATCCGCGGGATCGAGTCGACCGCCACATTACCCAGGAACTTCAGGGTCAGGTGCATGCTCTCCGGGTCCACCCACTTGACGAACGGATGCCGCCTTGCCTTCAGCCTTTCTTCTAGGGACGTCAGCTCCGCCCGCACCGCGGGGGGCAGGTCAATGGCGATGAAACTGCGGACTAGCTCCATCCCAGCAGCCTCTGGGCATTGCCACCGAGGATCATGGCCTTTGACTCCCAGGGCAACCCAGAAGACTCGAGCTGCTCCATGACCCGTTTCGGGGAGAGAAGCGGATAGTCACTGCCGAAGAGTACTTTGTTCGCGCCCACCATGGCAGCTACGTTTTCGAAGACCTGCGGTCGGTACAGAAAAGGCGTGGCCGCCGTATCGAAGAACGTGTTCTTCAAAGCTTCAGCCACCTCCGGCATCAGCGCGTAGAAGGGCAAGCCTCCGCCCCAGTGAGCACAGACCACTTTCAGATCCGGGAAGTTCAAGGCGAAGCGGTAGATGGCCTCAGGAGTGATCGTCCCCTTACCAGGGTATGCATGACCCACCGGCTCGGAGGCGTGGGTCAGATAGACCATATTGTGCTTCAACGCCACCTCAACGATGGGCTCCATCAACCTCTTATCGCCCAAGTCATACCCCTGGCTATCCGACCTCATCTCTCCGATGCCCCGCGCCCCACCTTCCACACAGCGTTCCAGCTCGCGCACGGCGGCGTCGCCGTCCTTGGGCTGCACAACGCAGAACGGGATCAGGCGCTTGGGATACCGCGCCGCTGCTTCCAGCGTGTACTCGTTGGTCAGCCGGCACATCTCGTTGGTGTCCCAGCCCGCGCTGAGCACCACTGAAGCATCTATGCCGCACTCATCCATGCTGGCGACAAGGTCCTCGGCGCTGGCGATTCTGGCCTTGGAAACGGTGAAGAACTCGCGGAACATGCTGTCGCGCCGACAGTACTCCGCGCGCTCCTCCTTCATCTTGGGCGGTAGGATGTGGGTGTGGAAGTCGATGATCACGGCGTAAGTATACTAGCTGGGCCGAGTGGGGTTCAAAGAAGCCCCGCGATGCCAACTCTCTACAGCCCATCCTTCTTGTACTGCTCGATCAACTGTAGCAGCCACTTGTGCACTTCCGGATCACGCTCCACCCACCAAAGCTGGGCCTCGGTGGCCTTCCCCCGGATTCGTCCCGGCACACCGGCCACGAAAGAGCCATCGGGCACAATCATGCCCTCGCCGACCACCGCCCCCGCCGCAATGATGCACCGGTCTCCGATCTCTGATTCGTGGAGGATAGTGGCATTCATCCCAATAAGTACGTTGTTGCCGATACGCCGCGAATTGACCACCGCGCCATGGCCGAGCGTCACGCTGTTGCCGATGTCCAGGCCCTTCGGGTCCCCGTGCAGCACCACGTTGTCTTCTATCAGGACGTCGTTGCCGATCCTGATGGGGCCAAAATCCGCCCTGATCACTGCCCCCGGATACGCCGCGCACCTCTCCCCGATCACCACATCTCCCAGAACATATGCTGCCTCGCTGACAAACGAGGATTCGGCAATCTTGGGCACCTTGTTTCCCAAGGCTCTGATCATGTCCGGCACCTCCGCGATATCTGCGCTAGTCATGAATGATAGGGGCGCACACCACTGGCGGTCAACCTTGATTGAAACAGTCCTCCGCGGTAATCTATGGATCAGTCAAATCCGCTAAGGGAGGTGAGCTAAATGAAGAAGGAGTTGATGGATATCCTGGCCTGCCCCATGTGCAAGGGCGACCTGAAGCTCACCATCGTGGAAGAGGACAGCAAGGAAGTGCTGACAGGATCGCTCTACTGCGCCAAGTGTAACGAGACCTACCCGATCGTGGACGCCATCCCCAACCTGCTGCCGCCGGACCTCAGAGACAAGACCAATCAGTCGTCATCCAAGAAGTAGGTCACACAACTGCGCGGCGATTCCCATACCTGGACGCTGGAGAGGACGACTCCCTTCGCTTCAATGACAGCCTGGAGCTCACGGTAGACCGTGGCCGCCACGTTCTCTGAAGTAGGGTTGATCTTGTCGAAAGGCGCCACTTCGTTCAGACAGGTGTGGTCAAAGCGGGCTAGGATCTGCCCCAGTTGACTCTTCAGCATGGTGAAGTCGTAGGCTATGCCGATTCGGTCCAGCTTCCCGGCCCTCAACTTGGCCACCACTCGGAAATGGTGGCCATGCATCTTCTCGCACTTCCCCCGGTAGCCCCTCAGGTAGTGAGCAGCTTCGAATTCCTGTTCAACCGAGATCTCATACATTCCACGCCTCCCCGTTCCATTTCCTGACTCCCTTGAGGCTCTTCAACCGGCTGACCATATGAGCCACCGTGTCGCCGTTCACCGGATGCACCAGATCCGGCGCGATTTCCGCCAGAGGCACCAGTACAAAGGCCCGCTCCTGCACGCGGGGATGCGGAATGACCAAGTGCGGGATGTTGATCACCATGTTGCCATAGAAAAGGATATCTATGTCAATCGGACGTGGGCCATTGACGAAGCTCGGCTTCCGCCCCATGGCAGTCTCGATTTCCTTCGCCAAGCCCAGCAAGTCCTCGGGTGAGAGAGAAGTCCGAAGGTGGCACACGGCATTGAGGAAGACGGGCTGATCGGTACGGCCTACCGGTTCTGTCACATACAGAGAGGATGTCTCCACAACTTTCACCTTCCGGTTCTGGGCCAGCAAATCAACCGCCCTGGCGAGGTTTTGGTGCCGGTCTCCCAGATTAGACCCGAGGCCGATGTAGACATCAACCACCGTCGGCTTCTGCTTCACCGGACCCTTCCTCTGACCACGGCGTCACTCATGCGGCAGACCCTCACCATCTGGGCTACGTCGTGGACGCGCACAATGTCGGCGCCTTTGGCGATGCTAATGGCCACGGTTGCCGCCGTCCCCTCCAGGCGCTGGTCGGGTGGCACATTCAGCACCAGCCCGATCATGGACTTGCGCGACGTTCCAATCAAGATCGGCCTGTTCAGGCACTTCAACTCGTCCAGCCGCCACACGATCTCGAGGTTCTGTTCCAGCGTCTTACCAAAGCCAACGCCGGGATCGATAATGATGTTCTGCAATGGCACTCCCCGTTCAGTAGCGAGGGCCATGCTCTTTGTCAGGCTGGCGATAACCTCTGGCATGATATCCTCGCACTTCTTGTTGCGCTGGTTGCTCATCAGAACGATGGGCACCTGGTATTGAGCAGCCAACTCCGCCAAGCGGGGATCGTGCTGCAGGCCCCAGATGTCATTGATCATTTGCGCACCGGCGGCCAGTGCCTGCTTGGCCACCTCGTATCGATAAGTATCCACGCTCACCGGCACCGACACCCGACCAGCGAGCCGTTCGACGACTGGTATTACCCGGCGCATCTCCTCTTCCGCCGAAACGGGCTTTGCCTCGGGCCGCGTGGACTCCCCGCCCACATCCAGGATATCGGCACCCTCCGCGGCAAAGCGCTTCCCCTGGGCCACCGCTGCCTCAACATCATCGCCCAACCCATCTCCAGAGAATGAGTCGGGGGTCACGTTAATGATGCCCATGACGTAGGTGCGCTCGCCCCAGCGGAACTCCATGCTGCCGCAGCGCATGATGACCGGATCGCGGTGCGTCTCCATTCCCATTTCGGCCACCAGCCTCAAGTTTATGCCATCCACATCCCTGCCATGTAATCCACCGGTCAGCCCGGAAGCGCATAGTCAGCGTTGCCAACCATGCGCGCTACCCCCACCGCCCGTGATACGCGGTTAGCCGCACCACCGCGCGCGCCGCGGCATCCACCGAGCGGAACACGGCAAAACCTGCCTTTTGACAATCGGCCTGCATGGCCTGAGCTGCCTCTTCGGACTTGGCCACGCCGCCGGTCCGCAGAACAACCAAGAGAGGCTTCTGCATCTCTGCCGCCACCTTGGCCACGGCCTCCACATGTTTGCCCAAGACCTTGAAATGGGCATGTGCCAGAAGGATGCCGGGAAGTATCGACAGAATCAGCAGGTCAATACCTTCCCATTGAGCCATGATTCGAACGGTACGGGCAGCCAGTTCAGGGTTCATGAAACCATCGGTGTCCAGGTCGAGCGGATTGCGCAGGCCGACTCCGACAGGCGGGGTATACTCGAGGAGCTGGCGCCTGATCTGTTCCGGCAACGCCGGCACCTCCAAGCCCGCGTTCTCACACTCATCGGCGGCCAGAACGCTGGCCCCACCACCCACCCCAATGACCCCCACCCGCCGGCCGCGCGGCGCCTTGAGGTACACGAATGCAGCGAGCGTATCAATCAGCTCATCGAAGTGGTGTACTTGTATGGCGCCTGTCTGCCGGCACAGCGTTTCCCACACCTGCCGGCTTCCCGCCAGTGCGCCCGTGTGAGAGGCGACCACACCCACCCCGGCCTTGGTCACCCCACCTTTGAGCACGACTACCGGCTTGGACCGCGCAGCCTCACCGAGCGCCCTGGCAAACCTAGTCGGCTCCTTCGCCCCCTCGATGTAAACCGCTATGATCTTAGTGTCAACGTCAGCGGTCAGGTATTCCAGGAAGTCCGATTCGTTCAGATCAGCTGCATTGCCAAAGCTGACCCCTTTGCTGATGAAGATAGCGCGCTCCGCAGCGGACACCACAAGCTCCCGGGCATTGCCGCCGCTCTGCGCCAGGAAACCGACACCACCGCTACTCTTGGGTATGCCACCATCCAGAGACAGTCCCGCCTTGGGGCAGTGAAGCCCCAGGCAATTGGGGCCCACCAAGCGTACGCCGCCCTGCCGCGCGATCCCGACTATTTCCCTCTCCAACCTCGCACCCTCGTCGGTGCCGATCTCACTGAAGCCCGAGGTGAAGACCGTGACTGCCTTCACTTTGGCGGTGACGCAGTCACGGATGAGTTGGGGTACCTGCCGCGCCGGGATAGCCGACACGACGTAATCCACCGGCTCCGGAATCTCGAGTATGCTGCGGTAAGCCTTCAGGCCGTGTACCTTGTCAGCACTCGGGTGAACGGGGTACAGCTTGCCCGGGTACCCGTACATGAGAAGCGGATAGAAGAAATGGACATTGCTCGGGGCCAAGGGTCTTGGCGAGGCACCGACGACAGCGATCGATTTGGGATGAAACATGAAATCGAGGTCCGGCACGGCTCAGATTTTCCCAGATTCGTGAGGGAGTGGTCAATCGAGGGTACTGGAACGCCCGCTCGA
>JAUCPZ010000156.1 GCA_030372995.1 Dehalococcoidia bacterium
ACAGGGACGGTATCGATGCCACATTTTTCTCTGGTTACTCCGATCTGCTCCCCCATTTATCAGCATTTTAAGAATCCAACAAAGCTTAACCGCGGGGCCCCTGCGACTCCTACGTCGTTTATTGAGATCAGCAACTTGGGGGCTGCTGGGAGCGCCGCCCGGAGGGGCAGCGCACTAGCTGGTGTAAATCCAGCACCTGTCGATCGCTCTTGGGCAGGGTAGCCGAAGGCAGGGCATCAACGCAAGGAGGTGTCTGGAAGGGCTGGAGGCAAACGACTGAGCTGCAGGAAAACGAACCCGATATAAGGCAGCGATGGCTGGCCAATGCGCGGAACGGGCTGAAGCCCCCAGTCACAAGACCCCAAAGGGCGCGGATCTTGTGAAGTCATCGAAGTTGTGCGGGGCGGCGCGGTCGTGAAAGCGTGCTGTTTCAACCGGGGAGGCCTCGAATCCCCACCCAGGCAGGACAGAGGGTGAGCAATCACGAACTTGGACCTCAGAGGGTGGAGCACCGGGAGTCCGTGGGAGGAGAGGAGTCAGAGCCAACGTAGTAGCGAGCTGGCGCGGAAGTGACAGGGGTATGGGAGAGATAGTGTGGCACCACCGGGAAACCAGGTGGAAACAGAGAAAACAAACCTCACCCTGAAGCCAAGGAACAGAAGCGGCAGCGGAAAGCGGGACAGCAAAACCCGCTGGAAAGCGAAGGGAGGCAGGAGCAAGAGATGGAGTTCGATAAAGGCTGGGGCAGAGTCAAGAAGATGAAGCAGGAGAGCTTGCCGCTAAGGGCAAACGACCACTGCGGTGGAATTGAATGGGACCGCCACCCTGCCTGGACGGACGCCATGAGGGAGGCCCTGAAGACACGCCAAGAGTCTAAGGGCAAGTGGTTCAGTCTGATCGATAGGATGTGGGATCGCAGGCACTTGCAATCGGCCTGGGATCGAATAGAAAAACGAGTGATAGGGGAAGCGCGGAAGCGAGGAGCGGGAGTGGACGGAGTCACGGTGGAGAAGTTTGGACAGCAGGCGGCCAGCGAGATCGACCGACTTGCAGAAGAGCTGAAAAGCGGGACATATCGACCACGACCAGTAAGGCGACACTATATACCGAAACCGGGCACGACCAAGAAGCGGCCGCTGGGATTACCGTGCGTTCGCGACAAAGTGGTGCAAGAGGCACTGCGATCGCTGATGGAGCCGATATTCGAGACTGAGTTTCTGGAAGGGAGCCATGGCTTCCGAGGGAAGCGATCGACGGATACGGCATGCCAACAGCTGGAGCGGTATCTGCAAGCGGGGAAGGGATGGGTCGTCGACTCGGATATCCTCGGCTTCTTCGACAACCTCGATCAGGAGAGGGCTCTGGCAGAAGTGAATCGACGGATCGCCGACGGGAAGGTACTGAAGCTTATACGGTCCTTTCTGGAAGCGGGCGTAATGGAAGAGATGAAGGTTCGGCACACGACGACAGGAACCCCGCAAGGGGGAATAGTCTCGCCGTTACTAGCCAACATTTACTTGCATGCGATGGACGAGGAGCTGGAAGCCAGGCATATCTCATGGGTGCGGTACGCAGACGATTTTCTGCTGGTGTGCGCAACGCGCGAGGAAGCAGAAGCTGCGCTGGAAGCGGTGCGTGGAATCTTGAAGGGGATGAAGCTTGAACTCTCACCGGAAAAGACTCACATTCGCCATCTTGACGAGGGCTTCGATTTTCTCGGCTGGCACTACCAAGGGCAGCGGCGCTGGCCACGCAAAAAGAGCGTGAAAGGGCTGCGGCTCAAGATGCGGGAAAAGACGCGGCGGCTGCGCCCGGGATCGATGGAACAAATCTGCGCAGAAGTCTCGCCCATGCTACGTGGCTGGTACAACTACTTTCGCGATGGCAACAGCGGGCTCACGTTCGGTGACATCAGCAGTTGGGTGCGCCGACGCCTTCGCTCGATTCTCAACCGACGGCATAAAGGGAAGGGCATCGGCAAACTTAATCTCAACTTTCGTTGGCCGAATGCTTTTTTCCGGGACCGGGGGCTGTTTGACCCAGAAGTCGCCCTGCAAACCTATAGACGACAAAGCTACTATCCTTTGACCTGACGGCAATCTTGCTTTGGAAAGCCGTGTGCGGGAAAACCGCCTGCACGGTTTGGAGGGAGGGGCGGTTCACACCCGCCCCTACCCCTATCAGCAGCCTCCAATCTACTGATCTCAATAAACGACGTAGGAGTCGCAGGGGCTTTGTGGTTTAAAATACATCGGCTGGTCAGATC
>JAUCPZ010000157.1 GCA_030372995.1 Dehalococcoidia bacterium
ACTATGAATACGGGACAGCCGCTTTCGAGTTCACAGTTCCGGGGACCGACGTGGCGACGAATGCCTGGCAGCACAGTTGGGAGATAGTCTTCACATGGCAGACCCAGGGTTACACCTATGTGCGGTACTATCAGGCGTGGGAAGAAGTTGCGGACTGCAACGGCGTGATGGACACGTTCCATCTGGATGCCGCTCCCGTTGTGCCTGATTCAGAGCACCTGTTCCTGGTGAACTGGGGTACTGAGACAATCAGTCCCGTGACGAACACTGCCTACGATCTGGATGATGCAACCGGGACCGTCGAGTTTGACACGCCGCCTGCCGCGGGGAACACCCTCTATGCACAATACACCTATGCGGAGTACTGCGGCACTGGTGACGGATACAATACGGTGTTCTGGCTTGACGAATCTCCAATCAAGCCGGATTCCGAGATTGTGCTGTTGTACGACGACATCACTGGCAACATCGCCCGAACCACTGACTATACCATCGACGATGATACCGGGAAGATAGTCTTCACGACGGCGCCGCTCCCCTACCAGACTGTGTACGCGTCGTATGAGGTCTATGGCACATCCGAATGGTATACCACCTGGGGCGACTCGAACTTCGTAGTTCTGTCGGCGGACCAGGCTGAGGTGCGGCTCCTGGGGATCCAGTACGAACAGATGTGGTACTACTTCGAGCCTGACTGCGTAGCCGCGGAGAACTATGCCGCCACGGCAGAGGCGCACGAAGACAATGCAGAGGACGCTTGGTATCGCGGCGATTTCGCGACTGCCAAGACGGAAATGCAGGCTGCCATAGCCGCCCTGCAGCAAGCCAAGGACGCTGAGCTCGCGTTTGACCAAGCTTGGGAAGACCGCGATGTGGCTTGGGATGAAGCCTACTTGGCAGAGCAGGAAGCAGAGACCGCTTGGGATGAGGCCAACGCTGCCTATGTCGAGGCTCAGACCAACGCTCTGAACCAGACACTGGAGGCCGAGAAGGAGCTCCTCGAGGCTAGGGCCAAGGAGGCCAAGGGACACGGCGCCATGTGGTCGAACCTCGGCGTGTTCACCATCCTGTTGGGGGTTGGTGTTCTTCTGGCTGGGATAGCCGGGATCCTCTGGGCCTTCTCGCGGTATGTAGCCGCCAAGGGACCAAAGCAGGCAATGTAGCTGCTCCAAGTAGTGGAGTGTGAACAGGGGATGAGAGATCATCCCCTGTTCGTTTTCCGGCGGTTGGAGGCGTCGCGGCGGCTTGCTCGAAAGGAGCTTGTCGGCGCGGAGGTAGTCTGTGTCGGCCTGCGTGGGCCTTCGGCGGTGGTTTCCACAGCAGTCGAGGCTGAGCTGCACAGCCATCTCGTCATTGGAAGGGGGAGCGGAGCAGGTTGACGCCCGGATCTGCCTGAACAAAGGCGATCTGTACTCCGTGCAGCGATCTCGGATGGGCGAAGATGACTCTGCCCTCCGGAAAACGAAGGGGCTGCGCGGAGAGGAACTCGATGCCGGCTCCCCTCAGGCGGGCGCTGTCTTCCTGGATGTCGCTCACCTCGAATGTGAGGTGGTTGACTCCCTCGCCTCTCGTCCCGATGAACCTGGCTATGGCGCTTCGGGGACCGACGGAGGCGACCAGACTTATCGTGGCGTTGCCCAGGTAGAACCGCGCTCCCTTTAGCCCAGGGTATGCGTAGTCGGCCGAAGAGAGAAGTCTGGGCTGGACGCCAAGCATCCTGGAGTAGAGGGCGACCGCCGCATCGAGGTCATCTACCGCTATTCCGACGTCAACGAAGCGTGTGACCAACGGTTTGCCCTCTACGCGATTGTGCTCGGCCGAAAAAGGGAGAGGCCAGACCCAGTCTGGCCTCCATGGCTGCGTTGTCCTGCCACCCGGTTCTGCCGCAGGGTGGCGGCTTCAGTTTGCGGCGCACTACTTGTCGGGCTGGATGAACTCGATCTGCACACCGTGCAGCGTCTTGGGATGGCCAAAGTTGACCTTGCCCCCTTCGTACGTCAGCGGCGTAGGGCTGGTGAGCTTCACGCCGGCGGCCTCAAGGGCCTTCATGTCTTTCTCCAGGTCCTCCATTCGGAGTGAGATGAGGAAAACGCCCTCGCCCTTGGCCTCCAGGAACTTGGAAACCGAGGTCTCCGGGTTGGAGGAAGTAATCAGGTTGATCATCACGCCGTCGGGCAGGACAAAGGAGGCGCCCTTCATGCCGGGGAATGCGAATTTCTCGGGTGGGGTCCACTCCGGCTTGACGCCGAGGAATGCCTGGTATTTCTTGGCTGCAGCATCCAGGTCTTTCACCACTATGTTCACGCCGAAGAATCTCTTTACGCCCATGCTGTCTCTGTGATCCTCCTCTTTCTCGAAATAGCTAACCAGAGCTATTCTAGCAGAATGTCGCTGAGTGCTGCAACCAGAGCGTCAGTGTGCTCCGGCTTGCCGACGCTGATGCGGATGCACTCTTTCAGCAGAGGAGTGTCGAAGTATCGGATGAGAATACCCCGCCTCCGCAGTTCTTGGTAGATGCTCCGTGCGTCGTGGTCGATCACGGAACAGAGGATGAAGTTGGCCTCGGAAGGCCAGGGCCTAAGCTTCGGGAACCGCGCGAGCTTGTCAAACAGCCTTTGGCGCTCCGCTACGATAGCCTTGATGGTGCCCTGTAGATATTCCAAGTCCCTTAGTGATTGAAGAGCGGCGACCTGCGCCGCCGCGTTCACATTGTAGGGCGGCTTGATACTCATGAGATGCTTCGCGATCTTGGAGGGGAATACGCCGTAGCCCACTCTAAGGCCCGCTAGGCCAGCCCACTTGCTGAAGGTCCGCAGTATGATGAGGTTCTCATGCTGCTCGACTAACGGAACCAGCGTCTTCTGGCTGAATTCGTAGTAGGCTTCATCGAGGACGACGACCGCGGGCAATTCCAGGAGTTGCAGGATATCCTCCGCCGGTGTGACGTTGCCACTGGGGTTGTTCGGGCTGGCGATGAAGATGATCTTGGCGCCTTTGCCTGCTGCTTTCTTCACCGCGGCGACGTCAATCGCGAAACTCGAATCGCGCGGCACAGCGGTCACCTTGCCGCCCCAGGCAGCGGTGCTGAACTGATACATGCCGAAGGTAGGCACGCAGTTGATCACCCCGTCCCCGGGGTCGATGAACAGCCGCATAATGAATTCGATCAACTCGTCGCTGCCGCTGCCCGCGATGATGGACTCAAATGGAGCGCCGACGTAACTCTGGAGGGCCTGTCTCAGCTCGCGCTGTTCCGAATCAGGGTATATGTGATAGAAGGGGTATTCCATGAGCGCCTTCTTCACGAGGGGTGAGCATCCGTATGGGTTCTCGTTGCCATCGAGCTTGATGATGCGGTCGGCGGGCACGCCGCTCTCGGCGGTTGCCGCCTCGAGCGGTGCCACGTACGCGTATGGCTGGACGTTCTGCAGATGGGACCTGATGAGCCTCTCCGGCCCTTCGTTGCCCTTCACCGTTTCTTGTTCGTCCTCTCTATGGCATTCTCAGCATCAGTACTTCAAGAGCCAAACGCGGGTTGGCATTCAGCTCGAGTTGCTCACCGGCGGCGGCGATGTCACGCAGAAAAGCGGCGACACTCTTTGGGGCAAGCTTCTCCGCCTGTGCCAACAGGCGTGCTTTCTGGTCGGCATTGATGACCCACTGGCCATTTCCGCACTTGACCAGCAGGAGGTCCCGCCACCATTCCAGCCACATGCCAAGGATGCCGGCGACTTTGTCCCGGCTCTTGCTGAAGAGGGCCGCGAGATCGGCGGCATATGCCAGCCTGTCCGGCGTGCCGGCGGAGCAGATGCTGGCGATCTCTGCCATCCTCTGCTCCCTGTCAGAAAGGATGGCCTCGTCGCGCAGGGCCGCGATGGCCCAACCCGGGCATCCCCGTGATAGCCTGGCCAGCAGGTCCGCCTTCTCCGGCGCAACACGGTAGTCCTTCACCAGTAGATCGGTCATCGCCTGCAGCGGAAGAGGCCTCAGCTCCACTCGCTGGCAGCGCGACGCGATCGTGGGCAACAGGGCGCTCTCTCTGGCGGTCAGCAGGATCATCAGAGTGTTGGGCGGCGGCTCCTCAAGCGTCTTGAGCAGCGAGTTGGCAGCTTCATGCGACAACATCTCAGCGCGGTCAAAGATGAACACCTTGCACCTGCCTTCGAATGGCGGCAGATGCGCTACATTCTGCATCTCTGCTATCTGGCGAATCCCAATCTCCTTCTTCTCCAGAGAGAGCAGGTCCACTGTGTGAACATCAGAGTGCTTGGACGCTGCAATGCGCCGACAGGAGGTGCACTCCTGACACGGCGGATCTGCAGATTCGCAGTTTACCGCCTGGGCAAGGTTACGAGCGAGGGTGGACTTGCCCACGTGGGCGGGCCCAACGAGGAGGTAAGCATGAGAAAGCTGGCCGCTGCTCAGGCTCTGCTGAAACAGTCTGATGGCCCTCGAATGACCTGCTAGCTCCCACATGTTTGCTGCCTGTGACGTCGCACGTCAGACAGAGTCGCGTGCTGTCAAGTCGTCGTAGGTCTCCCGCCGTCTAATCAAGCGGGCGCTACCATCCTTGACCATGACGATAGCCGGTCGAAGTGATGCATTGTAGTTGCTGGACATCGGGATCGAATATGCCCCAGATGTCGGCATGGCGAGGATGTCACCGGCCTCCACCTTCGGCAGCCGGACGTCCTTGATCAGGATGTCGCCGGACTCGCAGAACTTCCCCGCGATTGTGACCACGTCCGTTTCCGGTTTGCCCATCTTGTTGGCCACAACAGCCTCGTACTTCGAGTCGTACAGCGCCGGGCGGATGTTGTCTGCCATGCCGCCATCGACGAACACGTACCGACGGACCCCTGGGATGTCCTTTGAGCCTCCGATCTTGTAGAGCGCCGTCCCAGCCTTGGCCACGATGCTCCTGCCAGGCTCGATGATCAGTCGGGGCTGTTTGAGTCTGAGCCTTCGGGCCTCGCGCATCAACGCAGACACGACGGCCTCGGCATAGACGCTGACCGGAGGAGCCGGCGTGTTCAGCAGGTACTGCGCAGGGAACCCTCCTCCGATGTTCAGTTCCCGCAACTCAAAACGGTGTTGCTGCTTCATGCGCGCCGCGAAGTTGAGCACAATCTCAAGCGCTTTGACGTAAGGCTCGACCTCGAAGAGTGAAGAACCAAGGTGGAAGTGCAGGCCGATCAGACGCAGGTTGGGAGTGGAAACCGCTATCCTGAGGGCCTCTTCCGCTTGCCCTGTGGCGATGGGGAAGCCGAACTTGCTATCCAGGATTCCCGTCGCCACGTGCTTGTGTGTGTGCGGATCAACGCCCGGGGACAGGCGTAGGAGAATGTCCTGCGTCTTGCCCAATTCGCCGCACAGCCTCGGGAGCAGCGCCAACTCGTGGAAGTTGTCCACCACAACGCGGCCAATGCCGGCCTCGAGAGCCTTCTTGAGCTCGTATTCTCCCTTGTTGTTCCCGTGGAAATAAACCTTGTCCAGCGGGACGCCGGCGGACATGGCGATGTGCATCTCACCGCCGGAGACCACATCGAACCCCAGGCCTTCCTCGTCCAGTATGCGGATCAGCGCCTGGCTCGTGAAAGCTTTGCAGGCATAGATGGCCAGCGTGTTGGGATAACGCTGGCCGAACTCCTGGCGGTACTCTGAGCACTTGGCGCGGATGGTCGCCTCGTCGAAGACGTAGAGCGGTGTGCCGTAGATGGCTGCGAGTTGGACAGCGTCGCAACCACCGATGGTCAGATGTCCCTGCTGGTTAACTCCTGCGGTGTCCGGAAAGAGGGTCAGTTTGTGGAGAGCATCCTGGTACTTCACTCAAAACGATCCACCGTCATTCGTCGGCAATGCCCAGGTCGATGATGTAATCTACTGCATCCTGGACCGTAACTATCCTTCTGGCGTCCTCGTCCGGGATCTCTATCTTCTTGCCACCCTTGCTGAATTCTTCCTCAAGCGCCATCATCAACTCCACGAGGTCGAGTGAGTCCGCGTTGAAGTCCTCAATGAAGGACGCCTTCGGAGTCACCTCCTCATCTTTGACCCCGAGCTGCTCGACAATGATGCGCTTTACTCTCTCGAAGACTGTAGCCACAATAATCTGACCCTCCTCACTTAGTTTTCGATTGACTTAACTCGGCATAGAACGAGCCCAGAACTCCGTTCACGAACTTGGAAGAGCTCTCACCTCCGTATGTCTTGGCCAGCTCCACTGCCTCGTTGATGGCCACTTTCGCCGGAACCAGGTCAAACAGGATCTCGCAGATTCCCAGACGAATTATGTTGCGGTCCACGATCGCTATCTGGTCCAGTGGCCATGCAGGCGCAAACCTGGCTATGTACTCGTCGATGCGTTTCCGGTTCTCTATTACCATCGACACCAGCTCACGGGCAAAAGCGGCGGTATCCTCCGGCAGGGAAGAGTTCTCGAGCAAGCGCTCCAACGCAGCCTGGTAGTCATGACCGGCGCAGTCGACCTCGAACAGGACCTGCAGCGCCAGAGCTCTCCCCTTGCGCCGGGAGGCCACAGCCGTTCTAGTCATAGTCTTGACCACTGTTCGCTTGTTCTCTGCTCAAGGTCGCTGCACGGGGCGGCGTTGTTTCGGCACATTAGTATAGCATTGGTTATCGGCCAAGTGAAGATAGGTGGGATGAGAGATTCGCTCTCTACTGCGGTTTCCTCGTCTCAGTGTTGACAACCTTGACCTCTCGGCTGATGCGCCTGATCAGCCCTGCCAGAACCTGGCCCGGCCCTACCTCTACGAACTCAGTGGTGCCCTCTTTGATCATCAACTCCACTGATCTCTGCCACATCACGGAGTGGCACAGTTGATTGAGGAGTTCCGCTTTGAGATCGTCGCCGCTGGTAACTAACTGTGCAGTGGTGTTGGCGATGACAGGAATCGAAGCATCCTTGAAGTGCAAACCGGCGACTGCCTGAGCCATTCCCTCAGCGGCCGGCTTCATGAGCCTCGAATGGAAGGCGCCGCTGACTGCCAAGGGTATTACTTTCTGCGCGCCCTTCTCTTTCGCCAGCCGCGCGGCCGGTTCGAGTGCCTGGCTGGGTCCGCTGATAGCTATCTGTCCAGGACAGTTGACGTTCGCGATCTCCATGCCGGTAGCTTGGCAGATGCTCTGGACGATGGCTTCGTCTAGGCCGATGACGGCCAGCATGCCGCCGGGCGTTTTGTCGCCGGCCTCCTGCATCAGGCGGCCCCTCTTGCGCGCCAGGCGCAGGGCGTCGGCAAAGCTCAAAGTGCCGGCGGCCACCAGGGCTGTGTATTCGCCCAGGCTATGTCCGGCGACGAATGATGGCTGCGGACGGTCTCGGAGGAGGGGGCTGCTCCTGAGGTATGCGATGCTCACTGTCATTATCGCCGGCTGGGCATTCACGGTCTGACGCAGAACTTCGTCGGGACCCTCAAAACAGGTTCTCGAGAGAGGAAAGTCCAGTACGGAATCGGCCTCCTCGAAGACGGCTTTGGCTTCGGGAAAGCTGGCGTACAGGTCCCGGCCCATGCCGGTCCACTGAGAGCCCTGGCCAGGGAAGACATACGCGATCTTGTGCTGTGCAACCATCAGAACGCTCTCCTCAGGCGGTGGCTACGGGAGGCTGGCACGCCTCCGCTGCAAATCGCAGTGCGCCCGCATGAGTATGTCCGCGATGCAGGGCTCAGGAAGTCCTGATCATCATGAGCCCTGGCTGCCGCGACATTAGTCGGCCCGGCGTTGGCGAACGGAGCCGCACATTGCTGCTGCCTCAGGGAAAAGGATCATAGGTGTTGGCCGCGCCTCCGACCGTCGGGCGCTGCGCTCATTTCACTGCGTCTTCTTCTTGGTCTTCCCCTGGATGATCTCTTCGCCAGCGTAAGTGCCGCACGTCGGGCACACGGTATGCGCCAGTTTCAGAGTGTGGCACTTGGAGCATGGCTGCATGGCCGGCAAGCGGACGGCCAGATGACTCCGTCTCTTGCCGTGACGGGCTTTGGATGTCTTACGTTTTGGCAGCGGTGGCATCTAATCACCCCGACTTTCTTCGAGATTCCGCTTCCCTGAGTGCTTCAGCGATGGCTGTCCGGGAAGTCCGCGCACATTGGCACTTGTCCACGTTGAGATTGGCGCCACACTGCGGGCAGAGGCCGGCACAGTCCACCCGGCAGAGAGGCTTCATTGGAATCGACAGCAGACTATACTGACGAATCATCTCATTCGTGTCAAGTACGTGGTGCTCGTCGATGGTGAAGCTGTTGTCCTCATCATCGTCTGGCAACTGCACCGGCAATCCGCTCAGGACGTCAACCGTCGGGTAGAACATCTCTTCGACATCGAACACCGACGAGTAAGAGAAGAGGTTCAGACAGCGGACACAAGTGACCTGGCTCTCGCAGGTGAAGGCGCCCTGCGCCAGTATGCCGCGCGCCGCCCGTGTCAAGATGACTCTCCCCTGGACCTGGCATTCGCGTCCTTCTTCGGCACCGACGGTGTCCTCGATGTCGTAGGTTCGTGTAGCCCCCGTGCTGTCTTTGAGCAGTTGAGCGACGTTGATTTGCATGGATGGTGCTCTCCGGACCTCTGAAGTCTTTGCGATACTCTTCGGCTGATTCGCGGCCCTCGCGACACTGACCGTCCGGGTGACACCGCAGCCTCACCCGAAGGAGCTTCTGTACCGTGCTAACCTTTCCGCAGCCCCCTCTTCGTGTTCTCCAATTTTATCATAACTTCCTCGATAACGTCGTCCGGTATCGAGGTGCCGCTGGTCACACCGACGGATGAGCCACGCTTGAGCCAGTTCCTGCGTATCTCCCGGGCGCTCTCGATATGGTGGGTCTCGGTGCCGGCCGATGCACAGATCTCGGCCAGAATCCTGGTGTTCGCGCTATTGCGGCCGCCGACCACTATCATGAGGTCCACGTTTCTGGCTAGCTCCAAGGCAGCCGCCTGCCTTCGTTTGGTCACATGGCAAAGTGTATTGAGGACGCCCAATTCCTGAACCTTTGGCAAGAGGACCGGGACGAGATCGTTGACAAACTTGGTGAACTCCGCCTCATTCCGGGTTGTCTGA
Organism: Dehalococcoidia bacterium; assembly: GCA_030372995.1. Taxonomy (GTDB): domain Bacteria; phylum Chloroflexota; class Dehalococcoidia; order UBA2247; family RBG-13-53-26; genus JAFGCL01. Next base: position 9,074 of record JAUCPZ010000157.1, read on the forward strand.
GAGAGCACACCGATGCGTTTGGGGACCTTGACCAGTGCGCAGACGTCAGAGCTGCGCAGCGTGGCCATACCTTGTTGGTTAGCCCAGCCGAGGATGGCCTTCACCTCAGGGTGGATGGGATCGCCGAAGACCACGAGCCAGAAGCCTTCTTCGGAAAGCCGCTTTGCAGCAAGTTGGGCTCTGTGGACGTTGGGGCATGTCGTGTCAATGACGGTGAGATTCCTGCTTTTCAGTTTGTCCGACTCCTGCGGTGGCAACCCGTGGGAGGGGATGACTGCCACCCCTCCCTTGACATCATCCGCGCTGGCGACGACTCTCACGCCAAGCCGCGTGAACTGGTCGACTACCTGCTGGTTGTGGACGACAGGCCCAACCGTCTCCACCTCGCCGTACTTCTGGGCCGCCTGTTCCAAAGTGCGCAGCGCTCTCTTGACGCCGAAACAGAAGCCGGTCTCTTCAGCTTTCGTGATCTGCATTGTCGCGGTAGACCCCTCTGTAGCTCTCAGGGAGAAGTTCGGCGATCTTGCGCATTATGATCTCGGTGCCCACTTCCCGGTCTCTTCGCGTAGGATGGCCGTGAACGTCCGGCAACTTGAATGGCTCGCCGATATTCACCACTACTTTCGGGCGATACAATATGTGGGTAATGGATTCGAACTTGTGTCTTATTTTCTCTGTCCCGTATATGCCGATGGGCAAGATGTAAACGTTCTTGTGGAGTGCGATGAACGCAGTCCCTACGTGTCCCTGCTGCAGTTGAAAGGTCTTGCTGCGGGTCCCTTCGGGGAATATTCCGAGGCAGCCGCCCTGGTCCAGTATCTCGAATGCCTTCTTCAACGCGGTTCCGTCCACAGCCCCGCGGTCTACGGTGAACCCTCCATACAGATCGACCAGGCGCCTGTGGAACGGGGAATGGAAGTACTCCTTCTTGGCAATGAATGCTATCTGCCTCGGAATGCCGAGCCCAATAAGAGGGATGTCCAGCCAACTGAGGTGGTTGGATACGACAATCAGAGGACCATCGGGCAGCTTCCGTTTGCGATTACTGTGCTCGTACGAGCACAGGAATCGCAAGGCCACGGCCGCAAAGGGTCTGGTACACTCGTAGACGGTCAGCCTCAAGTGATCTCCTTTGCCAGTGCAAGCACTCTGTCTGCTACCTGTTCGGGAGTCAGCCCTTCGGTGTCCACGATTCTAGCATCGTGAGCCGGCACAGTGGGGGACAAGGGGCGAGTGCTGTCGACAGCATCACGGCTCTTGAGCTCGGCAAGTATCTGTTCGTAGGCCGACTCAGGCAGGCTGCGCTGCTCGCGGTGCCGCCGTCTGGCCCTCTCCTCAGCGGAGGCGACGAGGAATACCTTGAGGCCGGCGTGAGGCAGGACGACCGTGCCAATGTCCCTTCCCACCATGACAAGTTTACCTTCTTTGGCCATGGCGCGTTGACGGGAAACAAGCGACTCTCTCACACCGGCGACTCTCGATATCTTGGAAACTTCCCCATCAACCCTCTGGCTGCAGATGTCAGAAGTGACGTCAAAGCCGTCGATGACGACGCGGCGCTTCTCAGCGCTTGCAGTTGTGCTGATCACCAAGCGAGCCTCCGAAGCCAGTCTCGTGAGAGTCGGTTCATCACCTACGTCTATGCCCCGGTGCAGGGCCAGCCATGTCAGCGCGCGGTACATTTCTCCCGTATCCACGAATCGGTAGCCAAGCCTGCGCGCTACGATCTGCCCGACAGTGGTCTTGCCCACTGCCCCGAGGCCATCGATCGCAATGAGTGGCGGTGCCGGGAACTCGCCGGATGGCTGTGTCACTTGTCCTGGAACTTGGCCGCGCGCTTGTCGGCGAACGACTTCAAGGCCTCCTTATGATCCGCGGAATCAGTGGCGATGGTGACGCAGGCCATGGCTACCGCGAGAGCCGTCTCGAGGTCCATAGCCAGTCCCTTGTAAACCTGGAACTTGGAGAGTCTGAAGGCAATTGGGGCTCCACTGGCAATCTTGCGCGCCAGCTTCAGTGACTCCTCCTGCAACTGCTCCACCGGCACTACTCTGTTCAGAAGGCCAATTCTGTGGGCTTCGTCGGCGACGCACGGCTCACCGGTGTAGATGTACTCTAGCGCCTTTGAGATTCCCATGATGCGCGGCATGAACCAGGTTCCCCCGCTGTCGGGCGCTACACCCGCGCCGGTGTAGCCGATGACAAAGGCTGTCTTGGGGCAGCCGATCCGGATATCACAGGCCAGAGCGAGGTCGAAGCCGAAGCCGGCGGCGACGCCATTGACGACGGCCATGGTCGGCATGGGGAGATTCTGGAGACCAAGCATGACCTTCCTCTGAATCTTGGGGGGGATGATGCCGCGCCTCACCTCGCGCGTGGTCTTGGGCCAGATGGCGATGTCTTCCTGGGTCAGCACTTCCTTGCCCTTCAGCTTGCTGAAGTCGAAGTCGCCACCCGCGCAGAAAGCACGCCCGGCCCCCGTCACGATGACAACTCTGGTTTCCTCGTCCTCGGCCAGACTGTCCACCGCCTCCGCGAGCTCCAGACCCATCTGTTCGCTGGCGGCGTTGAGGATCTCGGGGCGGTTCAGTGTAATGGTGGCGATCCGCTCCTCTTTCTTCAGGGTGATAGCCTTGAATTCCACAATTCCTCCTTCTGTGACCTAACTTCTTTCAACGTTCGTTCCAGTCGCCGCACTATTTCGGCGATTCTGCGCTCTTTGATGCCGTCAGCCGCCCGCGTGCTGCCGATGAGGCAGGCCGAAGACTCGAAGAGGGTATCGATGATCCTAAGACCGTGCTGGGCGATGGTCTGTCCCGTCTGGGTGTTCTCGATAAGCAGATCGGCGTCTTCCGGCAGGAAGGCCTCGCTGGCTCCCCATGTGGGGATGAGGCGGCAGGGGCTGAGGTGGTGCTCCCTGGCATACATGTCCGCAATGTTGACGTACTCTGAGGCTATCCGCAGTGTGGCGATCTCCTGGCGCCGCAACGGCGCTCGGAAATCCTCCGGGTTCTGGATGGCCAGCTTCTTGCTCACTACTGCCACTATCCTGACTCTCCCAAAGCCGAGAGTCAGGATGTTCTTCACGGGGCTTGAAGGGAACCTGTATAAGTGGTCGGTCAGCCAGTCTTCCCCGGTGATGGCAAGATCAAAGTTCCCATTGGCCACCTGGAGAGGCATATCCTGCGGACGGATCACCTTTACTTTGATGCCTTCTGCGTTGATCGAAGGGCGGCGTGGGTTGCGGGGGTTCTCCGAAATGTTCAGGCCTGCCCTGGCCAGGAACTCGAGCGTCGGCTTCTGCTGGTGCCCATCGGCGATGGCGATCCAGACGCATTCGGAGTCGCCGAGGCTTTGAGAGCGCGACGAGTCGTAGAGCGCACTTGGTTTGCTGGTCTTTGCGGCGGAAGTGTCCCGTCTGCCGACAGTGGCACACAGGCGGTCCAGCAATGGCGCCATATTCTTAGACTCCCAGCTCGGACGGTACGCTATCAGACAGGCATTTGACTCAAGTATCGTGCCCACGGGCACCAGGTCATAGTCCGAGTGATTGCCCAGCGAGTCCGCTATTAGCGCGAGATCGGCACTCTCAGGCGGGTACACCTCGGCCCCACCCCAGAGAGGGAATATGGCGAACCGCTTGAACCTGCGGGTCAGCGCGAAGGCTTCCGCCAGATTCGGATATTCCGTGGCTATGCGGATGTTGTCGGCCCGGCCGTTCAGTTTCTCGATGGACTGGATGCCCGAGGCGCTCGCCGCCGCTACCCAGAGGCGCCTCGTGCCATAGCCCAGATTCTGTACCTTGACCAGGGCACTGCTCGGATACTTGGCGAGCAATTCCTCCACCCAATCTTGCCCGCAGATGCCCAAGTCGTAGTTTCCGACTGCCACCTGTATCGGTATGTCCTTCTCATTGAACACCTTCAGAAATACGTTGGGCAGATTCCTGCACTCCGGTCGGTAAGAACGTGACTGTTCCTCGTAGCCGCTGACTTCCAAGCCGGACCGGTGGAGCAGATATCTGGTGTCCTGAAGGAGTTGGCCTTTAGGCAGGGCCAGTTTTAGTTGCATTGGCAACCTGCAGTATTCCCAGAATCTCCGACATCGAGTCAAGTTCAGTTGTCTTGCCGCTCAACTGGTTGGTGAGTACGAATCCTGGCTTCCCTCTCTCACCGCGAATGGACAGTATCCACCTGTGTTTAGTTGTGCCAGTGTAGCCTTGGTCAAGATCGGCCCGGTAGCCGGCCCTCCTCAGCAGATCGGCTGTCTCGAAGACTACTTTGTCGATCCTGCCTGGCGGCTCTGTGCGCACCAGAATCATAGGTTTGGATTGTTCCAGACTGCTGGAGAGGGCGACGAGGGGGTCAAGGTCCAGGGCAAATCCGCATGCTGCGACGCTTCCGCCTCCCAAGAGGGGTACCAGGTCATCATAGCGGCCTCCGCCTCCAAGCTTCTGGCTGCCAACCTGGAATCTGAAGATGACGCCGGTGTAGTACTCGAAACCCTTGCCGAGGGCCATGTCGACCTGATAGACGCAGCCCATGTCTGTCAGCAGTTGGGCTATAGCCAGGAAGTCGTCCATGGCGGGCTCAAGTCGGGGGAAGTCCCTGATCATTGTCGCTTTGACGTTCTGTATGAAGCCCGGCGAAGTGCCACTGAGATCGAAAAGGAGGGACAGCGAGTCCTTGATCTGGGGATTTCCTTTCGCCAAGGTCTTCATGACCTCTGAGGCCTTGCCATCCATGACCTGATCGAAGATCCGGTTCTGTTCCGCGGGTTCGAGGCCGAGTTCTCTGAGCAGAGACCGTATGAGACCGGCGTGAGAAAGGTACAATATGCTCTCATTGATCTCCAGCTTCCTTAAAACCTCTTGGGCCAGCATTATCAGTTCTACGTCCGCTGAAGGACTGGTGCTCCCCAGCATCTCGGCTCCGAACTGCCACCGCTCTCGTGACTCCTTGCCGGTCTCCTCGAAGCTGAAGATATTCTCGACATAGAACAGCTTGACCGGGGAGTCCTGAGCCAGACTCTCAACATACAGCCTTGCGGTGGGTATGGTGGCGTCAGGGCGGAGGACGACCCTCTCACCGCTCCAGCCGTCCCAATCCAGAAAGGAGTAGACTCTGCCGAGCATGCTGGGAGTGAGAGTGCCCGTGCACGTGAAGAGATGCAGGTACTCGAGCGTGGGCGTTCTTATCTCCTCGTAACCCCATTTCAGACAGGAGGAGCGGAAGGCTTCCTCTACCTTGCGGAAGCTCTCCATGTCCTGCGGGAGAAGGTCGCGGTTGCCTTTGCAGCGTTTCTGCATGGGTCGATCGTGATGCCCGTGCGGCGAAATCGGAAGATATTGTAGCATGCACTACGCTATGGGGCAATTTGGGGAGTTGCGTGGAAACGCGCGCCAGAGGCGGCGTGCCTCTCAGTTCCTGTCGTGTGGTATCACCTGCGGTCAGGGCTTCTGAGTGAGCGACTCTCGATCCTGGACTCTGTCACTGATTCGATCATCTGGATGGTTGTGCCTAGCCCGCTCAGGCTGAAGGACAGGCCCATCTTCCTCAAGTCCCTGAAGTGGAGGCCCTGATACAGCCCCTGGCCCGCCACACGACACATTTCGTCGTATAGATCGGGCCATTCCTTCTTCTGGCGGGTGCAATAGAGGATGAATCCGACGACTTTGGGATCGAGATCCATGCTGAAAGAAGACTATAATTGGCTCACGGCGTGAAGGCAAAGCTGTTGAGGGCGGTTACGCAGCTTTGCCGAGCTTGTGGCGCAAATCTTGCCTGCTGGTTTCTCAGACTTTGGACCTCACTTTTTCTCTCTTTGCACACGGGAGAAAAGCCATGATGATATCTGGACGCTACATAACTCGTCGCAACCACCATAAACGGATTTGTCAACAAGACAATCGAACGACACCAGCGAGGCGTCCATCACGGTGGGGCAACTCTTTCAGATGGCGAGTGGAGTCGGAGGGGGGACCGCGCTGGTCAAACAAGGCCGGGGGCACCTCAAGGTGCCCCCGGTGACCAAGTAGACCTGTAAGCCGGGTTCTGTGGTCCCGCCTAGCCGGACCGGTGACCATCTATCTAGCCCTGCGGTTGCCCGCAGGGTCCAGCAACCAACCCGAGGACATTTGGTCGGGCAGCCTCAGAGTCCTCCTATTCGGTCTTGCTCCGGGTGGGGTTTGCCTAGCCCACTGGTCACCCAGTGGCTGGTGAGCTCTTACCTCGCCATTTCACCCTTATCCGCCTGAGGCGGACGGTATGTTTCTGTGGCACTTTCCGTAGGGTCGCCCCTCCTGGGTGTTACCCAGCACCCTGCCCGATGGAGCCCGGACTTTCCTCCCTTCCAGGGTGTGGCCCTGAAACGGCGGTCACCCGGCCTACTTGGTTCAGCCTCAGTTTACCACTTCTGGCGTCCAAATCAAGACCTTCTGAGTCTGTTGAGTGCCTCGTTGGCAAGAGCATCAGCCTCGTAGTTCTGCTCACGCGGTATGTGTACTACGTCATAGCTCCTGAAGGCCGCGAGGGACTGGCGCAATTCCTCGAACAGAGGCTTGATGTGGGCATTGCGCACCCTGTAACTGCCCCCGATCTGCCGTGCCATCAGCTCGGAGTCAGTCCTGATGTCCACGTGCTCTGCACCCAACCGCCGGGCTTCGCGCAATCCCGTGATCAAGGCCACGTACTCTGCCTGATTGTTGGTGGCCCTCCCGATGCTGGATGACGTCTTCAGCAGTGCAATCCCGGTCTCATCTCTGATGACGACGCCGATCGCCGCCGGACCAGGATTACCCCGAGACGCGCCGTCAACATAGACGGTCAGCCGCTTCGGCGACTTCTCCATTTCTCTCTGAACCTTGTGCCGCAGCCTGGCCCGTGAAGCAGAATAGCCGCAGCACCTGCTGTCCTGGGGCCGCGTCTGCAGTTCTGGCAACGAACAGATAAGCTATGGCTTCTCAGAGGACCTAAGGGACACACAAGACCCGGCTGCAGCTACTGCATTGCACCAGCTCGCCAGCCCTCGCCTGCGTCAGCTCGCTGACGGGTATGGTGATCCTGCAGCCCTGGCACCGCCCTTGCTCTATCTTGGCTACGGCACTGCCCTGCTTCTTCTGGCGCAGTCTCT
>JAUCPZ010000158.1 GCA_030372995.1 Dehalococcoidia bacterium
GGCTCGGAGATGTGTATAAGAGACAGCCTCGCGACGTCCCGTTTGCGCTGTCGCGTGGACTAAGTGCTCTGCTCTCCGCCGGTGGCTTCCTTTGCGGGCGTGACGGGTGCGGGGCGGTTCGGTTTCAGCGCCAGGAAGGTGCCGACGATGATCAGAACAATCCCACTGCCTATGGACAGCCACGGCAAGAGGTTCTTAGCCAAGGTGACCTGTGTCTTGGCGCTCTTTGCCTGACCAACAAGGTCCTGCACCGTAGCGTCAGTGAAACTGAGGTTGTCTTCGTAGAAGACCACTGGCGTATTGGTGACCGGGCCAGTCACCGGGAACAGTTCATCGGGGATGGGTATCGTACCGCTGCGCCTGGTCGTGCCCTCAAAGTAGACGGTCACGCCGGACACGGGCTCGACGTAGAGGGTGATCTTCTGGTCGATCCTCATAGCTGGCTGATATTCTCTGAGGTCCGGTAAGACAAAGCCTGCGGGTGTGGTCAGTCCCTCGTCGGGGGTGGCCATCTCGAATACGTAGACACGCAGCCCTTCGAACTTCGTCTCTCCGACGTACGTGCACTCGATATTCGCCGGGTTTCCTTCATTCCAGAACTGATAGACTGTGTCCTTGTCCACGCCAAAAGGGAAACTGTAGTGTCCCCCGCCGATCCCATCTCCCCGCCCTTCGACGTTCTGACGGGTCACCCGGTCAATGCCGAGGTGGTACTTCGCGCGCAGCGAAGGTATCTCTTGATCTGTGGATGTGTCAGTGAAGGTAATGGTCTCTTCGAGGTACACGATATTGGTGGTGGCAGCCACTGCAACATAGTGTCTGCTGTTGATAACGTCGTAGGTCACATATGCGTTGTGGGCAGCATCATAGAGCGTGACCGTCCCTTGCTGGGACGTGGCCTGGTCGAGATCGGCGGGCACCTTAGCCAAGGTGGGCCAGATCACAGTTATCCAGACGATGCCGAAGACTGCTAGGAACAATCCGAGAACGCAGAGGGCGACTCCGATCTTTCTTCTCACCTTTCACCTTCCCTTGACGTTTATAGGGTCAACGGCTGAGACGCAGTCTCCGAAGACCTCGGGGTGCCCTTCAGCGTGCCAGCCCTGCGTGGAGCACCGGGGCCTCTGTTACAAAACTGTTACGCACAGTCACCATCATTGTGACTGTTGAGCGGTGGAATCGAAAGATACAATCGGTCAAGTTTCATGAGCCAAACAGCTATTCTCATCATACGCTGTTGAAAACACATAACGCAAATGGTTGAGGGACCCGATGTTTACGCTCTCTCGACGACTACTGACAGATGCGCTTCGGCCGATGAGCGTGGGACTTCAGTCATCATCTGCGCCCCAGCGTGCTCTCGAGCCGCGGCTACCATGCTGCGATCTCTTACCGCGCCTCACCTGGAGCCATTGCTCTATGGCGGGCATCACAGTGCCGGAAGCGGGAAGACCAGCCCGTTCCATTCGCACGCTTCACACACTGATTCAACGGCAAGAGTAAAGGACGTCATCCTTGTTGGCACCAACTTGACAGAGGTTAGTGTGGCACGTATTATCTACCGAAGTTGAAGTTATGGGGGGAGCAGGGAGGGCAGAAGCTCACGGCCCGTCCTGCGAAACCGAAATTACCCATCCTCCAGACTGAGCGAATATCCGACAGAAAGGGGAGACAACCATGTCCGATGCTTATGATGTCATCGTGGTAGGTGCCGGCTTTGGCGGGAGTACGAGTGCTGCTCTGCTGGCGAAAAGGGGGCTGAAGGTCCTCCTTTTGGACAAGAATGCCAAGGCTGGCGGCAAGGCTATGGCGTTCTCGAAGGGGGGATACACGTACACGGCATGGGTGGTTATAGCCGCACCCACTATAGACAATGTGTTCGAGAAAGTTCTCAAAGAGCTAGGCATGGAGAACAAGGTCGAGCTGGTGGCCCCCGGCATTCAAGGTGCAATGTTCAAGCAATCATCGGGCAAATGGGTCGTGGGTCCCCAGGACACCACACCGGATCCAAACAAGATATTCGACTGGCTGGAAGTGCCAGAGGCAGCCAGGGCAGATGCGTTGACACTTCTCGGCGAACTGACGCTGATGACCCCGCAGGACATAGCGAAACTGGATGATATCAGTTTTGGCGAATGGTTGAGCCAGAAGAAGATAGACCCGGGGCTCTATGCCTTCCTCATCAGCTGTGTTTGCGACGGCTGTTTCGTGCTCCCGGTGGACTCGGTGGCCGCGTCCGAGGCCATTATTGTGGTCCAGCAGATGTTCCTCCGCGGTGGCGGCGTGTTCTTCAAGGGTGGGGTGGGACGAGTGGCCGAGACGTTTGCCGAAGCTGTGGAAGCCTTTGGTGGTAAGACCATGATGCGTAGCCGGGTAGAGAAGATCCATGTTGAGGACGGCAAAGTCACGGGCGTCTCGACCGACAAAGAAACCTTCAGGGCTCCCATCGTGATCAGCAACGCCGGAATCCAACCCACGGTTCTGAAACTCGTGGGGGAGAAACACTTCGATAAGGCGTACGTCAACTACGTCAAGGACCTCGTGCCCTCGCTAGCCTTCATAGGGTCACGTTATTTCCTCAGCAAAGAAATCATTCCTAAGGTGCCGTTCGGGGTGATCTTTTCCAAGGACAGCCCTTGGAGCATTGACAAGTGGACCAAGGCCAAGGCGGGCCACATCCCCGAGGAAATGAGCGTCTGGTATGAGGTGCCCTCGAACTACGACCCCAACGCGGCTCCGAAGGGGAAGCAGATAGTGATGACTGGGTTCCTGGGGCCGTGCGATCCGAAGCTGAAGGAGAAGGACATCAAGGCGTTCCTGGACAAGGGCGACGAGATGATGTTCAAGGCCTTCCCGGACTTGAAGGCGGCTATCGAAGCCCAGGAGTACTACACGCCTCACGATGTCAGCAGCCTGACGCGCGACTCCGTGTTGCCAGGGATTGGGGGCGAGTGCATTGGGCTGGGACAGGTAGTGGGGCAGGGTGGAGCCCGGAAGCCGTCTGTCAGAGCGCCGATTCAGGGTCTCTTCTATGTGGGGTGCGACGCCGGTGGTATTGGCGTGGGGACCCAGCAGGCGACTGACTCTGGGATGAAGGTGGCCGACATCGTAATGCGGTACTATCGTCAGCGCAAGGCGATGCTCTAGGCCGGGCCCGGCGCGCGTCCAGCGTCATAAGGCGGGTCGGTGGAATCCACCGACCCGCCTTAGTACAATATTGAGCTGGATTGCCGCCTTTCAGTGTCATGTCTGTCTCTTATACACATCTGACGCTGCCGACGAGTTCCGAACGG
>JAUCPZ010000159.1 GCA_030372995.1 Dehalococcoidia bacterium
ACGAGATACACAGCGCTGTCTCGTGGGCTCGGAGATGTGTATAAGAGACAGGGGTGGCACCAGCCCCTTCGGCCATTCAGGAAAGCACCCTGCCGGCATCAGGGTGGGGGGTCAGTCGGGGGGGAGGGGGGCCATCCAGATTGCGCAGGACAGGAGGTTCCGCAATTACCGCGGCGACATCACGCTGGACGTGCGTCAGATCAAGATGGCGCTCAGGCGTCTCAGGCATCTCAACCGCATTGGGCCCGAGGATGAGCTGGACCTCGACCGTACCATCGACGCCACGGCCAAGAACGCCGGGGACATCGAACTCAGATGGATGCGGAGCCGGAAGAACGCGGTGAAGCTCCTGCTGCTGATGGATGTGGGTGGCTCCATGGAGCCCTATGCGGAGACGTGCAGCCTGCTCTTCTCCGCTGCGAATACAAGCTCGCACTTCAAGGATATGCAGTACTACTACTTTCACAACTGCATCTATGAAACGCTCCACCGGGACATCGAGACCAGACACGAGGCGGTGAGCACCGACTATCTGCTGCGCACACTGGAGCCAGACTACAAGGTGGTGCTGGTGGGCGATGCCCGGATGGCGCCTCAGGAGCTGTACGAAAGGTGGGGGGCGATCTATTACTACCAACGCAATGAGACGCCCGGCATTGTCTGGCTGAAGAGGATTGCTGACCATTTCACCCATTGTGTCTGGCTCAACCCGGAGGGCCGCGCCTACTGGAATCACCCGACGGTTTCGGTGATCAGCAAGCTCTTCCCCATGTACGAGCTCAACCTGGACGGCATCGGCGAGTCGATGAAGAAGCTCGTTGCCAAGAGATAAGTGCGCGGCTGTGAAGAAGGGGTGCCCTCGAAGGCGTTGCCTCTGTGGAAATGACTTGAGACATGGAAGAGACCCCCAGGACGGTTCCGGGTGTCTGTTACTGAGGATTCTTCCATCGGCAAAGGGGCTGCGCAGGGTTGGCTGAGAGTTGCATGGGGGTTGCGCACAGGGCAGTCCCGCCGTTTCCCATGTGATGGCGGCGGGTTTCGCTTTGCTCTGGTACCCACCGCGAGGCCTTCGAGAGTACTGCGCTGGAAGGAGGGATCATGAAACCCAAGGGCGTCAACAGAGTCGTCATCGCTGTGAAAGACCTGAACAGGGCTATGGATACCTACTCCATGCTACTGGGTGCCACGTTCCATGACGTCAGCGCCGGATCGGCGCAGTACGGAGTCAGGGCGGCCATCAGTTGGGACGCTGGCATAGAATTGTGCGCGCCGATCCCTGGCAAGAACAGCTACGTCGAGCAGATTATCGCCAGGCAGGGTGAAGGATTGATGGGGGCGGTGTTCTGCGTCGATGACGTAGAAGAAGCTCATGCCCGCGCAAAGAATATGGGCGTCTCTGTTCTCACTTCCCTTGACTACGATCAGAAGACGATCGACGAGCAGCTCGGTGGCCGGTTCAAGAAGTACAAGTGGTACATGCTCAATGCGGCCGATCTCCACGGCGTCGGCGCGATCATAGCCCAGATTGAGCCGAAATAGTCCTGTTCGGGAACACATACTGGATTCTCTTGGCCGGGTGTAAGCGGGTATGGAAGAGTGCAGATTGCTCATAGACGGCAGGTGGGTCTCTGGCTCGGGCGGCACACACGTCACCTGCAACCCGTACTCTGGTGAGGCGGTGGCCCGCGTCTTACTGGGGAGTCCTCAGCAGGTAGGCGAAGCTGTGGAGGCGGCGCGGGCGGCCTTCCGGACCTGGAAGAGGGTGCCGGCCCATCGGCGGAGCGAGATGCTTCTCAATGCGGCGAAGCTGGTCAGGGAACGAAGCGAGGAGCTCGCCCGGACTATTGCGGCGGAAAACGGCAAGCCAATACGGTCGGCCAGGGCTGAGGTGAGTCGGGCGGCGACCACATTCCAGCTGGCGGCAGGAGAGGCCGGACGCATGCTGGGGGAGACAATCCCCATGGACCTCATTCCCGGGTCTGAGGGGCGTCTCGGGTTCTATTTCAGGCAGCCGGTGGGGGTGGTAGCGGCGATCACCCCCTTCAATTTCCCGCTGAATCTGGCGGTGCACAAGGTGGCTCCGGCGCTGGCGGCAGGCAACACGGTGGTACTGAAACCTTCCTCGCAGACACCATTGACTGGCAGCCTACTCGGCCGGATCGTCACTGACGCGGGCTTCCCATCGGGAGCTGTGAACGTGGTGCCCTGCGCGCGGGAGACAGTGGAGGCGTTGGTCACTCATCCTGATGTAGCCATGGTCAGCTTCACCGGCAGCGTGGCAGTGGGCCGGTCCATAAGGGAAAGGGCAGGACTGAAGAGAGTGGCCCTGGAACTGGGGTCAAACTCCGGGAACATCGTCTCAGAAAGTGCTGACCTCGAGCAGGCAGCGGCTGCCTGCGTTGTTGGTGGCTTCACCTATGCCGGTCAAGTCTGCATCTCAGTTCAGAGGGTCTTCGTGCAGCGGCGGGTGATGCCGGACTTCATGGCTCTCTTCCTGCCGAAGGTGAAGGCGCTGCGGCTGGGTGATCCCCAGGATGACAAGACCGACGTCGGGCCGTTGATCAGCGACGAGGCCGCCGCGCGGTTGGGGGTCTGGCTCCGGGAGGCGGTGGACGGGGGAGCCGAGGTCCTTTGCGGTGGAAACATAGACGGGAGGATGATGCAGCCCACGGTGCTGGCGAAAGTGCAAAGAGAGATGAAGGTGGTCTGCGAGGAGGTCTTTGCGCCGCTGGTGAGCGTCGTTCCGTTCGACACCTTCGCCGAGGCCATAGCGATGGTCAATGATTCCAGGTACGGGCTGAACGCGGGTGTCTTCACCCGCGATCTCAACGAAGCGTTCACTGCGGTGCGTGAACTTGAGGTCGGCTCGGTGATCATCAATGACAGTTCTGCCTACCGGGCGGACCACATGCCCTACGGAGGCGTGAAGAGCAGCGGGCTGGGGCGGGAGGCCGTCAGGTTTGCCATGGAGGAGATGACCGAGATCAAGTTCGCGGCCATCAGGCTGCCTGAAGCGTAGGAGGGCCGCCTAGGCAAAGAACACCCTGGGGGCAGAGTTGGTGCCAGGCCAGAGGATTCGGGTGATTTCGTCTTGCGCCTTCTTATCCATGACGGGCTCGATCTCCGAGAGCAGTTCGCCCCTTTCATTCGTGCCGTATTTCCAGCGGATTACGTAGCCTTTCACGTTCATATTACCGGCATAGTTGGCGCCGGAGGCGCTGCAGAAGCTGATGGCGCTGGCCTCCGTGTAAGTGTAGAGCACCCTGCGCCCTTTGTATTCGAGGATATGCTCGGTGGAAGTGGTGAACCGCTTCTCGTCCAGGACCGGATCGCTCAGCGTGTGGGTGTACACGTAGACGGGCGCCGCCGGACCGCGGGATGGTCTCTGAGAAGTGGACATAATCCCGATCGTGCCTCGCAACTATTGCTCTTCAATGATAGCGTTGCAGCGGGCTGAGAGCAAACGGCGTCGGGAGTCCGACTGTGGAACAAAGCACAGTGCCACTTCGTCGTAGGTATCAGAGGTCGCGTGCGCAATTGTCTTCCCACTGGTGGAGGTAGCGAGATGTTGCGG
>JAUCPZ010000160.1 GCA_030372995.1 Dehalococcoidia bacterium
CGCCAGCTCGTCGCCCTCACGACGTTCAGCGACCTCGTTTCCGAGGCGCGGGAGCGCGCGCTTGCGGATGCTCTGGCCGCGGGTCTGCCGGAGGGCGAGGGCATCGCCGACGGTGGCCGGGGCGCGCGGGCGTACGCGGACGCTGTGGCGACGTATCTGGCGATGGTAGTCGATAAAAACGCTGACTACTGGTCAACAATTTGCAGTTGGCACTCGGGCCGGGATATTATTAGGGACACCTTTGCCCGCCAGGCCATCCCCATGGTCTGGGATTATGCCGAATCCAATCCCTTCAGCAATTCGAGCGGCAACTTTCTCGGTGCTGTGGATTGGGTGGCGGACGTCCTCAGGGCGCTTTCTCCACGGGCCGAGGGTTACGCCAAGCAGTACGATTCGACCACCTTCATTCCCCCTGACATCTCTCCTATCGTCTCAACCGACCCTCCCTACTACGACAACATCGGCTACGCCGACCTCTCAGACTTCTTCTACGTTTGGCTGAGAAGATCCCTGGCCCAGATTCATCCCGACATCTTCAGCACTCTGCTTGTGCCAAAGGAAAGAGAGCTTGTAGCCACTCCCTACCGCTTCAATGGCAGCAAAAAAGAAGCAGGACGCTTCTTTGAGGAGGGGCTTGGCAGGACATTCGATCTGATGAGACGAGTTTGCAGAGATGATTTTCCTCTGACCGTCTACTACGCCTTCAAGCAGGCAGAAGAGGATGCAGATAATTCGGGCCTAGCCTCTACAGGCTGGGAGGTGATGCTCACAAGCTTGGTCGCCTCTGGCTACGTCATCACAGGCACCTGGCCCATGCGAACAGAGCTTGCGAACCGAAGCGTCTCCCTCGGCACCAACGCCCTGGCCTCCTCCATCGTCCTGGTCTGCCGGCCCCGCCCCGAGGACGCCCCTTTAGCCACCCGCCGGGAGTTCATCGCTGCGCTCAGGCGCGAGCTGCCCGGAGCGCTTTCGCAGCTTCAGAAGGGAAACATCGCCCCTGTGGATTTGGCCCAGGCGGCCATCGGCCCTGGGATGGCCATCTTCTCCCGGAACGCCAAGGTCCTGGAGGCAGACGGCTCGCCGATGCGTGTGCGAACGGCCCTGCAGCTGATCAACCAGCATCTGGACGAGTACCTCTCAGAGCAGGAGAGCGAGTACGATCCGGACACCCGCTGGGCTCTGTCATGGTTTGAGCAGTACGGCATGAAAGAGGGGCCTTTCGGGGATGCCGAGACGCTCTCCAAGGCCAAGAACACTTCAGTCGAGGGAATGGTCCAAGCCGGAATCCTTCGGGCCGGGGCAGGCAAGGCCAGGCTGCTTGGGCGCGAGGAGATGGACGCCCAATGGGACCCGAGCACCGACAGCCGGCTCACAGTCTGGGAGGCCACACAGCACCTGATCCGCGCTCTCGAGGGCCAGGGAGAGGAGGCTGCAGCAGAGCTTCAAAGCAGGCTTGGCAGCTATTCAGA
>JAUCPZ010000161.1 GCA_030372995.1 Dehalococcoidia bacterium
CCATCAAGTGGATCAAAGAAGAACACGGCATGGATGTCATCGCCGTCACTGCCGACGTAGGCGCGGAGAAAGATCTGGAAGCCGTGCGGAAGAAGGCCCTTAAGGTCGGCGCGATCAAGGCGATCGTAGTGGACATGAGGGAGACCTTTGTCAACGAGTTCGTCTTTCCCGCGCTTCAGGCCGATGCCATCTATCAGGGAGTCTATCCGCTGGCCACCGCTCTTTCGCGGCCGCTCATCGCCAGGTTGCTTGTAGAAGTGGCCAAGAAGGAAGGAGCCAGCGCGGTGGCCCATGGCTGCACCGGCAAGGGAAACGACCAGGTGCGCTTCGACGTGACGACGGCGGCGCTCGGCCCGGGGCTGAAGGTCATCGCGCCCGCGCGCGAGTGGGGCATGACCCGGGAGCAGACCATCGCCTACGCCAGGAAGCGCCATATCCCGGTGCCCGTGACAGTCGCCAGCCCGTATTCCATCGATGTCAACCTCTGGGGCCGCAGCATAGAGTGCGGAGTGCTCGAAGATCCCTGGGTGGAGCCGCCCGAAGAGGTTTACGCTTGGACGGTCTCGCCTGAGAAGGCGCCGAAAGAGCCGGAGTATGTGGAGATCGGCTTTGAGAAGGGTATCCCCATTTCGCTCAACAAGAAGAAGCTGGATGGCGTCAAACTGATTGAAGACCTGAACAGGCTGGCGGGACGGCACGGCGTCGGGCGGATCGACCACATTGAGGACCGGCTGGTGGGCATAAAGTCGCGGGAGGTCTATGAGGCGCCGGCCGCCACGGTGCTTTTTGCCGCACACAAGGCCCTCGAAGCTATGACGCTGTCCAAGGAGCAACTGCGCTTCAAACAGGTCGTGGCGGCAGAGTATGCCAGCCTGATCTACAACGGTCTCTGGTTCAGTTCTTTCCACCAGGACCTCATACCTTACGTGCGGAGTACCCAGCGTCATGTCACCGGGACCGTGCGGATCAAGCTGTTCAAGGGTAACTGCATTGTGGTTGGCCGGAAGTCGCCATATTCGCTGTACCAGCACAAACTGGCGACGTACGATGTCGGCGACCAGTTCGACCAAAGCGCATCTCCTGGCTTCATCCAGATCTGGGGCCTGCCGGTGCGCGTGCAGTCGCAGATCCAGCCGGACACGAAGAAAATCGGCTGATAACGGGCGAACGCAGCAGCGGCTTGAATCCCGCCGGCGAGACAACAGCGTGGCGGCGTGATACAATCTCGTAGTGGCATCTGTCGTATGATCATGCAGCCGGTGCACGGCTGGTAGAGGAGGGGCGTTGTTCTGCAGTAAGTGTGGTAAGGAAACAGCTGACAATGCAGCTTTCTGCGCCAGTTGCGGTGCGAGCCTGGCGGGAGGACAGCCGGCGAAGAAGAAGACGCAACTGAGCCTGGCCGCCGGGATTATCGACATCGCGGCCGGTGCCTTTTCCATCATCTCCATGCTTGGAATGGCGATATTCCTGTTCGTCATGTTTGGGACCGAGGAGGAGATACCGTTCTTCGTGGTGTTCTTTCCGCTGGCTATGCTGATCCCGGGCATCATAGCCGTGGTCGGCGGCATCTTCGCCTTGCGGAGGAGAAGCTGGGTGATGGCGCTCGTCGGATCGATCGCCTTGATAGTGACGTCATCTTTGCTCGGTGTAGCCGCACTGGTGCTCACGATCATGGCGAGGGACGAGTTCGAATAGGGAACGGGGACGGTGGTCTCAGCGGATACGCGGTAGACCGCACACGGTGCAGTGCTTTATGCGGAGGGCGGCGTGGAAATGGCAGGAGAGGCAGACCATAGCGAACGCGGTGCCGGCCGGGTAGCCAGCCAGCCCGTAACCAGGAAAAGGCTGAGCACGATTGCGGGAACCATCGACATTGTGCTTGGCACCTTCTCCGCCGTCTGGATCACTTTGATCCTTCTAGTGCAGGATAGTGTGTTCGGTGAGTTGCCGGCATTCGTGCTGATTGTGGAGTTGGCAGTTGTGGCCATGGCGTTGTTCGCCGTGGCCGGGGGCGTCTTCGCTTTGAGGCGGAAGCACTGGGGTCTCGCCCTCGCTGGAGCCGTGGTCCTGCTGCTGCCTTCTGCCCTTCTGGGGGCAGCCGCCATAGTGCTGACGATCATGGCCAGGGACGAGTTCGAACCAAGGCCGGCATGAACCTGAGTCCCGCCCCGGCTCCGTCAGGTCAATCATCCTCTTGCCCACTTGAGTGGTTATGGTAATATTGGCGACTAACAGGACGTAGGACATGAGCCATATCCGCGGACGGTTTCACAAGGATGCTGACAAGCTGGTCCAGCAGTACACGGCCTCCGTCCCTTTTGACCAGCGCCTGTACCAGCAAGACATCGCCGGCAGCATAGCCCATGCCAAGATGCTGGCGAAGCAGGGCATCATTACGGACAAAGACGCGGAGCTTATCGTCATGGGCCTGGTGGCAATACGCGGTGAGATCGAACAGGGCCAGTTCCAGTTCAAGGAGGAGCTGGAAGATATCCATATGAACATTGAGGCCCGCCTGGCAGAGAGGATCGGGGATGTCGCCGGGAAGCTGCACACAGCCCGCTCCCGGAATGACCAGGTGGCCACGGATTTGCGCCTGTACTGCAAAGAAGCCATCGCCCAGACTATCGAGGGATTGAGGGGGGTGCAGGCCGTGCTGCTCGACATAGCCGAGGCTAACAAGGCTGTGGTCATCCCGGGCTACACCCACCTGCAGCGGGCACAGCCGGTGCTGCTGGCGCATCACCTGCTGGCCTACTTTGAGATGCTGGAGCGCGATGTCCAGCGGTTCCAGGACTGCCTGAAGCGCACGGATGTCTTGCCGCTGGGCAGCGGGGCGCTGGCGGGGGTTCCGTATCCCATCGACCGGGCCTTCGTGGCCAAGCAGCTCGGTTTCAGCCAGGTTAGCCAGAACAGCCTGGACGCCGTGTCCGACCGCGATTTCGTGATCGAATACGAGGCCGCTGCCAGCCTGGCCATGATGCACCTGTCGCGTCTGGGCGAAGAGCTGGTGCTGTGGTCATCGGCTGAGTTCGGCTTCGTTGAGATGGACGATGCCTATGCCACCGGTTCCAGCATCATGCCGCAGAAGAAGAACCCCGACGTCGCGGAATTGGGGCGGGGGAAGGCGGGGCGGGTGTACGGTCATCTTATGGGTATGCTGGCGACCATGAAGGGTCTGCCCCTGTCGTACAACCGGGACCTTCAAGAGGACAAAGAGGGGCTGTTCGACACGGTGGATACCCTTCTGTCCACTCTGGCGGTGTTTGCCGGCATGGTGAAGACGCTGAAGGTGAAAGCAGAGCGGGCGGGCCAGGCCGCCAGCCTGAACTACATCCTCGCTACCGATGTGGCGGACTACCTCGTGAAGAAGGGTTTACCCTTCCGCCGGGCGCACGAAGTGGTCGCGAAGCTGGTGAGCTATGCCGTTGATAAGGGCAAAGAACTACACGAGATGGACCTCGGAGAGTACCGCCAGTTCTCGCCGCTGTTCGAGGCGAATGTGCTTGACATCAACGTGAGCTCGTCGCTCAGGGCACGGAGTATTGTCGGGGGAACGGCGCCGCAACAGGTTGACGCGCAACTAGCCCGGGCCAGAGGGCTGCTGAAGGGCGGAGGTGGGGGCTACTGAGTATGCTTCTGATGCGTGCGAAGGCACCTGGTGCAGACGTTGAGCCTCTTCCTGCTCCCGTCTATGACCAGGACGGCCGAGTGCACATTGGGAGCCCAAACGCGGTGAGTGCGGCGCTTCGAGTGGCTCACGTTGTGACCGACCTGGTTCTTCTTTCCGCAGATGTCGCAAATTGCCACAGTGTCTTAATACCTCAGTGCTTTAATAGGCACAATCTTTGCTGTAAGATTACCATGTAGATAATACAGGGAGAACGAAGAATATGCAAGAACCGCGAGGGGCTAAAGGGACCGGAACGCTGGAGTACAGCGGTCAGGACCTGAGAGACATGTTTGCTGCCGCCACATCGTGGCTGGAGAAGAGCGTTCCGGACATTAACGCCCTCAACGTCTTTCCGGTTCCGGACGGCGATTGCGGCACGAATATGCTTCTGACCATGCGCTCCACGCTGGAGGAAGCGTACCGTGCTCCGGACAACGATGCCGGTGCGGTGGCCCAGGCGATGGCCCGGGGCGCTCTCATGGGCGCCAGAGGGAACAGCGGCGTGATCCTGTCGCAAATCTTCCGCGGGCTGGCACAGGGTCTGGAAGGCCACGACACGTTCCGGGGCAAGGATTTTGCCGCGGCTCTTACCAAGGGGTCAACGGTAGCCTACAAGGCGCTGACCCGCCCGGTCGAGGGGACGATATTGACAGTGGCGCGGGATGCTTCTGCGGCAGCCCGGGAGGCCTCGGCCAGCCAGGATGACCTCGTTCCCATTATGGAGGCTACAGTAGTCGCGGCCAGGGAATCAGTGGCGAGGACCCCGACGCTTCTGCCGACTCTGAAACAGGCTGGGGTGGTGGATGCCGGGGGGCAGGGGCTGTACGTGCTCTTCGAAGGCGCCCTGCTTCATCTCAAGGGGGACACCGATGTCATGGAAGTCCGCCGGCCGCAGGTGGTGGCCAGCGTCGTCCCGTTGGTGACCAAGTTCCCACAGTTGATGACCGAAAAAGAAGAGCCCTTCGGCTATTGTACCGAGTTTGTCCTGGAAGGGAACAAGAAGCTGAATCCCGAGAACATCAGGAAGGGCCTGGCCAACGAAGGGCAGTGCCTGATCGTGGTCGGCGACGAGAATCTCGTCCACATACACATTCACACGTTTGATCCTGGCAAGGTGCTACACCGGGCAACGTCTCTGGGAGTCCTACACGAGATCAAGATACAGAACATGGATGACCAGCACAAGGAATACACGGAGATGGTGAAGGCCCAGGCTCCGCCGCCGGAGATCGCGACGGTGGCAGTAGTCTCAGGGGATGGTCTGGGGCAGGTCTTCCGGAGCCTTGGCGTGAGCGCCATTGTACCTGGCGGGCAAACGATGAATCCCAGCACCAGGGAGATACTGCAGGCCGTGGAGTCCCTGCCGCAGGACAAGGTAATCATATTGCCCAACAACAAGAACGTGATTCCCGCTGCCAGGCAGGTGAAGGGACTGACCTCCAAGAAGGTGAGGGTTGTTCCCACCGAGACCGTTCCCCAGGGGGTGGCCGCGCTCCTCGCTTTCAACTACGATACCGATCTGAAGACGAATGCCTCCATGATGGAGGACGCGATGGCCGGAGTGAAGACCATCGAGATCACCCGGGCGGTACGACCGGCAAAGATCGGCAACATGAAGATACTGCGCCGGCAGGCTATCGGGTTTGCGGATGGCGAACTGAAGGCTGTGGGTGACAAACCAATCAAGGTACTGTTGGATGTGCTTGATGTCGTGAAGACGGACACTAGCGAGATAGTCACCGTCTACTATGGCAAGACGACCAAGCGCGCAGAGGCAGAAGAGGCGGTGGAGGCGATCCGGCGGAAGCACCCGAATCTCGAGGTAGAGCTGGTCTATGGCGGACAACCGCACTACAACTACATTGCTTCAGTAGAGTAGCCACGTAGGCAGTCTGTGGTAAGGATAGTCACTGACAGTTCCTCGGATATCCCGGCGGAGATCGCCCGGGAACTCAAGATCTGTGTGGTCCCCATGTACGTACGCTTCGGCACCGAAGTGTACCGTGACGGAGTGGACCTGGAGACGGAGGAGTTCTATCAGAAACTGGTCACCAGCCGCACGGTGCCGACCACCAGTGCCCCCAAGATGAAGGACTTCGCCGAAGCCTACGAAAGGCTGTCTGAAGAGACCGATGAAATCGTGTCCATTCACCTTTCCTCGACTTTCAGCAGTGCGTACGAGATTGCCTTGCGGGCCAGTGGCAGGGTGAAGAAGGACTGCCGCATAGAAGTGATTGATTCAAAGACGGCCGCAATGGGACTGGGGCTGCTGGTGATAGCGGCGGCGAAGCAGGCGCAAAAAGGGCAGAAGATGCAGCAGATCGTCAAGATGGTGAAAGAGGCCGCTCCCAGGGCGCGCGTCTACGTCTGCTTCGAGACGCTGGAGTACCTGAGAAGGGGCGGGCGGATCGGCAAGGCAGAATCACTCCTGGGATCCCCTATAAAGGTGCATCCCATAGTCGGACTGGAGGGTGGCGAGATAAAGCCGGTGGGGCGGGAACGGAGCCGCAACAGGGCGCTCGACCGTTTGTGCAGCCTGGCTGCCGACGCGCCTAACGTGTCCAGCGTCGCTATAGAGCAGGGCGCGGCGGCAGGCGAAGCTGACCGGCTTCATTCAAGGTTGGCAGCTCTCTTGCCCGGAAAGGACATCTACTCTTCGGCAGTGGGCAGCGCTGTGGCGGTTCACACCGGGCCACGCGTTGTCGGCGTCTGCCTGCTTTGAAGTCTAGAGAATGGTCAGGATTGTCACAGACAGCACTTCCGATCTGCCCCCGGAAATAGCCAGAGAACTGGGCATTACAGTCGTCCCCGCGTATGTGCACTTCGGCAGCCGGTCCTACCGGGACGGCGTGGACATAACCCCGGAACAGATATATGAGAAGATGGTGACCGAACCGGTCCATCCCACTACATCTTCGCCCGCACCGGGTGATTTCACTGCCGCGTACGAGCAGCTGTCGCGGGAAGCCGATGAGATAGTCTGCTTGACCGTCACGTCGAAGCAGAGCGCCATCTACGAAGCTGCCTTGGCAGGCAAGCAGTCGTACAAGGGCAAGAGTCGGATCGAGGTTGTCGACTCGCAGTCGGTGACAATGGGCCTGGGGCTGATGGCTATGCTGGCCGCGCACGAGGCGCGCAGCGGCAAGAGCATGGACGGTGTGTTGGAGGCTGTGCGGAGTGCCATACCCCGCACGCACGGTATGGCCATGCTGGATACCATCAAGCATGCGCTCAAAGGGGGGCGGGTGGGGAAGGGGGGCGGCCTCCTGGGCTCGCTGGTGAAGGTGAAGCCCATGCTCGAGATAAAGGATGGCTGGATACGGCTGTGCGGAGTGACGCGTACTCGAAGCGCGGGCATAGAGCGGCTATGCCAGTGTGTGACCAGGCATCTCCCTATCGAGGGTGCCGCTGTGGTGCACAGCAATGCCCTTCATGAAGCGGAGGCGCTGGCCGAGAGGATACGATCGCTCTCCCCGAGTACTCCACCAGTGATAGCCAAGCTGGGGTCAGCTCTCGGTGTCCACGGTGGCCCTCAGAGCCTGGTGGTGATTGTGAGGGAGCGCAAGACTGAAGCGGAAAAGGCTGCCGAGAGGGAGGCCCGAGCCAAGAGGTTCACGCTGCCCACGCTGCGGATTCCGCATCGGCAGTGAGTTCCGGAACGCCCCGTACGGAGAGGGCCGGATTGCGAACGACGGCTGGGAAGAGCCCGCATACTGAGGCCCTGCTGAAGATCCTCGAGCTCGAGCGATCCAAAGGCTACGAGGATGTGGCGGTGGTCGGCGGGCTGGACCGTTACCTTCGCACCTACGTCAGGAAGGCCAGAGACAGCGGCGAATCGTTGTCCGCTTCGCAGATCTGCCCACCCGGTTTCAGCTATGCAGCACTTACCAAAGACAGACGCCGCGATTGGGCGGAGTCCACGCACCAGCGTCTGAGCGGGGAACATCCGGACGAGCCAAACCCGGCCGCGAAGAAACCTCCCGGCTCGCGCATCCCGGCTAGGCGGAGCTTGACCGTGCCACCAGGCGTCACTCTGGACTCGCCAATCACCGCCGTTAAGGGCATTGGGCCCGGCATGGCGCCGAAGTATGCCAAGCTGGGAGTCCGGACCATCAGGGACATGCTCTACTTCTTTCCGCGTCGCCATATTGACTACGGCAACCAGAGGCGGGTGGCGGAACTGGAGGTGGGCAGCGAGCAGACACTGGTGGCCACGGTCTGGGAGGCCCGGCAGGTGAACCTGGGGGGGAGGATGGGTGCCGAGGCCACCGTCGGAGACCAGACCGGCACCATACGGGCGGTGTGGTTCAACCAGCCGTACCTGGCCCAGCGCTTCCGCACGGGCGCCAGGCTGGCGCTCTACGGCAAGGTCAACGTTTACAAAGGGAACAAGGTGTTCGAATCTCCGGAATGGGAACTTCTGGAAACGGAAGACCTGCCGCGGAGTGACATGCTGGTCCCGGTCTACCCTCTGACGGAGGGGCTGTATCCGCGCTCGGTGCGCCGGCTGGCCAAGGCCGTCGTCACTATGTGGGCGCCGCGGCTGGGTGACCATCTGCCGCCGGAGGTGCGGGACCGCTGTGCGCTGATGCCCTTGCCTGAGGCCATCCGGCAGGCGCACTTCCCGGAGTCACGTGAAAATCTCGGCGAGGCCCGGCGGCGGCTGGCGTTCGACGAGCTCTTCCTGATCCAGATGGGTGTTGCCTCGAGGAAACTGGAGTGGCAGGAGGCGCTGGCGTGTGCCGCGTTCCGAATCGATCATGAGCTGTTGCGGCGGATCGGCGAGGGCATGCCCTTCCGGTTCACGGCGGCACAGAAGCGGGCACTGAAGGAGATACTCTCCGACGTCAGTCAAACGAGGCCGATGAGCCGTTTGCTGCAGGGCGATGTCGGAAGCGGCAAGACCGCGGTGGCCACGGTGGCCCTGATGATGGCTGCGGCGAATGGCTGCCAGGGGGCGTTGATGGCCCCCACCGAAATACTGGCGGAGCAGCATTTCAACACGATCGCCTCTATTCTGTCCCGAATGGCGCCGCCGGAACAAGAGTCCAGCTCGCTGCTCAGGTTCCCTTCCTTGTTGCCTCATCCTTTCGTAATGGCGCTACTGACCGGCAGCCTGAAGGCGCGGGACAAAGGCAAGATCCAGAAACTGGCTGGCGAAGGGGCTGTGCACCTGATCATCGGCACTCATGCTCTGATTCAGAAAGGCGTGGAATTCCAGAAGCTCGGGCTGGTGGTGGTGGACGAACAGCACCGGTTCGGGGTGTTGCAGCGCTCGGCGCTGAGGCAGAAAGGATCCAATCCGCATCTCCTGGTGATGACTGCCACACCCATTCCGCGCACCCTGGCGTTGACGCTCTATGGCGATCTGGATGTCTCGGTCATCGATGAGATGCCCCCGGGCCGCGTGGATATAGAGACCAGGTGGCTGGGGCCCGCCCAGCGGCAGGCCGCCTACGATTTTGTGCGCCGCAAAGTCCGCGAGGGTAGACAGGCTTTCATCATTTGCCCGCTGGTCGAAGAGTCCGAGAGCATCGAGGCGAAGGCTGCCGTGGCTGAATACAAGAGGCTCTCAGAACAGGTGTTTCCCGATCTCCGCCTGGGACTGCTGCACGGGCGGATGTCAGCGACCGACAAGGAATCCGTCATGAGGAGCTTCAAAGATCGCGAACTGGACATCCTGGTATCGACGCCGGTGGTGGAAGTTGGCATCGACGTGCCGAATGCCGCGGTGATGCTGATAGAAGGTGCCGACCGCTTTGGATTGTCGCAGCTCCACCAGTTCCGCGGTAGGGTGGGCCGCGGAGAGCACAGGAGCTACTGCCTCTTGCTCGCGGAGTCGCCGTCATTTGAGGGGCGCGAGCGTCTGAGAATAATCGAAAACACCCGCGATGGCTTCCTGCTGGCTGAAGAGGATCTTCGGCTGCGGGGACCGGGGGAGTTCTTTGGGACGCAGCAGAGCGGGCTGCCCGATCTGCGGATGGCCCGGCTTTCGGACGTGGCGCTGATGGAGATGGCGCGCAGCGAGGCCATGCGCCTCCTGGAGAGCGACCGTGGCCTGAAGAGGCCGGAGCACCGTCTCCTGGCCAAAGAGGTGGCGCGGGTGTGGAAGGCAGGCAGCGAGTCCGGTTAGGTCACATCGGCACTGGCACTCCCGCTGTGTCCTCCGAGCGAGGGTTGGGTGATTGAGGGCTGCTACAGGATCGCCAAACCTCCTTCGGGCCGTTGCCCGTGCAGGAATGACATGTGAAGTGGACGCATGCGAAGATGCCTTGCTTTCATGGGAAGGAAGAACATGCTCTCTGGTTATGGTTGTCAGCGGTTGTCTAGCCGTCACAGTTCACACATAGCGACAGACCGGAGGTGAGAGTATGACGCTCGCTGCGATCTATGCCATTCTAGTCGGCGTGGCCATGATTGCCCAGTGGTCCCTTTCCTACGCCACCCGGAAGATACCAGAACTCCGAACCGAACCAATCAGGATAAGGTTCCACATTGCCGGTGAGGCAGCGACAGCGCTCTCGCTTGTAGCTGCGGGAATCGGCCTGCTCTCATCTCAGGGGTGGGGATGTACTCTCTACCTGGTGGCCATGGGAATGCTGTTCTACACAGCAATGGTGAGCCCAGGATACTTTGCACAGCAGGGGAAATGGCAATGGACGGTTGTCTTCGCTGTGCTGATTGCATTGGGCATCGTGGGTGTTCTTACCGTTGCATGACAATTCCCGATGAACGATGCCTTTGTGAAGCACCGTCATCGCAATCGCTGTACTGGCTGGTGCCGAGACAGAACTGCCGGGCGGAGCCGCGCACCTTGGGTGCGAAATCCCAAACCCCAAGTTTCGGTCTTGCAAACCAAGCCGAACCCGCGCAAGCAAGGGGCGTCAAGAGGGGCGGAGCCCCTCTTGGCTTACTCGTCCGGCCCGAGAGAGGGCCGGGTGAACAACAGAAGCCCTGAGCTCGTGGCTGATGGCTCATAGCGGTGACCAGCTGTGGTACGGCTCGTTACAGCCAGCAGCTGCCCATTCCTGGCAAGGGGCGTCAAGAGGGGCGAAGCCCCTCTTGGTTTACTCGTCTGACCCGAGAGAGGGCCGGGTGATCCTCTGAGAAACACGGTGCACGTTGCACCGACCCTGCCGACCAGCGAGCCCGCATCTGGCGGCTTGCCTGTGAACTGCGGGCCGGAATGCTGTATAGTTATTGCAGCCGTGTGTGCGTGTGAGAGGATAGAGGCGCTGCTGGCGCGATCCGCCGGCGCGTCTGCTTCTTGAACATCAGGCAAATGGTCAAACGGAAGATCGTTCACCTCCTGGAACAGGCCGTGGCAGAAGCCCGGAAGCGGGGGCTTTTGCCGGACGCGGCATTGCCCGAGGTAATGGTCGAACGCCCGCAGAGCGCCGGGCACGGCGACTATGCCAGCAACTTCCCCATGAAGGCCGC
This sequence comes from Dehalococcoidia bacterium, assembly GCA_030372995.1. Classification (GTDB taxonomy): domain Bacteria; phylum Chloroflexota; class Dehalococcoidia; order UBA2247; family RBG-13-53-26; genus JAFGCL01. The sequence continues at coordinate 11,114 of JAUCPZ010000161.1, forward strand.
CCGGGTGGCCAAGGCCAGTCCCCTCAGCATAGCCGAGAAGATCGTTCCCTTGATACAGCCTGCTCCCGAGGTGGAGAAGGTGGAGGTGGCCCGCCCCGGTTTCATCAACTTCACGCTGAGAAATGACTGGCTGGCGCGGCAGGTCGACGCGATCCGCGCCGAGCGCGACCGCTTCGGCGCCATCGACCTCGGCAAAGACCAGAAGGTGCAACTGGAGTTCGTCAGCGTCAATCCGACCGGGCCGCTGCACGTGGGGCATGGGAGGGGTGCCATTATGGGCGACACCCTGGCCAAGGTGCTCAGTGCTGCCGGCTACCGCGTGGAGAAGGAATACTATGTCAACGACGCCGGCGGCCAGATCGACGCTTTCTACCGTTCCCTGTGGGCGCGCTACCGCGAGGCGCTGGGCCAGCCGGCTGAGGTCCCGCCTGATGGCTACCACGGCCACTATGTCATGGACATGGCCAGGGAGATCGTCGCCGAGCAGGGCGACCAGTTCCTCAAACTCCCGGAACCGGAGGCAGTGGCCGCTATCGGAGCCATCGGGCTGAAGAAGGTCATGGACCTCATCCGGTCCGACCTGGAGCTCCTCGGAGTGCGCTTCGATGTGTGGTTCAGTGAGAGGAGCCTGTATGAGAACGGTCAGTACGAGAAGGCCATGTCCATCCTGCGCAGCAAGGGGCATGTGCTGGAGCGGGAAGGGGCGGTGTGGTTCGCTTCCTCGGAACTTGGCGAGGACAAGGACAACGTCTTAGTACGCACGACGGGCGTGCCGACCTACTTTGCCTCCGACGTGGCCTACCACTACAACAAGTTCCTGGAGCGCCATTTCGACCGCGTGATCAACATCTGGGGCGCTGACCACCAGGGCCACGTTGCCCGCATGAAGGCCGTGCTGCGTGCACTGGACATCGATCCGGCAAGAATGGACATCATCATCACGCAGCTCGTCATGCTGAAGCGAGGCAACGTCGAGGTAAAGGTATCCAAGCGCAGCGGCGATCTGGTCACGCTGCGGGAGCTCGTGGAGGAGGTGGGTGCCGATGCCTGCCGCTTCGTGTTCCTGTCACGCTCCGCGGACAGCCAGATGGACTTCGACATTGAGCTGGCCAAGAAGGAGTCTTCCGAGAATCCGGTCTACTACGTGCAGTACGCGCACGCGCGCATCTCGAGCATCTTCCGCCTGGCCCGGGAGAAGGGCATCGACTTCAGCCGGGGAGACGTAGCACTGCTGACCGCGGAAGCGGAGTTGGATTTCATCCGCAAGATGATCCAGTTGCCGGAAGTAGTGGAGACCGTAGCCACTAAACTCGAGCCGCACCACCTTCCATACTACGCGCTGGACTTGGCCACGTCGTTTCACAGCTTCTACAAGCAGTGCCGGGTGGTGTCTGATGATGCGGAATTGACCGCCGCGAGGCTGAAGCTGGTGGACGCGGCCCGGATCGCCTTCGCTCGCACGCTCTCCTTCATGGGCATGAGCGTGCCGGAGCGGATGTAGGCCGAATGCCGCCTGCGGTCCCACTATTGACGCCGCTGGGAATCCCAATAGAATACTATCCAAACCAAACCACTGGGGGTGTGCGAGTGAGCGGCACGGTTCGGCTGAACGAGGATGAGAAGACTTGGGAAAGGATATTCAGGACCTCCGGTGCGCTGTACAGACTGCGGGAGATGGAGCTTGACCGCGTGGGGTTATCACTGTCCCAAGCAGCGGCCCTCTACTTCCTGAAGACTTCACCCGAGCCTCTGACACCCATGAAGATCTCGCGCCTCATACACAAGCAACCTCATACGACGGCTGCACTGCTGAGACGCATGGAGAGCCGTGGGCTGATCAAGAGGACAAGAGACTTGCACAGAAAGAACTGGGTCAGAGTCTCTCTAACGAGGAAGGGAGAGGCGGCCTTTCAGCGTCAAATGAGCGAGAGAACGGCCATGAACATCACCTCCCGGCTTTCAAGAGATGATGTTGCCGTGCTGAACAGGATACTCAGGCAGCTTCATGACGCCGCCGTTGAATTGATCTGTCAAATGAAGCCGACTCCCTACGACAGTCCCTTCTTGTGACGAGTATGGTGGCCGGCACGCTCTGCCTCATGGGCAGGAGTGTGCCGGAGCGGATGTAGACGGGGCCTACGGCGATTTCCTCTTGTCGTGCTGCTTGATGGCTTTGTTGACGAACTGCCCGAACTTTCGGTCCTTGCGGCGCTTCTCGAGATATGACATCTCGTGGTACTCGGATTCCCTCAGCAGTTTCAGGTAGCTCTGATAGCGCTCTTCGCTCAGTTCGCCATTGCGCACTGCCGCCAGCAGGGCGCAGCCGGGTTCGTTCGTGTGGGTACAGTTGGTGAAGCGGCAACGGTTAGAGAGTTCGGTGATGTCAGGGAAGCTTTCATCAATGCCCTCGCCCAAGCCAATGTTGCCCAGTTCTCTCATGCCCGGGGTGTCGATCACCATCGCCCCCTGATCCAGAACGATCAACTGCCGGCGGGCTGTGGTGTGCCGCCCCTTCCCATCGGTGGTCCGAACCGTGTTTGTCTCGAGCAAGTCCCGGCCCATCAGGCGGTTCAGGAGAGTGCTCTTGCCTACACCAGATGAGCCAATCAGGCAGTAGGTCTTGCCCTTCTCCAGCACCTCGCGCACCGCATCCAGCCCGAAGCCGGTCTTGTTGCTGAGTACAATCACGCGGCAGTCGGCGCTCGACTGTTTCACCGCTGCAATACGCTGCTCCAGCTCTTCGGGGCTGACCAGGTCGCTCTTGGTGAGCAGCAGCATGGACTGGATCCCTCCTTCGCGGGCCATCACCAAGTAACGGTCAAGGCGGCGCAGATTGAAGTCCGAATCGCATGCCTGCACGATGAACGCCATGTCGATGTTGGCGGCGATGATCTGGTAGTCGATGTCTCTCCCTGGGGTTTTCCGCCGCAGGATCGTCTTTCTGGGCAGCAGGCCGCGGATGATGGCAAAGGTGCCGGCATTCTGGTACTGTACCAGGACCCAGTCCCCTACGGCGGGCAGGTCTAGGCTCGACCCGGCGGAGAAACGGAAGGCGCCAGTGAGCTCTGCCGCGACTTCCGTCTTCTCATTCCTTACGAGGTAGTTCTCCCTGTTGACGGCGGTCACTCTGGCCGGCTTGCAGTCCGGTTTCGGCAACTCCGTTGCCTTTTCTCTGAACCATTCGTCGAAACCGAGGTCTCTTAGATCCATATGTTGTGGTCGTTCATTCCGTCGCCGCCGTCGGGGTCCTTCTGACTGGAATTGTAGGTTCGGGCAAGAGA
>JAUCPZ010000162.1 GCA_030372995.1 Dehalococcoidia bacterium
TCGTCGGCAGCGTCAGATGTGTATAAGAGACAGGGTTCAGGAAAGGCGAAATCGTCCAGTGGGTGAAGGAGACGCTGCACCTGGTGCGCCTCATTCTGCCCTGGCTTCTCGTCGGCGTCTTCGCCGCCGGCATCTTGAAGTACGCCATCCCGGAGTCCGTGGTGACGGACTGGGTGGGCGGCAACTCCATCCTGGCGAACTTCATCGCTTCCTTCCTGGGGGCGCTGATGTACTTCGCCACTCTGACCGAAGTACCCATTATCAGGGCGTTCATGGACCTCGGCATGGGAAAGGGCCCGGCGCTGGCTCTGCTGCTGGCCGGCCCGGCGCTCTCGCTGCCCAGCATGTTGGTGCTGCGCAACATCATGGGAACGAAGAAGACCCTGACCTATGTGGCCATCGTGGTGGTGATGGCCACCGTGTGCGGATACATCTTTGGGCTGATCACTGACTAGTATCGAAAGGAGGAAGAATGAAGATCAAGGTTCTGGGACCGGGATGCTCCAAGTGCCGTCAACTGGAGCAGGTGGTGCGAGATGTGGTGAAGGAGCTGGCCATTGAGGCCACCGTTGAAGAGGTCAAGGACGTCAAGAAGATCATGGACTATTCCATCCTGATGACTCCTGGCCTGGTGATCAACGAGGAAGTGGTCAGTTCGGGCAAGGTACCCAGCAAGGCGGAGGTGACCCAGATGATCATCAACGGCCTGGAGAAAGAGGAGCGCAGCCAGAAGAAATAGAGGTCTAGCGGACTCTCTTGCGCAGCCAAACAGGTTCATGCGAAGGAGGCATGATGGCAGAGCAGCAACGATGGGAAGCCGGGGTGAACACGCATGAGAACATCATCTTCTCTTGCTTCGGCGGTCTGTCCAACACCGGCATAACCAGTGCTTTGGCCAGCCTGGAGGCTGTAAGGGAACTGGGGTTGAACAAGGCCGCGGTGGGATGTCTCACTGCACTGCCGGTCAAGATTCCTTCCGTGATGGGCAAGACCAAAGCTGCCCGGAAGGTCATCACTGTTGACGGATGTCCCCAGGAATGCGCCCGGAAGGTCGCCGAGCAGGCTGGAATCAAAGTGAGCAAGGGCATAGTGCTGGCCAGGGGCATCAGCATGAAGAAGAAACCCCTGCATGAGGATATCGGCGGTGACCTTAAAGGAGTCATGGAGTACGTCTCGCAGGACGACGTAAAGAAGGCTAAGGACCTCATCGTGAAGGCCATCATGGAAGAGTAACCGAGGTTCCGAGAGGAGGAATGATGAGCAAGAAGAGCAAGATACGCCAGCCTAAGAGTATCGAGATCGTCTACTGCCACGAGTGAGGCTTTCTCAGCACGGCCACCGGTCTGGCGGCCGCTGTCAAGAAGGAATTCGGCATCGAGCCGAAGGTAAGGAGGGGCCCGATAGGGCTGTTCGATGTCTATGTCGACGAGTGGGCCATCTACTCTAACCGCAGGGAAGGTGGGCGGTTGCCCCGGAACGACGAGATAATCGCCAGAATCAAGGAGTACCAGACTCGCCCCTCTCTGCCCAAGAAGATGGCCCAACCCGGGTCTGATGATACGGCGGCAGGAGGATGTGCCCCGGAGGCGACCTCAGGAAGCCAGTGTGGCTGTGGCTGAGGGTCCTGACTTGGAGCCGCTCGTGATAGCGGTCACTGTTAGCTCAGGGCATTATCTAGGGCGAGGCCACTACTTGTTCCGGGACCGTGGGGCTGTTCCGACATCCGGGTGGCTGCCGAAGGCCTCCTGGACAGGGACGCGTGCCGGGAGTACTTGCTGATTGGAGTCAGTGGGTGATGAATAAGTGGCTGAATCTCATACTGTTGATGTGCCTAGCGTTGTCTCTTGTGTTGTCTGTCGCCTGTACAGGAAGAGGTGGCGCCAGTGACAGCAGCGGGTGGGAAGGTACGACTCCGTTGAGCGAGGCACTGGCTAACGGGAAACCAACCATCGCCGAGTTCGGGGCAACCACCTGTGTCCCCTGCAAAGCCATGAAGCCCGTCCTGGAGGGGATAATAGCGGACTACGGCGACACACTCAACCTCTCTTTCATTGACGTGCGCTACAACGGCAGTCTCACCACGAAGTACAAGATATCCCTCATACCGACCCAGTTGTTCTTCGACAGCGCAGGCCAGGAGGTGACCCGGCACGTAGGATACTGGCCCCGGGAGGATGTCTTGGCTCATCTCCAGGAGCTGGGGTTCATCTAGGTGGACGCGTGGCTGGAATCGCTCGGCAACGTCGTCCAGAATCATGGCTGGGTGGCCTTCCCAGCCTGCTTTCTGGCTGGAGTGATCTCCAGTGCCAGTCCTTGCGTGCTGGCCATGATCCCCCTCGTGATCGGCTTTGTCAGTGGGTACTCGGAGGGTTCTCCAAAGAAGGCAATTCAGTATTCCCTGGTCTTTACCCTCGGTCTCACCGTAACATTCACCATACTCGGCGTCATCGCCGGAGCGTTGGGCAGGCTTTTCGGGGACGTCGGCGGGTTCTGGAAGTATGTTCTCCCACCAGTGGCCATCATACTCGGGCTGTCTCTCCTGGGAGTGTTCAAGTTCAACGTCGGCGTATCCCAGCGCTTCATGCCAAAGCGCAGGGCGCTGCTGGGGGCCTTCCTCATGGGGCTCTTCTTCGGCATCGTCGCCTCTCCGTGCGCTACTCCGGTGCTGGCGGTCATACTGGCGTTTGCTGCCACCCAGAAGAAGATTGCCTACAGCGGGGGTCTGCTGCTGTGCTATGCCCTGGGGCACTGGATTCTGGTCCTCGGCGCCGGCATATCAACGGGCTTTGCCCAGAAGGTGCTGGCATCCAAGGGCATCGCCAATTTCTCTAGCTATTCTAAGAAGATTGCAGGTGTGATACTGATCGGGGCGGGCATATATCTGTTTGTCTATCTGTTCTGAGGCGTGGAATGACTAAGGTGAGTGAGACTGCGAATGCCGTATCTTTCGAGAGCGGCTTGATCCCGCAAGAGACCGAATTGCGCTGGCCAAATTGCCAAAGGAGCATATAGAATACGTGGGTCAGTCTTGGAGCAGGGGGATGGCTTGAGAGGAGCATCATGAAGATAGAGGGCAGATGGAACACCGTGGCGATCGGCGTCTTGGCTGTTCTGCGGGTAGCTCTCGGTGCCCTGTTCATCATATCAGCGTTCGCCAAGCTGCAGCATCCGGACCTATTCATCGACGCGGTGCAGAACTACCACCTGCTTCCAGAGAGCCTGGGCAGTGCGTTTGGGACGGCGCTGCCGTGGGCGGAACTCTTCGTTGGCTGCAGTCTGGCCCTGGGCATATTCCCCACATTCACGGCTGCCCTCAGTATCCCCATGATTCTCAGCTTCGTCGTGGCCAATGTCGCCAGCTTCTTCAAGGATGTAGGTGAGGCCTGCGGCTGTCTGGGCAACCTAGTCAATATGAGCCATACCACTTCCCTCATCGTGGATTTCGTCATGCTGGCGGTCTCCGGGCTGCTCATCTATCAGAGGAAGAGGGCCGGGGTGGTGGGTGTTGGGCAACTCTTGCGGTGGCAGAAGCTCCGCCTGCCCAGGGCGGCGGCTCTTGCTCTGGGGGCCGTCATCATCGCTGTGGCCATGGTGCTGACGTACTCGCAGGTCCCCCAGCAGAAGAGCCCCTGGAAGGAGAGTCTGGACGACGCCCTGAAGGATGACCGGGTTGTCGTGATGTGCTTCTGGGAAGGGGAGGTTGAGGACATCTATCCGGTACTGGCCATGTACATGGACTTGAGGGAGCGCTACGGTGGCGCGGTTGACTTCAACCATGTCGACTGCGGACAGTGGGATGACGCCGCGGCGAAATTCGACGTCACTGACTTTCCGACCATCCTGATCATAGAAGACAAGAACAGCAAAGGGTACGTCGTGTATCCGGAACGCTTCCGCGGGGCTGAGGACAGGGAGGCTCTCGTGACAGCGATCGACGAGGTTCTAGCGCGCTAGAGACATGCAGTGGATGAAAGAAGAAACGCGCGCTGAAATGTCAGGTGCGTTGGCGGAGACAGGGGTGTGCCGATGATGAAGAATGATGAGCCCAAGGCTGTAATCGGCAGACTCTCTTTCCTCGACCGCTTCCTGACGCTGTGGATATTCCTGGCGATGGCGCTCGGTGTCACGCTGGGATACTTCGTGCCCGGCGTGGCCGACTTCACCGACAGGCTGTCGGTAGGCACCACTTCCATACCGATTGCCGTCGGTCTCATCCTGATGATGTATCCCCCGCTGGCCAAGGTGCGTTACGAGGAGATGGGCCGCGTGTTCCGCGACTGGCGCGTCCTGGGGCTGTCTCTGGTGCAGAACTGGCTCATCGGGCCGGTGCTGATGTTCTTCCTGGCTATCCTGTTCCTGGGCGTGATCTGGGATTACCCGCATTACATGTATGGCCTGATCATGATCGGGCTGGCCAGGTGCATTGCCATGGTCATCGTGTGGAACGAGCTGGCCAAGGGCGACAGTGAGTACGCCGCTGGGCTGGTAGCGTTCAACTCCATCTTCCAGATACTCCTCTACTCGGTCTACGCCTACATCTTCGTAACGGTGCTGCCCCAGTACTTTGGCCAGGAGGGCTCGGAGGTGGACGTGACCATTGGCGAAATCGCCAAGAGTGTGTTCATCTACTTGGGCATACCTTTCTTCGGTGGCATGCTGACACGGTTCGCCCTGGTGCGGGCCAGAGGACGGGAGTGGTATGAGAGGAGCTTTATCCCCAAGATCAGCCCGGTCACTCTTATCGCCCTCCTCTTCACCATCGTTGTTATGTTTTCCCTTAAGGGCGAGTTTATAGTGGAATTACCTCTCGATGTGCTGCGGATAGCACTCCCGCTGTTGCTCTACTTTGTGATCATGTTCTTCGTGTCGTTCTACATGGGCAAGAGGATCGGAGCCAGCTATCCGAAGACCACAACCGTCGCTTTCACTGCTGCCAGCAACAACTTCGAGCTGGCCATAGCGGTGGCCGTGGCCGTTTTCGGGATCGAGTCGGGGGAAGCCTTCGCCGCGGTAATAGGTCCGCTTGTCGAGGTACCGGTGCTGATCAGCCTGGTCAACGTGGCGCTGTACTTCCGGCGGCGTTACTTTGCATCTGAAACGGCTGCGACGTCCATGTCATGTTCAAAGGCAGGAGGACCATAGTAATCTGATCGGCGCGTGAAATTGACTGGGCAAACTTGAACCAGAACGGGAGGAACCCCCATGTCATCTTGGTGTCCCCCGATGTTCGATGAATCACCGCAGCGCTATACGAAGCGCCTCTTTCTCTATGCCACCGACGAAATCGCCGAGCTGCTGCGCCAGAAGTACAAGGTTGCGAACTACCTGACTGATGACTACGAATACATGTCTCAGATGGCATGGCTCACCGGGGCGAGCTCGGCGGCACAGGCGCTGATCAGGGAGGTGGACGTGGTCAAGAGCGCGTGGGGTAGGGGCGATGATCAGAAGACGCTCATGCTGATCAAGTTGTGCGTCCCGCATATGATATCGGTCTGGCTGAGTGGCATCGATCAGCAACCGCAAATGGCCGAGGATGCCAGAAGGGCGCAGTATGGGAGTGCTGCCTCAAGCATGTTCGGCATCATCAACCGGTTTCTATCGCCCAAGCCTTCAAGCGACTCCGCCCTGACGTCCCAGGACGTGAATGACGCGATCGATATGGACGCGCTGTGGATGGCGCAGAGCGGGAACGAAGGAGCCCGATCGGTCTATGGCTGCCTCATTCTCTCGAAGGCCCTCGAAGCCTGCGGGCAGCGCTGCATTGAATGGAGCAGGGTGACCTTCCCGATAGAGTCCGTTCAGCGTCTGCTCGATGTTGGCGTGCTCCTGGACGCTAGCCTGGTGGGAGACAGCCAGAGACTTCTGCGGGTAATGGACTGCCTCGAACAGGGTGTCCGGCCGGTGAGGCGCTACTACGTGATGAACATGGAAGGCAAGGTGCATCGTTCCGGCAGATCGTAGACTGGTTCGCCCGGACGGCGAACTTGCGTCACATGGTATGATGTGCCGCTGGTGCGGGATGGTAGGAATGCGATGAAGCCGAAGCCGAGAGTGAAGGTCACCCTGTCCCCGATGCTTCGCCATCTGAGCGAGCTTACGGCGGAACCGGAGGCGTTTGAACTTGAAGCAGCCACCCCTCTCGAGTGCCTCAAGAGCATGGTGAAACGGTACCCTTCTCTGAGAAAGTGGGTCTATGACAAGGAGGGAAAGGTCCTCCCTGTCACGTGGTTCTTCGTCAATGATCCCGAGATGCGGGAAAAGCTGGCGCCGGACAAGCTCACCAATCGTCTGCAAGATGGCGACGAGGTGCTCATATTCTTTGGCAAGGTCTGATGATAAGGATCCTGGACGCCCGTTGGGCGTCACGAAGGCAGCCGAACCCCGCGCGATGCGTCGTGGTGACCAAGATCGGAGCAGGGGAGTAGAAGACGGAAAGCGGCAGGCCTCAGGCCTGCCGCTGTC
>JAUCPZ010000163.1 GCA_030372995.1 Dehalococcoidia bacterium
CAAAACTTGGGCACTCTTGGCTGAACACATAGGCCAAGGTGAGGGAACCAGGGGAACTGAAACATCTTAGTACCCTGAGGAAGAGAAATCAACAGAGATTCCCCTAGTAGTGGCGAACGAACGGGGAGGAGCCCAAACCCTGGAGGAAGATTGGTCTTGGAGCTTATGCCTCCAGGGGGTTGTAAGGCATAGCAGCCTGGTCCAAGCCAGGCACAGAGTGAGAAACCTCAGCATTAGCCGAAGGTCCCTGGAAAGGGCCACTCAAGAAGGTGATAGTCCTGTAGGCGAAAATGTTGAGGCTCTGGTTATGTCCTTGAGTACCGCGGGACACGGGAAATCCCGCGGGAAGCTGGGGGGACCATCCTCCAAGGCTAAACACCCTAACAACCGATAGTGTACTAGTACCGTGAGGGAAAGGTGAAAAGCACCCCGGGAGGGGAGTGAAATAGAACCTGAAACCATGTGCCTACAAGCGGTCAGAGCCCGCCGCGAGGCGGGTGATGGCGTGCCTATTGAAGAATGAACCGGCGAGTTGATCTACGTCGCTAGGTTAAGCGACTGGAGTTGCGGAGCCGAAGCGAAAGCGAGTCCGAATAGGGCGTGGTGACTTGTTCACAGGTGGCGTGGATCAGACCCGAATCCGTGTGAGCTACCCATGGCCAAGGTGAAGCGGGAGTGAAATCTCGTGGAGGCCTGAACCGGTCAGAGTGGCAAATCTGTCGGATGAGCTGTGGGTAGGGGTGATATGCCAAACGAACTCGGAGATAGCTGGTTCTCCCCGAAATGTATTGAGGTACAGCCTCAGGGATTGAGCTATGGAGGTAGGGCACTGGATGGGCTAGGGGGAGAGTATCTTACCAAACTCAACCAAACCACCAATGCCATAGTTTGTACCCTGGGAGTGAGACTGTGGGGGCTAAGCTTCACAGTCGAGAGGGAAATAGCCCAGACCATCAGCTAAGGTCCCCAAAACAGGCTAAGTGGGAAAGGAAGTGGAGTTGCTCAGACAGCCAGGATGTTGACTTAGAAGCAGCCATCATCTAAGGAGTGCGTAACAGCTCACTGGTCGAGTGATTCTGCGCCGACAATCCAACGGGGCTCAAGCCTGTCACCGAAGCTATGGAATCCGCCGCAAGGCGGGTTGGTAGGGGAGCGTTCTCTTCGCAGCGAAGTTCTGGCGCGAGTCAGGGTGGAGCGTAGAGAAGTGAGAATGCCGGTATGAGTAGCGTTAAGGTGTGTGAAAAACACATCCACCGAAAGCCTGAGGTTTCCTATGCAACGTTAATCGGCGTAGGGTTAGTCGGGCCTAAGTTGAGGCCGAAAGGCGTAAGCGATGGACAGCTGGTTAATATTCCAGCACCGCTTGTCTCGTTAGGCCACTGGTGACACAGGAAGGTAGGTTGAGCGTACCCATTGGACATGGTGCGTTCCTCCAGCTGGAAGGTTGGAGGGGGAGTTGAGGGGAGACCCGAGGCGACTCAATCGATCCTAGGCTGTCAAGAAAAGCCCAGTGGTTTGTGACAAGCGTCCGTACTGCAAACCGACACTGGTGGGCAAGGGCAAGTACCCTAAGGTGGACGAGACAACCCTCGTTAAGGAACTCGGCAAGTTGACCCCGTAACTTAGGGATAAGGGGGTCCGCCTAAGGCGGACGCAGAGAAAAGGCCCAGGCGGCTGTTTAACTAAAACACAGGTCTCTGCCAAAGCGTAAGCTGAGGTATAGGGGCTGATACCTGCCCAGCGCCGGAAGGTTAAGGGGAGGGGTTAGAGGATCTTCGGAAAATCGAAGCCCCAAACCGAAGCCCCGGTAAGCGGCGGCCGTAACTATAACGGTCCTAAGGTAGCGAAATCCCTTGTCGGGTAAGTTCCGACCTGCACGAAAGGTGTAACGACCCGGGCGCTGTCTCAACGAGGGGCTCGGTGAAATTGAAGTACGCGTGAAGATGCGCGTTACCCGCGACGGGACAAAAAGACCCCGTGGAGCTTTACTACAATTTGGCACTGGATTAGGACTTGGCATGTGTAGGATAGGTGGGAGGCTGGGAAGTTCCGACGCTAGTCGGGATGGAGCCAACGGTGAAATACCACTCTTGTTGAGTTTTGGTTCTAACCCCAGGGCAAGCTGGGGGACAGTGCCAGGTGGGTAGTTTGACTGGGGCGGTCGCCTCCCAAAAGGTAACGGAGGCGCCCAAAGGTCCCCTCAAGCTGGATGGAAATCAGCTGTTGAGTGTATTGGCATAAGGGGGCTTGACTGCGAGACCCACAAGTCGAGCAGGGACGAAAGTCGGGCAAAGTGATCCTACGGTTCTGTATGGAAGGGCCGTGGCTTATCGGATAAAAGCTACCCCGGGGATAACAGGCTGATCTTGCCCAAGAGTTCACATCGACGGCAAGGTTTGGCACCTCGATGTCGGCTCATCGCATCCTGGGGCTGGAGAAGGTCCCAAGGGTTGGGCTGTTCGCCCATTAAAGCGGTACGTGAGCTGGGTTCAGACCGTCGTGAGACAGGTCGGTCTCTATCTGTCGTGGGCGCAGGAGATTTGAGGGGAGCTCCCCGTAGTACGAGAGGATCCGGGGGGACAGACCTCTGGTGTGCCAGTTGTCGCGCCAGCGGCATCGCTGGGTAGCTATGTCTGGATGGGATAAGCGCTGAAAGCATCTAAAGTGCGAAGCCCACCCCAAGATGAGATCTCCCACCCGCCTCTGGCGGGGTAAGACCGCAAGTAGACTACTTGCTTGATAGGCAGCAGGTGTAAGCACAGTAATGTGTTCAGCTGAGCTGTACTAATGGTCGAGGGCTTGACCTTTCCTCCGAGGACAATACCGCAGTCAACAGAACGGCGCGGGGTGGAGCAGTGGTAGCTCGTCGGGCCCATAACCCGAAGGTCGTTGGTTCAAATCCAACCCCCGCTACCAGAAACTCAACGCAAGAACCCCTGGATTTCGGTCCGGGGGTTTTCGCTATTGACGCCGCATTCCGCGGCTGCGATCTCAGCCATCGCCCTGCGCGGATCTCAAGCGCTGGGTAACGTCTAGGAAGTCATATGGTCTGCTGTAGTTGGCATACACGTAGCTCCTGTCCTCCAGCGGCCCCAAGTTGGTGCCGAAGTAGAGGTCAAAGATTAGTCTGAAGGTGTTCACCGGCGATATTGAAGGGTAGATGCGGGGGGTACTGTAGTCCACTCCAGGCAGGTAGTACGCGTTCAGTATACCCATCTTCTCTCTCAGCTCCGCGTCCGTAGCCCGTGCCCAGCGGAAGGCCCGGTCACCAGCCAGATATCTCGCCGGATAGGGGCCCTCATCTGCCTGCAGGATGATGATGGGTGGGACTTCCGAGGTTGACATGAGACCCTCAACCAGTTCCACCACCATCTCGTTCGTGACAGCAATGGCATTCACGTAGTTTTCCCTGTTGCTCCTGTCATCAGCTTCTTGGGGATCTAGGTAACTGCCGTCGCTCTCAAAGGTGTATGGTGTATGCGAGATCATGAGGTGAGCAAAGGTGAAGGTCGGCGTGCCCCGGTACTCCTCCGGTATCTTGGCCAGTTCCTCAAACTCGAAGACGGTCCTCTTCCACTGCCTCATGGTGAGGTCATCAATGATCCCCAGTTCTGTAGCGGCAGCGTAGGGCATGGTGGCCGTCAGGATGTACTCGGAAAACATGTCAAGGCGGGTGCAGTAGTTGATGTTGACGTCGGCATACTCATTGTCTCTCAAAGGGCCCCACCAGGAACCCACGTGTATGAATTCGTACCCGGCAGACTGCAACAGCCGCTGCACGGCATGATCCTCCAGCTTCTCGTTCAGGGGTAAGAAATCGCTGGATGCCTCGTCCATGTAGTCGATGTACTCCATGTTCAGGGACGAAGCCAGGGACTCGGATGTTCGCACGTAGTTGGCGGCGCTCTCGTTGGCCACGTAGAAACCGTGCTCTTCCAGCCAGGTCAAGAAGTCCCGGTTGTCGAAATCGTAGAAATCAGCCAACGTGCGGGCACTGGCGTATCTGTCCAGCACGATATAGTAGATGTCGGGCGGCGTCTCATGGCGGGGGACGTCCAGCTGCAGTTCTGCGTAGCTGTCGGATAGTCCCGCGCCACTGCCTATGCGCCGGAATTCATATGACCCTACCCTGATCACCGAGATGAGGAGCATGACTACCATGGCGACATTCAGAATGATAGTGGGGTAGCGCAAGACCATGCTGGTTCTAACTATGAGATACAGTAGGCATGGATACAACACGAGCCAGATGACAGCGAGGAGTAGCCAACCCAGATACGATCCTTCCACGCCCAGCCACCTGGTCAGTGGGAAGACGTACGCTGTGGAGTAAAGCAGCACCAGAAAGAGCGAAACGGCCAGAGCGGCCTTGTGAACATTGCCCAGCACCAGCCAGATGCTAACCAGCATCAGCGATGCCAGGGACAAGGCCACCGCAAAGGGTATCACGAGCTGGCCCAGAGAAAGCTCCTGCGTGTTGTACGTATAGAGGGCCAAGGAAGGGAACACTGCGATGATGAAGGGGTGGAGGACGAAGGCTCTCTTCAAGTCTATGCCCGCCGCCGCATGAGGTAAAGGGTCCGCTCGGACCCCGTGACACGCTGACAGCGTTCGAGGACGAATCTGTCTGCGAACGCGCCCTCAAAGGCTTGCTGCGTGTAGTTGGTGAAAATGTCTTCCCTGCTGGCCAAGAGTCTCTGGACCTGAGAATCGTTCTTGGGCACGAATTCGATGATGAGAGAACGACAGATGCTGGCCAGGAAATCAGCGATGTGGGCTAAAGGCGTGTTGTTCGAGATGGCGAGGTGATGAACTAGGGCAAGGGCGAGCGCCGCATCAGCGGGACCGCGCTCCATCAGAGACATTCTCTCCCGGTTCTGCCACCCGATGGCCGGGCTGGGATTCGTGAGATCGCTGAGAAGCGGGAGGATGTACGCCTCATTCCTGCGCCGGCACTCGAGGTAATTCTTCTCTACGGCAGCCGGGTCGATGTCGAACGATATGGTTGGTATTCCCTTGTCGGCCGCAATGCGGCTGAAGGTGCCGATATTGGCGCCAAGGTCCCAAACGCTGGCCGGCTTGATCGCCTCGATGAATTCAGCCACTATCTGTTTCTTGTGCTCGAACGCCTGAGGTGAGTAGTTCGTATCCTGATAGTATTCGCCCCATTCAGTCCCCCGCGGGTTCCAATTGAGCCCCCTGACAGCCGATTCCAGACTCCTGATGATGCCGACGAATCCCAGACGGCTCAGCCTGGGACGCCTCGTATCTACGCGTCTTTCCGCGTAGCGGGCCTGCGTTCTGGCGTGCAGGTGAATATGCGACAGCAGGGAGAAGGACAGGCGCGTGCTCCATGGGAGAAGCTTGCTCGCCAGGTCCAGCGGGATACCGTCGAGATGGTTTCGGGCGAGCTGCCCCAGTCGGACATCCCTGTGGCTCATGAGGGCGAGAGGCGCCAGGAAATGCTGGCAGAACTGCCGGTACGCAACCCATGGGGTGCCCTCTTGGTACCTTTCGAAGGAAAGCGTGTCGATGAAGACCGGCTTGCCTCTCACAAACTGGATGTTGTAGGCGCTGCAGTCCTTGAGGGACATGCCGAAGTCAAGCGCTTTCTTCTGAATGGCAAGAGTGGTGAGAGCGGCATCTTTGAGTTGACTGAAGCTCCACTCGTAGGGATAGGATACGAAGGATACCTGCTCGGGCTTGATGATCTTGTAGGCGAGCTCGGGTGCGGGGCTTTCCAGGTAGACTTCCTCATGGGGGATAACCAGCCCTTCGTCGACCAGGGCCTTGTAAAGCCCGGAACCCATTAGTTGGTCGTAGTTGTCTTTGTAGACCGTGTTTATCTGACGATAGACGGCGCCATCGTGCCAGAAGACGAACCCGCTCGGATCTCGGAACGAGCTGGGGATAACGCCGCTATTTCTCGGGGCCTTCACTCTTTCTTGACCTGGAGAACAGGTTCCGGACAAATAGCTTGATCCGGTTCCAGAACAAGCCGATCGCAACCACTGCACCAACCAGGACTCCGATGACAGCCTGAAGGACCAGACTGCCCGTGCCGGGATCAATGTACGCGTCGATCAGGTGGTGCAATGGCAGGTACAGCAGAGCTGGCATCATTCTTGTTGCGGCAGGAGGTAAGCACCGTTTCATGATCAATCCTTTCAATCGGCTTGTTCTCGCGAGACAGCGAGACTATTCTACACCACTAGCACCCGGGGAAGACAACGCGTTCCAGAGCAACCGACCGCCATGTCGACGCCTTTTCCGCGATGCATCATAGCACAAAGAGCCGATGGGAGGCACGCCACTGGTGTCGATCCCGAGCTTCTCAGAGAGCTTCGATCACCTCTCTAACGGATGGTTTCACCACGCGCAACAGCCCCATGACCTTCAAGGCCGATTCATGACCTTCAGGGACCGGAGAGGCACAGCAATCCGCCGGAACAATCACCTCATATCCCATCTCGGCGGCATCGAACACCGTCTTCAGTACGCACGCCCAGGTGGCCACGCCAGCCACGATCAGCGTCTTGACAGCCTTCTGGCGCAGCGTGAAATCAAGGTCGGTGCCGAAAAACGCGCTGAGCATTCTCTTCTCCACCACAATGTCGGTTGCCGCAGGCTCCAGGTCATCTATCACCTTCACCCCCTCGGTGCCCCGGATGGTGCGCAGTGGGTGGCCGCTCTTGAAGATGAAATCGTCCGGGTATCTGCTGTCACAGGCAAACACTACCAAGATTCCCCTGCGCCTGGCCTCCTGCAGCAGAAGCTTGACGTTGGGAATGATCGGCTGGCAGAACCGGCCGACGTTGTCCTTCTGAAGGTCCACGACAATGACTGCCTTGCCAGACGGGGTAAGTGCTTCCATTCGGTCTCCTTTCGACAAGCAAGTGGTTCCTGGTGACGGTCAGCTCTGCGCGCCGGTCGCCGATTTGAGCTGCACAACGGCTTTGCTTTTCCGACGCCGCGCGGCATCAAGATGGCATGTTCGTGGCCTCCATACCTCCGTCGATCTCCAGGATCTTGCCGGTGACCCAGCCCGCTGCGGGGGAGGCCAGGTACACCGCGGCCAGGGCGATGTCGTCTACCTCGCCAAGTCTCTTCATCGGCGTACGTTCACACATCTTCTTCAGGGAGGGCTCGTCGAGCAGCCCTTTCAGGGCGTCGGTCAGTATGGATCCAGGAGCTATGCCGTTCACTCTGACATCAGGAGCCAGATCGGATGCCATGAGCCTGGTCATATGAATCAGCGCCGCCTTTACTGTCCCGTATACACTGAAATTGGGCTGCACAATCCGCCCCGCCGCCGAGCAGATGTTTATCACGCATCCCTTGCTCTTCTGCAAGTATGGGAGGCTATACCGGACAACCATGAGAGCAGAGGTGACGTTGAAGTCGAACGCCTCGTTGAAGCGCCTGCGGCTGGTGCGTGCGATCTGGTTGGGCATGGCCCCCCCAGCGTTGTTGACCACTATGTCGATCTTACCCCAAGCTTCCACTGTCCTGGCTACGAGACTCTGGAGTTGATCGTCGTTTCTTACGTCGCAGGGAACGGCCAGGGCTTGAGCTCCAAGGGACTTGGCTCTCTCAGCGTTGGCCAGGATGTCACTCTCCGTTCTGGCACTGAAGACAACCTTGGCGCCGGCCTCAGCGAAAGCGAAACCAATGGCCTGTCCGATCCCTTTGCCGGAGCCTGTGATGATGGCCACCTTGCCATCAAGTCTGAATCTGTCAGCCAGCATTCTGCCTCCTCGATCGCGATTTCTGTCAGTGCAGCCGCGCTTTGCCTAGGATTCTACCACCGCCGTGGAGGGATCACCCAACTCGCTTAGGGTGGGCCGAACTCTTGGTGGGCGCGTCTGTCCATACCTTTGTGCGGACCCGATGTGGGTCCCTTCGCTCCCTGTTCTGTCAAGGGGTTCGGTGGTATCGAAGCGACTAAGCGATAAGGGGACGCAGCAGGAACAAGCACTACTGAGACGTACGCTGGAGCGGGCGACGCTGAACCACTGCCCGTACATGGTCACTTGAGCAGTGGGGAGTCAATAGTGAAACCGGCCCTTCGGGGTCGGTTTCTTGTTTTGGGCGAGGCCACACCGTCCCCGCTCCGGTGGCAGGCTCAGCGATGGCGAGAGGACGATGGAACAGCAGGCGGCTCTACTGAACGCGCTCGACTTCGCGGTTGACTACTTCCGAAAAGTCCAATCAGAGCGGAACGAGGCTCTGACGCGGCTGAGACAGCTCGAGCAAGAGGTCAACGTACTGCGGGTGCTGACGTCAGGCCTTCGCGCCGACCGCTCAAGCCCGCTCAGCACGCGCCGCCTTTCTTCCGCTGCGACGATTGACCTTGAGGGCCGGTTCAACCGTGGGTGCAGGGACCGCGTGGTGAAGTGGCTGGCCGCGACGCTGCGGCAAAGCTCCGATCCGGATGTGCGGCGATGGGCGGCCATCACTTTGGGTGTGATCGGCGACTCGAGGACAGTTCCTGTCCTTGCTCTGGCCATGCAAGATGCCAACAGGGAGGTCCGAAGAGAGGCCGTTATTGCCTTGGGCAGAATAGGCAACGCGTCTGTGGTTGGTTCTCTGGCTGAGGCGCTCAAAGACAAGGACGAGGAAGTGCGTATCAAGGCAATGGAAGCCCTTACCAAGGTGGGAGAACCGGCCATTCCTGCAATGATTGCTGCCCTCGGGGCGCCCGATGCCCTTGTGCGGCGCGGCGCCT
>JAUCPZ010000164.1 GCA_030372995.1 Dehalococcoidia bacterium
CCGATCGTAGTCCGGATTGCAGTCTGCAACTCGACTGCATGAAGTCGGAATCGCTAGTAATCGCGAATCAGCCATGTCGCGGTGAATACGTTCCCGGGTCTTGTACACACCGCCCGTCACACCATGGAAGTTGACTGCACCAGAAGTAGGTAGCCTAACCGCAAGGAGGGCGCTTACCACGGTGTGCTCAATGACTGGGGTGAAGTCGTAACAAGGTAGCCGTACGGGAACGTGCGGCTGGATCACCTCCTTTAAAAGACCAGCGCGAGCTTCGGCGCGCGCGAGTCCCCACTCAAGTTACCTGTTTCGGTGCACGTGAAGCTGGACTGATCGCCGGCGTCCCGGGCCGTCCGGGAATGTCTCGAAAGCCGGGTCTGTAGCTCAGTTGGTCAGAGCGCACCCCTGATAAGGGTGAGGCCGGAAGTTCGAATCTTCCCAGACCCACCATTTCGGGGGATCTGACCGAGGGGCCATAGCTCAGCTGGGAGAGCACCTGCTTTGCAAGCAGGGGGTCGCCGGTTCGATCCCGGCTGGCTCCACCAGGTCCCGCTTCACCGTCCGCGTGCCACCACGCATGCACCGTGTCGCAATCGCGATGCATGCGTGGTCACACGCGTCGCAGCAACGCTGCAACGTGCGCTCTTTAACAATCTGAATTGGGTATGACGCCGAGGATCAAGTTGATTCAACTTGAAAATCGAAAGCGTGTCGCATTCGCGAGAGATATCAGCTGAAAGGTGTGTTCGAGACCAATCCCAGACCTATTGGGGTTATATGGTCAAGCGAATAAGCGTACGTGGTGGATGCCTTGGCGGTAGGAGGCGATGAAGGACGCGGTAGCCCGCGAAATCTTCGGGGAGCTGGCAAACAAGCTCTGATCCGGAGGTGTCCGAATGGGGAAACCCACGGCTTCGGCCGTACTGCATGCTGAATCCATAGGCATGCAGGGCAAACCCGGGGAATTGAAACATCTCAGTACCCGGAGGAAAAGAAATCAACCGAGATTCCGCAAGTAGTGGCGAGCGAACGCGGAACAGCCCAGTCACGATCAATCGACGATGCCTAGCAGAACGGTCTGGAAAGTCCGGACATAGCGGGTGATAGCCACGTATGCGAAAGGTGGAGTCGAGGAGTGACGAAGAGTAGGGCGGGACACGTGTAATCCTGTCTGAACATGGGGGGACCATCCTCCAAGGCTAAATACTACCTACCGACCGATAGTGAACCAGTACCGTGAGGGAAAGGCGAAAAGAACCCCGGAGAGGGGAGTGAAATAGAACCTGAAACCGCGTACGTACAAGCAGTCGGAGCCCCGCAAGGGGTGACGGCGTACCTTTTGTATAATGGGTCAGCGAGTTATTTTCAGTGGCGAGCCTAACCGAATAGGGGAGGCGCAGGGAAACCGAGTCCGAAATGGGCGATTCAGTCGCTGGGAATAGACCCGAAGCCGGTCGATCTATCCATGTCCAGGGTGAAGGCAGGGTAATACCTACTGGAGGCCCGAACGCTCTACTGTTGCAAAAGTAGGCGATGAGGTGTGGATAGGAGTGAAAGGCTAATCAAGGCCGGCGATAGCTGGTTCTCCCCGAAAGCTATTTAGGTAGTGCCTCGTGTAGGACTCCTGGGGGTAGAGCACTGTTTAGGCTAGCGGGCCATCCCGGCTTAGCAAACCTATGCAAACTCCGAATACCAGGAAGTCAACGCACGGGAGACACACGGCGGGTGCTAACGTCCGTCGTGAAGAGGGAAATAACCCAGACCGCCAGCTAAGGCCCCTAATTCATGGCTAAGTGGTGAACGATGTGGGAAGGCATAGACAGCCAGGAGGTTGGCTTAGAAGCAGCCATCCTTTAAAGAAAGCGTAATAGCTCACTGGTCTAGTCGGCCTGCGCGGAAGATATAACGGGGCTCAAGCCATGAGCCGAAGCTGCGGATCTGCCCGTAAGGGCAGGTGGTAGGGGAGCGTTCTGTAAGCCTGCGAAGGTGCACTGCGAGGTGTGCTGGAGGTATCAGAAGTGCGAATGCTGACATGAGTAACGTTAATGCGAGTGAAAAACTCGCACGCCGTAAACCCAAGGGTTCCTGCGCAACGTTAATCGGCGCAGGGTGAGTCGGTACCTAAGGCGAGGCCGAAAGGCGTAGTCGATGGAGAACAGGTCAACATTCCTGTACCAGGTGCTGCTGCGATGGGGTGACGGAGAAGGCTAGGTCGGCCGGGGCTGGTTCCCGGTTCAAGCGTGTAGGGAGGATCTCCAGGTAAATCCGGAGGTCCGTTACTCCCAAGGCGCGAGTACGAGCTCCCACGTGGAGCGAAGTGATTGATGCCACGCTCCCAGGAAAAGCCTCTAAGCTTCAGGCAGCAACTGACCGTACCGCAAACCGACACTGGTGGGTGAGCAGATAATCTGCTAAGGCGCTTGAGAGAACTCGGGTTAAGGAACTCTGCAAATTGATACCGTAACTTCGGAAGAAGGTATGCCTTCGATCGTGTAAGAATTTACTTTTGAAGCGAACGAAGGTCGCAGGTAATCGGTGGCTGCAACTGTTTATCAAAAACACAGCACTCTGCTAACACGAAAGTGGATGTATAGGGTGTGACTCCTGCCCGGTGCCGGAAGGTTAAGTGATGGGGTCAGCCGCAAGGCGAAGCTCTTGATCGAAGCCCCGGTAAACGGCGGCCGTAACTATAACGGTCCTAAGGTAGCGAAATTCCTTGTCGGGTAAGTTCCGACCTGCACGAATGGAGTAATGATAGCCACACTGTCTCGACCCGAGACTCAGTGAAGTTGAAATCGCTGTGAAGATGCGGCGTACCCGCGGCAAGACGGAAAGACCCCGTGAACCTTTACTATAGCTTTACACTGAAATTTGAACCTTCTTGTGTAGGATAGGTGGGAGGCTTTGAAGCGTGATCGCTAGATTGCGTGGAGCCAACCTTGAAATACCACCCTGGAATGTTCGACTTTCTAACCTAGACCCGTAATCCGGGTTGGGGACCGTGTATGGTGGGTAGTTTGACTGGGGCGGTCTCCTCCCAAAGAGTAACGGAGGAGTGCAAAGGTACCCTCAGCGCGGTCGGTCATCGCGCTCTAGAGTGCAAAGGCATAAGGGTGCTTAACTGCGAGACGGACAGGTCGAGCAGGTGCGAAAGCAGGTCTTAGTGATCCGGTGGTTCTGTATGGAAGGGCCATCGCTTAACGGATAAAAGGTACTCCGGGGATAACAGGCTTATTCCTCCCAAGAGTCCACATCGACGGAGGAGTTTGGCACCTCGATGTCGGCTCATCACATCCTGGGGCTGTAGCAGGTCCCAAGGGTATGGCTGTTCGCCATTTAAAGTGGTACGCGAGCTGGGTTCAGAACGTCGTGAGACAGTTCGGTCCCTATCTGCCGTGGGCGTTGGAGAATTGAGGGTGAGCTGCTCCTAGTACGAGAGGACCGGAGTGGACGTATCTCTGGTGTTCCGGTTGTCACGCCAGTGGCACTGCCGGGTAGCTATATACGGACGGGATAACCGCTGAAAGCATCTAAGCGGGAAGCCCCCCCCAAGATGAGTTCTCCCTGGGGACTCGATCCCCCTGAAGGGCCGTCGCAGACTACGACGTTGATAGGCTGGGTGTGTAAGTGCAGTAATGCATTGAGCTAACCAGTACTAATTGCCCGTGAGGCTTGACCATATAACACCCAATCGGTCTGGAGATTTCCGGCCCGATGGCGTGAGTCAGCGCGGTATCGCGCGACTGCGACACGCTTTGCGTCTACCCAATTCGAATCTGCGTGCCCCGCGACAGCGGGGCGTGCGACCGGTTTGCCTGGCGGCCATAGCGAGCGGGAACCACCCGATCCCTTTTCGAACTCGGAAGTGAAAACGCTCAGCGCCGATGGTAGTGTGGTCTTCGACCATGCAAGAGTAGGTCACCGCCAGGCTCTCAAACAAAACCCCCGACGGGTCCGCCCGTCGGGGGTTTTTCTTTTTGGCGCGCTGTTCGTTCAGCCGCACTCGAGTTCGCGCAGGCGGCGGTACAGCGTGCGCTCGCTGATCCGTAAGCTCTCGGCCAGCTCGCGGCGTGATCCCGTATGCGCTGCGACGGCGCGTGCGAACGCGCGGCGTTCCGCATCCTCGAGCGGGTTGGTCCTCGCCGCCGTGCTGCGGCACGCCACGGCACAGATTTCCGGCGGCAGGTCGCTGCGCTCGATCAGGCTGCCATCGGCCACCAGGCTCGCCCGCTCGAGGATGTTGCGCAGCTCGCGCACGTTGCCCGGGTAGTCGTAGCGCGTCAGGCACTCGACGGCGTCGGGCGCGAGGCCGCGCGGGTGCTCCCCGCCGAGGCGCTGCAGCAGCGAGTCCGCGAGCAGCGGGATGTCCTCGCGCCGCTCGCGAAGCGCCGGCAGGCGGATCGGGAAGGCGGCGAGGCGGTAGTAGAGATCGGCGCGGAACTGCTCGTCGCGCACGCGTTGCATGAGGTCGCGGTGTGTCGCGGCGATCAGGCGGAAGGTCGCGTGCTGTGGTTCGATGCCGCCCACGCGCCGGAACGTGCCGGTCTCGAGCAGGCGCAACAGCTTCACCTGCAGGCCGAGCGGAATGTCGCCCACCTCGTCGAGGAACAGCGTGCCGCCCGCGGCCGCTTCCACCAGGCCGGCCTTGCGGGCCAGCGCCCCCGTGAACGCGCCTTTCTCGTGCCCGAACAACTCGCTCTCGACCAGCGTCTCGGCGAGGCCCGAGCAGTCCACCGGCACGAACGGCGCGTGCGCGCGCGTACTCGCTTCGTGAATGGCGCGCGCCACCATCTCCTTGCCGGTGCCCGTCTCGCCGAGCAGCAGCACGGCGG
>JAUCPZ010000165.1 GCA_030372995.1 Dehalococcoidia bacterium
AGCCATCTTAAGGTGGTTCCCCATCTGCACCCCCATCGTTCTTTCGATGGAGTGTGCCAGATTTCGCCCGCCTCAGTGGCCGGTTTTAACCTGTCCGCGGGTGGCCGGTTTTGGGTGTCCGCTAACACCTCAGAGAGAGGATTCTTTTGGAACTGTCACACCTCAGAGAAGGCAGAGTTCCTGGTGATTTATGCCAGGGATATCAAGCCAAGTGAGCGAATCCATGATACGAAGGAACATACAGAGAGTAGGGGGGCCTGAAGGATGGAAGGCAAGAAAATGCTGAAACAGTTCATTGAAGGATGTTGGTGGATAACAAAACAGTTTGTCCTGATGTATATATGGATGTTCAAAATAACATTCTTGTTATGTATTTGGACATGCTTCTTCCCTGTCCTCATAGTGAAGAAAATATTCAAATGATGGAAGTCAGAGCCATGCCTGATAAAGAGACATACATTTGGCTGCTGGGGAAGCATTACGCCCATCGTATACCGGTCAGAGGGAAAGGAATCCTCGGCAAGGGATTGAAGCAGGGTCTGTATGGTCCTGCCAGCCTTGATGTCGGCTTGTGCGAAAGACCGGAATCTGTTCGCGGGTGTCCGGTCTCATACACAGGCACGGCGAGACCCCTCTCCAGCGAACCTGAGTCACAGCATATGGTGCTGATACTCACCCCGGACTTGTCAGCGAGACCCCTCGAAGTGTAGCGCAAGGGGACTGCGCTCGATGAGAAACCATATTCGGAGCATGCGCGCAGTCTTCTCCAGTCTCTCCATGTCCGCCTCAGCTCGGTCTCCCGACCGGATGACACCACCCTATCAGACAAGAACAAGGAGGCTACCACACTCACCACTCAGGCCGGGATGTTTTGACACAACGCTGTCACTGGACACTGGTAACCTGTTACGGGACCATAGAAGTGATCGGGGTGATCATGGGCGCGGAAGAAATCCTCCTGGAAGGCAGGCCCGCCCTGGCCCCCAGTCCCTGACCCGTTTCACCCACGACGATGAGAGGTCTGATCATGCGTTCATGGCAGATCTACTGGGGCTGGATCTGGAAGCGGAGATCAACCATTGCGGCCTGATGTATGACTGTCGGCGTCACAATCTCTGTAAAGGTTTCAGGGCTCTGGAGGAGCAGAGGGGCATGCCGAGGCGGTTGGCAGGAACCGATGGATGCGAAGCGGTGATGCTCTGGTGCAGGTGTGTCAGTAGAGACGGCCAATCTATTCTCTACCGTAGAGGTGGATGTGATCCCCTGATGGGGAGGTAACAGTCTTGATAAGATGATACGCAGACGGGGATCCGGCAGTGAAGAGTGATGAACGATTATGGCGGCAGCAACAGGAGCAGTTCCATCGTTCGTTCTCAGAAATCTCTCGCTGCCAGTTCTCGGGTGGACGCGATGTTTTGTGCCAGGTGCGGTAGAGAAAACAGGAGAGATGCAGTTTTCTGTGTGGCCTGCGGCTACAGAATCGCCAGGCCATCTAAGCCATCCAAGTGGAAACAGAAGTACGAGGAGATAAAGAGAAACAGAGAGTTTTATAAGACTCTTTGCTGTATGAGCTGTGTGATGGCTTTGGTTCCAGCAACATGGCCTTTCATCTTAGTCCTCCTGGTTTATGTCTATGTCTATGACCAGATGAGTAAGAGGAAGGCATAAGGTGAAGAAGCCAAGACCGCAGCGCTGCGGATGAACTCGATCCAGCGACAGCCACGTACATGGATCGGGACATACCCGTAACGCATGACGATGACTTCTCAAGGATTACGGATAGTGCAGTCCAACCCCCTGATCTACCTCAACTTAAGAGAGGCGGCCAGTCTGTCCCGGGTCTTTTGCTGGAATGCCAGCAGGGGACATCGTCAATCCGGTGGCATTGAGGCAGCGGCCGGCTGCATTGCCAGATAGCGTGGCACCCAGTAGTGGATTCCGGGAGGTGTGACAGGCAATGGGATTCGATGTGACAGGAGTCAATCCCAAGAACAGACGCGGCAGGATGTTCAGCTGCAATCTTTGGGCGTGGCACCCGCTGTGGAGCTTTGTCTCTCTTGTGGCGAGCGACATTTTGACTGAGGAACAGCAGAACGGCGGCCACTACAATTGCCCTCCCACAACGGTCGCTGCAGAGACTTCGCTGGAGATAGCCAGGAGATTGCGGCAGATCCTGAAGCAGCCGGAGAAGTATGAAGACGGTGTCAAGAAGGCCGAAGGGCGTGCCCGGTTGGAGCAGCGTGGGCTTGTCAAGGCGCTAAAGGAGTTGTCAGGAGAAGCCGCCGGCGGTTTCCACCTTGACCGGAAGACAGTAGCTGCCTTTGCCGGGTTCTGTGAGTCCTCTGGTGGATTCAGAATCACCTGAGACCCCGGCGAATCAAGACTTGAACCTGTCTCCAGACAGAATCCGACACAGCTGCAATCATGGCAAACTGAGGGGATGGGAAGGAGAAACGGCAATGAGGCTTGATGTCCCGGTGGTGTATGAGTATTGACACTCTGCGAGACTGCGGCATAGCATTCAGGCAACTCCTGCCGCTATAGATGCTAGAACGACGCCGACATTGTCCAACGTTCACCAGAAGCTTCACATGGATCACAGGCAAATGGCAACGGAGATAACAGACGACGATCTCAACGAAGAAGACCTCCCACCGCCGGATTGCCGCGATTTGTCCGTCATTCACGATTTCGCACTTTCCTTCAATGGCTACGACTATTGGGGTTCGTACAAAAAGTGCGCGAAGGTGGCAACGAACGTCTGGGAAACCTGGGAGAACAAGAAGGAATTGCCGCCTACGTTGACACTGGCGGAGTTGCGGACCGCCCTGTTCTTTGAGCAACGTTTGGCACACTGGGACTGGGGCTGGCGTTTTCCTACAGCTTTCAGCTTTGCGGTAATCGAGGCGATACGAAGCAAGATTCGGGAACGCGCGAGTTCAGCTCCAAGCTTGTTTGAGACGGGGAGAGCTTTGTTGACAACGAATGCGACTTCGCAATTGCATGGGGGAGACAGGAGAATGGGGGAGAAATCTTCGAGAAGCTTACCACGGTACGGCCATGAACTGCGGACGGCGGTCAGGGCGGCGCGCGCTGCCGGCCTTATTCTCCGGGACGAATTCAACCGACAGCCGGATGGTCCCCGGGTTGCAGGGGGGCACTGCCCTGCCGATGACGATGCAGAAACCGCCATCCGCGAAATACTGCACCAGGCTTTCCCGGACTATGGTATCCGCGGGGAGGAGGGCGAAGACCTCCCTGCTGGCGATTCCGGGCAACACTATTGGCTCATTGACCCGAACGATGGCACTTCCGCCTTCGGGAGGGGCTGGCGTGGAGCTGCGGTCTCCATCGCGCTGCTGCGTGCAGGCGTCCCAGTCCTTGGGGTAGTTTACGCCTACGCCGCCAACGCCGGGAAAGGCGACCTTGTCGCCTGGGCAGAAGGGCATCCGCTCCGCCGCAATGGAAGGCTCGTCAAGACAGACCAGCGCATCACAAGACCTGAATCAGCCACTGTCCTGGTGAGTCAGGATGCCGACAGGAATCCTGCAGCCAACATAGTGCTGTGCGCTCCAGCGCGGTTCCGGGCGGTTCCCAGTATTGCCTATCGGCTGGCCCTGGTCGCTGCCGGGGAGGGCATAGCTGCGGTCTCACTGAACGGCCCTGCAGACTGGGATGTGGCTGCTGGACACGCCCTGCTCCGCGCAGTCGGCTACGAGCTATACCGCATGGGTGGAGAACCCGTGGTCTACTCACGGGATGGGATAGGACGGGCAGGGAACTGCGTTGGTGGCGAGAAGAAATTCGCCAGGGATCTTGCCTTGCGCGACTGGGACAAGGTGTACGAAGTACCTGAAGCGTCGAGTGGCCGGTTCACTCTGGTCTTTCCGGATCCAAAACAAATAGTGCCGGATGCCGGGGTTCTAAGCAGAGCCCAGGGCTGTATGGTTGGCCAGTTGGCCGGCGACAACCTCGGATCCCTGGTGGAGTTCCAGACCGCTCCGGACATCGCGAGGCGGTATCCGGACGGGCCGCGGGAACTGGAGGACGGCGGGCATTGGGACCTCTTGGCCGGCCAACCCACGGACGACTCGGAAATGGCTCTGATGCTTGCCCGTTCAATCATAAAGGGAAACAGGTACACGCCTGGCGCTGCGGCAGAAGCCTACGCCTGGTGGTTCGGCACGAAGCCCTTCGATACAGGCTATACCACGCGGAATGCACTGTCACCCGCTCTAGCCGCTCTCCGATCTGGCCGCAACGCATTGGAGGCGGCCACCGAAGCCGCTGCTCATACGCTGGAGTCTCAGGCTAATGGGGCCATGATGCGCATTGCGCCGCTGGCCATTCACGGCTATGCCTGGGATGACGATACGCTGGCCCACTGGGCCCGTCGTGATGCTGCCATTACTCATGCGAGTCCAGTCTGCCAGGATGCCAGTGCCGTCTTCTGCGTGGCCGTCGCTGCCGCCATACGGGGGCAGTGGAACCGAAAAAGGATCTACGGGCACGTAGTGGAGTGGGCCTGTGACAGGAACGTGCACCAGCGGGTCTTACACGCGCTGCAAGAAGCCCAGAATGGCCCTCCGGAGGACTTCCAGACCTGCAGCGGCTGGGTTCTCATCGCACTGCAGAACGCTTTCTACGAGTTTCTTCACGCTCCGGACCCGGTCGA
Organism: Dehalococcoidia bacterium; assembly: GCA_030372995.1. GTDB lineage: Bacteria > Chloroflexota > Dehalococcoidia > UBA2247 > RBG-13-53-26 > JAFGCL01. The sequence continues at coordinate 4,676 of JAUCPZ010000165.1, forward strand.
GGGAATAGTCCGAACAGTGTGCAGAGGAGGTGACACGGACACCAACGCGGCAATAGCTGGAGCCCTGCTGGGGGCTGCCTTCGGCGTCGAATCGTTCCCGTGGCAATGGTTGGACCGTATCCTGAGTTGCCGGCCTATGCCTGAAACACCAGATTGCAGAAGGCCCAGGAACAAGGCCTTCTGGCCGGTGGATTGTCTGATCCTTGCCGAACGACTCGTGTGGTTGGGCTCCCGGCCGGACAGCGCGCAGATTGCTGGTTGAGCGGGCACCGCGCTCTCAACCAAAGCGGCCCATGACCTGCCTCTCCTGTCACCAGGTCTGCTGTCCAACACTGACGCTGGTTCCGTTTCCGCGGCTGGTCAGCTCCAGCGTGTGCCTCAAGCGTGGTTTCTGACCACCCTCATTCCGCCAAACCGGCGGCACCACATGCCTGCAGGCCGAGCCGAGTCCTTCTCTGAGACTGGTCTCACCGCCTTACGTATCCGCGGGACGATCGAGTTTCATGTACATGAAACTCTGGGCCTGTACTTGTAGAGGACTGCAAGAGCACGCACAAGAAACCTCTTGACAATGGTACAAACGTAATAGTGGAATGGAAAACAAGTGGGAACCTGCAGCCGGACGTGATGTGCGGTTTCGTGAGAACGCGGGCCAATAGGTGAAGGAGGAATCGGACACGATGTCTGATGGTTATCCACCCCGTTGTGTGCAGCGAAAATACCCTACCAAGGCCACTAAGCAGCAATTCCTGGAAGCCATTGCCCGGGTCAGAGGAGTTGATGCAGAGACCCTCGCTCAATACTTCCGCATGTCGCACAGCGGAGTCAGGGGCAAGCTCCGGCGGCTGAGACTGCAGTCCCTTGTGGAGACTGTCCCAGGCACGCACGGACTGCCGAAGGCCTGGCAGCTGACTCGGGCTGGGTGGCGCCTCCTGCGGCACTTGCAGAAAGGCCAAACCTATGGCGGCAGCAGGGAGAGGTTGATAGAGAGCCTCAGAGCCGAAGTGGAACGCCTCGAGGCGGAAAGAGACCATTGGAAGAAGACCGTTCAGGACGTATCGAGCATCTTCCAGGAGAACGAGCGGTTAGCCAATGAGAACGAGACGCTCTGGGAACAGCTCAACGAGGCCTGGGCATTGGTCAGACAACTCAGGGAACGTACTGCCGCCCTTCAACGGCCTCTCTTGCCCAGGACTGGAAGTCAGCCCTAGCATGGCCGTCCGAAAAGGAGATGTCTGCCGGATGGGCCATCCAAGTCGCCGGCGGTGGCCTTTGCGCCGGCTGTGTTGCCATACGTCGGCCAGGCAGGCTCTATTGAGGCGAAGGCCGTCAGTTCAGCGACAAAGGGCAACCATCGGCACCTGAATCCGTGTCGTCCCCGCCAACCATGGGCAAGAACGGGGCGATTCTGAGCCATTGCAGGTCACAGGACCTTCGGGACCCACAGACTCTGAATCCGTACAGCTACTGCCGCAACAACCCGCTCAAGTACACGGACCCGAGCGGGCGCTTCATCCCTTTGCTCGCCATCGGAATAGGCATCGTCCTCGGTGCGGGTGGGTACACGGCGAGTGTGGCCATACACAACGCCATTAACGATCAGCCCTTGATGCAGGGCTTTGACCCGATTGACTGCGTCATGTGGGCCGCTCTGGGGGGTGTGAGTGGGGGGATACTAGCTGGTGCTAGTGCCGCCGGAGCGACGGGCGGGCGTCTACTCTTGACAGCATTGGCAGTGAATGTGGGAGAAACCGAGATCGGCTACGGCATCAGCGCGGGACGCAAGGGCGAATGGACATGGCAGGGCGCTCTCACGGCGGGCGGTGTTGCGGCCGGCTTCACGGCAGTGGGGTTCGGCGTGAGTTCCGCCTTGAGCAAGTGGATCCCGGCACGGGCGCCCAATGGGGGCGCGTTGGGGCGCTGGGGGAATCACACGCTTGAGGTGGATGAAGTAATCTCACGGATTGGCAATCCGGGTGGTCGGTACGCGGCTCCGAATTGGGTTCCCAAGTGGATGCGTTCGTTGCCTCCAGACATCTGGGACAAACCGACCACCATCTATAGGGTGACCAAGCCTATCGAGGTTGAGAAGAGCTTCACTATGCCATACTATTGGCAGCTGGGGCTGGGACCTCAGTATCGGTTCAAGATACCAATTCAAGATCTGGTAGGTCACGGATTGGAGGAGGTGAAGTGAACAGGTACGACTTAAAGGCCGCGCTCGAGAGAGAGCGCATCCGACCTTACCTGTACTCTATCGTTGGACTAACCGCGCCACCAAAGGAGCAACAGTACGTTCTCGAGGAAGAGCAAGGCAAATGGCTTGTCTACTACTTTGAGAGAGGGGAGAGGGACCAGCTCAGAGTATTCGAGTCAGAAGACGAGGCATGCCGCTATCTACTTGATCGTATAGTCACCATGCCCTGGTCCCATCTTAGGATCGAGTAGTCCATCGGTACCGCAACAGCAAGTGAGGCGCCCTGACTATTGCTTTTCAGATGAATAGAGCAGAACTGAAAGCTAGGCTCGACCTGCCCCCAGTAGCTGTACCACTTCTTAGGTGACAGTTGCCAGAGTTGGAGAAGGGAGAATCGTCTCAGAAACCGGCGGCAAATATCCTAGAGCTTTGAGGCCGAGCGTGATTGTACTCCTTTCTCCACTGCTCCACGAGGACCTTAGCCTCCAATAGCGTGCTGAAGACCTCTCGATTTGGCAACTCATCTCTCAGTGAAATCCAATAGGTGAACCAGCAAGAGTCATCGGAACCAGGCTCAAAGACAGCGGCCTGGGCCCTGACATACTCCTGGTCTTCAGAGGCTATCGAAGGCGTGCACACCACCAGCCGCTCGGCCCAGAGCTTTCTCCGTCTCTCCTTTGCAGGGTGTCCGTCGATATTGACAGCCTGGATACCGCATCTGCCGTTCAGGTAGCTGGTCATCTGCCTGGCCAGCACCTGGTTGGGCTCCAATACCAACGCGTGTGTTATCCCCCTGTCGAAGCACTTCTGCAGCCATACGGCAGTGAACAGCGCTCTCCCCGTGCCCGTCGGCAGGCTGCACTCGGCGCATCCGTGCTGTATGGCCCATTCCGCAGCTTCATCCGCTGTGTGCCAGTCAAGCGACCTCTTCAGTCCGGTTAAGTCAACTCGTAGTTGTTCATTGGTTTTGAGAACTGCTACCATATCGCCAATAGAATGTACGTTGGCAGAGGTAGGCATATGTCCACAAGTGAAGAAAGACACACGGTTCTCAACACAATCC
>JAUCPZ010000166.1 GCA_030372995.1 Dehalococcoidia bacterium
GGATTGTGTTGAGAACCGTGTGTCTTTCTTCACTTGTGGACATATGCCTACCTCTGCCAACGTACATTCTATTGGCGATATGGTAGCAGTTCTCAAAACCAATGAACAACTACGAGTTGACTTAACCAACGAGTACACGAGGTTGACAAGCTCGATCCGACGCCCCTATAATCCTTGCCACAACTGAATAGGCTAAAGGCCACGATCAGGAATAGTAGGTTTCCAGCTAGCGCAGAGAGTCGGTGGCCGGTGCAAACCGATGCCGGAGCGGAAGCCGAATGGACCTGGGAGCCGCAACCCGAAAGGCATGAGCTGAGTAGGCCTTGACGGACGGGCACCGTTACCACAGCCCAGGGTATAGGGAAAGCCCAGTACCTGAGAACGAGACGGTCCGCCTGGGCGGACCAAAGAGGGTGGCACCGCGACCGAAGCCCTTCGCCCCTCACGGGACGAAGGGCTTATCTATTGGAGAACGCGCCATGACAAGGGTAGCAACGACTGAATTGCGGTCATGCCACTATGGACTGAGGAGCCCGGTCTTTTCCCGGGCGACCCGTCCATGGCGACGCCAGCGCTTCCACCGCAGTCGACCATCCAGCCCGGACAAGACAGACTAGATAAGGAGGAAGAGGCAAAATGGAGCAAACCAAGTTCATCCTGAGCGAGAAAGAGATCCCGACGAAGTGGTACAACGTTCAGCCCGACCTGCCTGAGCCACTGCCACCTCTGCTTCATCCCGGGACTAAGGAACCGACGATCCTGCCCCCGCCCCTGTTTCCCGCGTCGTTGAACGAACAGGAATTCAGCAAGGAGCGATACATAGAGATACCGGAGGAGATCCAGCAGATCTACCGCCTGTGGAGGCCAACCGGCCTGTACCGGGCGCTCCGCCTCGAGAAGGCCCTGGGCACCCCCGCCAAGATCTTCTACAAGTACGAGGGCAGCAGCCCCGCCGGCAGCCACAAGCTGAACACCGCCGTCCCCCAGGCCTACTATGCGAAGAAGGCCGGCGCCAAGCGCCTGGCCACCGAGACCGGCGCCGGACAGTGGGGCAGCGCCCTGGCCATGGGGTGCAACTTCATGGGACTCGAATGCAAGGTGTACATGGTCAAGGTGAGCTACTTCCAGAAGCCGTACCGGCGTGTACTGATGGAAGTGTTCGGCGCCAAGGTTGTGCCCAGCCCCAGCCAGGACACGCAGATCGGGAGAAAGATTCTCGCGGAAGACCCGGACTCGAGCGGGAGCCTGGGCATCGCCATCAGCGAAGCCGTGGAAGACGCGTTCGGGCGGGACGACACCTTCTACTCTTTGGGCAGCGTACTCAACCATGTCCTGATGCACCAGACAGTCATCGGGATGGAGACCATGAAGCAGCTCGAGATGGCCGGCGCCTATCCCGACATCATCGTGGGCTGCATCGGGGGCGGCAGCAACTTTGCCGGCATGTTCCTGCCCTTCGTCCCGGACAAGCTCAAGGGGAAGAAGATCCAGATCATAGCGGTCGAACCGGAAGCCTGCCCCACTGTGACCAAAGGACCCTACGCTTGGGATTACGGTGACGTAGCCGGCATGGCTCCAATTGCCAAGATGTACACGCTCGGACACAGCTTCGTCCCGCCGCCGGTGCACGCCGGGGGTCTCCGCTACCACGGAATGGCACCCATAGTGTCGCTCTGTCAGAAGCTGGGCATCATCGAGACCAGAGCGGTGGCCCAGACTGCTGTGTTCAAGAGCGCGGTTCAATTCGCCCGCAGCGAGGGCATTGTGCCCGCGCCAGAGCCGTCCCATGCCATCAAGGTAGTCATCGACGAAGCGCTGAAGTGCAAGGAGTCAGGCCAGAAGAAGACAATCGTCCTCGCACTGTCCGGGCATGGCCACTTCGACCTGGGCGCCTACGACGAGTACCTGAGCGGCAAGCTGGCCGACTACCCCTACCCGGAACAGAAGATCAAGGAGGCACTCGCCAAGTTGCCCGAAGTCAAGCGCTAAACCGGCCCGATCAGGCCCCCGCTGACCCGTAGCGTCATTGCCTGGGCCAGAAATGCGGGGTCGAAACAGCCGAGATCAGTGGCTGTGATGAGCACCTGCTGGTAAGGCATGACCAGAGCCAGCAGGTGCTTCCTTCTCTGCAGATCCAATTCTGAGAACACGTCATCCAGCAGGATGATGGGGTGATCTTTGACCTCGGACAGCACATGCCGGGCCTCTGCCAGCTTGAGAGACAGCACCACCGTCTGCTGCTGGCCTCGGCTTCCGAACCTGGTGACATCCATTCCATTCACGAAGAAGCCCAATGTGTCCCGATGGGGGCCAGCCAGGGTCATCCCCTGCAGAATCTCACGCTTCCTGTTATCATGCAGCGCTTCTCTGAAGGCTGACTCAATCTCAGACGGGCCTCCCTGTGCCCAAACGCTCGCTGAGTAGGTGACTCTCACTTCCTCGCTTCCACCGCTGATATCCCGGTGGATCTCTCTGGCATGAGCATCGAGCGCTTCCACCAGACGCCCCCGCTGCAGAATGAGATACGAACCGCTCTTCACCAGCTCATCATCCCAGAAGTCTAACTGGTCTAGCTGAGCCTGGCGTTCCTGCAACAGCCTCAATAGATGGTTGCGCTGAACCAGTACCTTCTGGTAGCGCTGCAGGCATCTGAGATACGACTTGTCGGTCTGGCAACCTATCATGTCCAGGTACCGCCTGCAGACCGCCGACTTGCCCATGGCCAATTCGATATCCTGGGCGGTGAACATCACCACGTTGATCTGGCCGGCGACATCGGCGGCGCGCCGCTTTACCCCGTTCACCCTGAGGTGCTTACTCACGGAGAGCATCGCTGGCTCCGTGCCACCCGGCGCCACCTCCTCCGCCGTCAGAGCCACTTCCACAGTAACGTCACCCCGCACCCGCCGCGCGCACGCCGCCAGGCGTGCCACTCTCACCACCCCGCTCTCCGCATCGCAACGCAGCAGGTCCCTCTCACTGGAGGCGCGGTGAGACCTCGTCGTTCCCAAGACATGCACCGATTCGAGAAGATTCGTCTTCCCCTGAGCGTTGTCCCCCTGAATAACCGTGGGCCCCTCTGGCAGATCCAGATCGAGATGGCGGTAGTTGCGGAAATCGGCGAGGCTCAGATGGGTGATGTGCAACCTCAGTCCTCCAGTGCGACGCCAGCGGGAGAACGCTGGTGCTCTCTCATGACACACCTACTCTACCGTGAACGCACCGCTGCTGCAACGCCCTCAAGACGCGTTGAGCAGAGATGACC
>JAUCPZ010000167.1 GCA_030372995.1 Dehalococcoidia bacterium
GGGGAGAATCTGAGCGTATTTCCCTGGGTCCCCCTCTCCTTCTTTCCGTTTTAATGGGAGAGGGGGGCAGGGGGGTGAGGTCAAAACAACGGCTCCATCTTCAGCACCGGATGGTTCTTCTCGGTAATGTATTTCAGCACTTCCTCCTCGGTCGTGCCGATGCTTTCGTCGGCTATCTTGTCAAGCAGGTCAGGCTCGCCGATCTCTGCCGCCCGCTGGTTGAAGCGCTCCTTTATCTCTTCCTTGAGGCCTTTGGGCATCCATACCAGGCGTTTGATGCCGCCCTCGGCGTTCAGGAACTTCTTGCTGGTGATGTAGTACTTGCTGTGCCCCACGAAGCCAGGCGTGATGTTGCCGCCCCCGACCATGCCGGCCAGGGTGGTGAACTTCATGCCGGACGGCGTCATCACGGATGTATCGCGGTCCACGGTCATGATGCCGTTGCACAGCGGGAGGATCGCGGCGATGCACTCGAAGCAGCCGCACGACGTCATCGGATTCCTCATGATGCTGTAGGCGTCCACGGTCATGACGGTGCCCCGCGAGGCCTTGGCCACGAAGTCGTCCACGCCCTTCCAGCGTCCGTACCGGGCGTCCAGGACCGCGCCCTTGGGCACCGGCTGGTTCGGCCCTGTCGGGTTGATCTCATACGAGGCCTTGCAGTCGAGCCAGTTGTAGGCGCCGCAGAGGCCGGTACGCTCCGGCGTCACCACGCAGACATGGTTCGGAGCGAAGGACTGGCAGAGGAGGCACGAATAGAAGGGGTCCGTGTCCTCGTCGGTCATGCCGGCGATCCGCTCATCCCTCTGTTTGTACAGTGCGCGGGCCCTATTCAGCACTTCTTTCACTTTCACCTCGTCGGTATAGATGGTGACCTGCGCCTTGTCGAATATCTTACCGAAGTCCTGGTGGAGCTTCGCGTGCAGGATGCTGCCGAGGTGGGCCATGCGGAAGCCCTTGTCGACCGCCTGCTTGCTCACCCGGAGCCAGGCGATGTCCCGCTGGCCGATGTGCATGATCCCCTGGGCGTAGTTTATCAGGTGGTGGATCTGCCTTTCAAGGATGGGCTCGAAGTCGGGCTGCATCTGCCGGCCCGCCACTTCCACCAGGATGGCCAGTGGAAGGACGCTCCCCGGCTTCACGTCGGTTATCTC
>JAUCPZ010000168.1 GCA_030372995.1 Dehalococcoidia bacterium
CGCTGTCTCGTGGGCTCGGAGATGTGTATAAGAGACAGGCATAGGCTCGGACGGCCTGAACGACGTCACCATCCGGTTCAACAAGTTTACAGACAATGGGCTGGAGGGGTTCGGAACATCGTACGTTGGCACGGGTGTCGTAGTCCAAGGCAACGTCTTCATCGGTAACGCCGCCGGCATCAACCACTACGGTGGCGGCCAGCCCATAGCAGCTACTGGCAACTACTGGGGCGACGCCAGCGGACCATACCACGCCACTCTCAACCCCGGTGGCCTCGGAGATCCGATCGGAGGTCCGGGCATAACCCAGCTCAGCGATTTCAGCCCGTGGAGCGTCCTCGCGATCGCCTCAGTTGCCCCCTCACAAGGAACGCAAGGCGACACCATCAATGGATTGACCATCGGTGGGACCGCCCTCAATGCGGTGACGTCTCTGAGTTTCGGATCCGGTATTGCCATCAATGGTTTCCACGCCACCAGCGACACCCAGATCGTGGCCAGCATCACTATTGATTCCCATGCTGCACCCGGGTTCAGGAGTGTCTCGGTCACCACCGCTTCAGGCGAGACTGTCTCCTTAGGCAGTGCATTCCGCGTCATTGAATATGTCGCCCCCACCTATTCCGCCTCCGGGACCTACGAGCAGTTCACCGGGCAGTTGGGGGCCACTTCCACCGCCTACATCTACGGCAACAACCAGGTCTGCCAGACCTTCACCCCAACTAAGTCCCATTACTTCAACTCCGCCTCCCTCTGGATGTACCGCACAGGCACGCCCAACTTCATCATCACCATCTCCCTCTACAACACCTCCGCCGGCCAGCCCTCAGGAAGCCCCCTCTGCACCACCACCTGCTACGCCGGCTCCCTGCCTACCTCACTCACCACCTGGAGAACTCTTCCATTCGCCACCGGATACCAGGTCTCCGCCGGCACCACCTACGCCCTCGTCATCTCCGCCACCGGCGGCACCCGCTCTAACCTCTCCAACAGAATCAACATCCGTACCTACGCCGCCAACGGCTACACCCGCGGCCAGCTCGGTGCCTCCACCGACGCCGGTGCCTCCTGGACCATGAACCCCAGCGCCGATATGGCCTTCAAGGAAGGCCAGGATCCCTGGCATGAATCCCAGACCGCCACTACCCCGGGCATCACCGTCTCCGGCCTCAACCAGGCCTTCCAAACCTTCACCCCAGCCCGCACTCACTACCTCAACTACGTCTCCCTCTACCTCTATAAGGTGGGCAGCCCCACCTACACCGTCACCATCTCCCTCCATAACGTGGACGGCAGCGGCCAGCCAACAGGCTCTGCCCTCTGCAGCACTACCTTCCTGGCTTCATCTCTGACCACCAAGGCCGCCTGGCGTTCCTACCGCTTCCCCTCCGGCTACCAGGTCTCCGCCGGCACCACCTACGCCCTGGTCTTCTCCGCCAGCGGCAGTTACGGATATGTCGTTCTCCAGACCAACACCGTCGACGGCTACAACAACGGCGACTGCGGCCGCTCCACCGACGGCGGCACTACCTGGCTCACTATCTCCGGCCCCGACCTCGCCTTCCGCGAGGGCGACTACCCCTGGTACTCCGCCTTCGCCAGCTCCAACTCCGCAGCTTATGTCTACGGCAACAACCAGCTCTGCCAGACCTTCACCCCAGCTCAGTCCCATTACTTCGAGTACGCCGGCCTCTACCTCTACAAGCTCGGCCTCCCGGATTACACCATCACCATCTCTCTCTATAACACCGACGAGAACCATCAGCCAACAGGCTCTGCCCTCTGCAGCACTACCTTCGCCGCATCATCCATCACCCTGCCCAAGCCTTCCTACAGCACCTTCGCCCTGTATGAATTCCGCTTCACCAGCGGCTGCAATCTCTCTCAGGGCACCGAATACGCCCTCGTCCTCTCCGCCAACGGCGGCGACCCCGCTAACTGCGTCGCCACCCGTATCTACACCAAGAACTACTACTACGCCGGACAGCGCGGCTCATCCACCGACGGCGGCACCACCTGGACTATGCTCCCTACTCAGGATATGACCTTCTACGAGGGAGGTATGAACTAGAACTGCAGGACATCGGCGGCTTTCTTTGATCATTAGTGATCGGCATGGCCGCTGCGGCAGGGGCATGCCGATCTTCTTCACAGGAAGCCGAGCGGTCCCCGGGGTACGATGGCAGGGTTTCGGCGAATCACCGGGATTCGGGTGCAATGACCTCCCATCCCAGGTGTCAGACAGAATAAGAGGCAGGCTCCGGCACGTGCCCTTGCCGTCGCGCAGCCTGCCGCCGGACTAGTCGCCTGGCGGCAGGCCGGAAAGGCCGTGAACCCATCGCCCAGGTTCGAATCCTGGTTCCCCAGCGTAACCGGACTTAGATCACCCTCAGGACGCCCAGCAGCATCATCACCATGACTGTCTCTTATACACATCTCCGAGCCCACGAGACAGCGCTGTG